>DATLRJ010000091.1:0-12663 GCA_035534715.1 Acidimicrobiales bacterium | reverse complement strand
GTCCGACGGCTTCCGGGCCGTGCGCGCGCTGCTCGCCGGCCGCTACAGGTCGACAGCCGCGCACCCGAGACGCGGCCGGACCGCGACGAGCGCCGGAGTCCCGGGGCACGCCGCTCTTCTCCGGTCACCTCGCGCCGCCGGCGCGCGGGCGCAGGTCCCTCCGGCGCTCGCGGGAGGCAGGTGGTCGCTGCTCCCCTCGACGGTCCCGTCCGACTACGCGCCCGACGAGCTCGCGGAGGCACTCGCCGCCCAGCTCCTCACCCGCTGGGGCGTCGTGTTTCGCGAGCTCGCGGCCCGGGAGGCGCTCGGCCTCCCCTGGCGGGACGTGCTGTGGGCGCTTCGGCGGCTCGAGGCGCGCGGCCTCGCGCGGGGTGGGCGCTTCGTCGCAGGCGTCACGGGAGAGCAGTTCGGCCTTCCGGACGCGATCGACGCCGTCCGCAGGACGGCCGCGAGCACCTCCGACGGCGTGATCGTCCGGCTCTCAGCTGCGGACCCGTTGAACCTCACGGGCATGCTTCTCCCCGGACCGCGCGTCCCCGCTGTACGCGGGCGCGAGATCGTGCTGTGCGACGGCGCCGTCCTGTCGTCCGAGGAGACCGGCGCCCGTCGACCGCGCGCCGTGCCGGGAGCCGCGGCGTCCTGACCCCGAGCCGGATGCGAACGGGGTCGCGTCAGTCGAAGACCGGGCCTCGGGTGCGCGTCCGCTTCAGCTCGTAGAAGCCGTCCGTGCCGGCGACGAGCACGACGCCATCCCACAACCTACCGGCAGCCTCCCCGCGCGGCGTCGGCGTGACCACCGGGCCGAAGAACGCGACGCCCGAGACGCTGATCACCGGCGTGCCCACCTCGTAGCCGACCTGGTCCATGCCGGCGTGGTGGGAGCGCTTCAGCTCGTCGTCGTAGTCGGTGCTCTCGGCGACGTCAGCGAGGCCGACGGGAAGGCCCACGTCCTCGAGCGCAGCGACGATCGTCGCTGGCTCGCGCGGCTCGTCGTTCAGGTGGAAGCGGGTCCCGAGCGCCGTGTAGAGGGGAAGGAGGGCCTCGGGGCCGTGATCCTGCTCGGCGGCGATGCAGACGCGCACCGGTCCCCACGCGTGCTCGAGGAACCTCCGGTACTCCTCGGAGAGGCCCTCCCGCCCGTCGTTGAGATAGGCGAGCGACATCACGTGCCAGCGAGTCGACACGGGCCGCACCCTCTCCACCTCCAGCATCCATCGCGACGCGAGCCACGCCCACGGGCACAGCGGGTCGAACCAGAAGTCTGCGACCCCCGTCGCGATGGTCGTCACCTGCGATGGTGTGTCCGGCATCTCGCCTCCTCGGCAACGGCCGCTACCGGCCGATCCCCCAGCGGCAACGCCGGGGGACGCGCACGTGTTCCCGGCGTCGCCCGGGCGACGGTCGGTATGCGCCGGGCGACACGTCGCCGATATATCGCGATATGATCTCGAGTGTCGGCGGGAAGGCCCCTCGACGGAGGAGGACACGTAGATGCACCACCACCACGACGAAGAGCACAGCGGCGGACCGCTGCCCACGTCCCCGTGGGGCCGGCAGCGAGGCGGTCCAGGGCCGCTCGGCAGGCCCGCGTTCGGGCAGTTCGCGGGAGCGTTCGGACCACCGTGGGGCGGGCCGTTCGGCCGTGGCCGCGGGCGCGGCCCTGGAGGGCGCGCCCGGCGCGGCGACGTACGCGCCGCCGTGCTCGCGCTGCTCGCCGAGCGGCCGATGCACGGTTACGAGATCATCCAGGAGCTCGCGCAGCGCACCGGGGGAGTGTGGAAGCCGAGCCCCGGCTCGGTGTACCCCACACTGCAGCTGTTGGAGGACGAAGGGCTCGTCGTCGCCGAGCAGGACGCCGGTAAGCGGAGCTTCTCGCTAACCGAGTCCGGACGCGAGGCTGCCGGCGAGCTCGCCGGCCGCAAGGCGCCCTGGGACGAGGTCAACGACGGCATCGACCCCGACGCGATGCGGCTGCGCCACGCGGTCGCCCAGCTCGCGGGCGCGGTCATCCAGATCGGCCAGGCAGGCACGCCCGAGCAGCAGTCCGAGGCGGAGGCGGTGCTCGTCGAGACCCGCCGGCGCCTGTACGCGATCCTCGCCGCCGAGGCGTGAGCGCACCGGCGTCGCGGCCCGGGCGCGCGCCGGGCCGGGCGATCGCGCCGGCATTCTCGATCTCGACGGGCTCTATCTCGCCCGCGGGCGAGAAGCCGAGCATCTTCCCGTAGAAGTACAGCTCGGCCTCGGCCGTCCTGCGGATGTTCTCCGCGCGGCGGAAGCCGTGCTGCTCTCCCTCGTAGGCGATATACGCGACGGGGACCCCGCGCGACCGCAGGGCCTCGACCATCATCTCGGCCTGGTTCGGCGGGACGACCGCGTCCTCGAGCCCTTGGAACACGATGAGCGGCGTGCGCATGCGATCCGTGTGGAATATGGGCGATCGCTCCTCGTACAGCGAGCGCGCCTCGGGCCACGGACCGATGAGGCCGTCGAGGTACCGCGACTCGAACTTGTGGGTGTCGCGTGCAAGCGCGCCGGCGTCCGCGACGCCGAAGTAGCTCGCGCCGGCCGCGAAGACGTCCCCGAAGGTCGTCGCGCACAGAGTCGTGTAGCCGCCCGCGCTCCCGCCGTGGATCACGAGCCGCTCCGGATCGACGACGCCCTCCGCCGAGAGCGCGCGAGCGACGTTCTCGCAGTCCTCGACATCGACGACGCCCCACTTCCCCCGAAGCCGATCGCGGTACTCGCGCCCGTAGCCAGAGCTGCCCCCGTAGTTCACGTCCGCGACGGCGAACCCGCGGCTCGTCCAGTACTGGACGGAGTAGTCGAGCGCGGAGGTCGCGGCCGACGTCGGACCACCATGGCTCGCGACGACGAGCGGCGGTCGCTCGCTCTCGAGCCCCTCGAAGTCGGCGTTGACCGGGAGGTAGAGGAGCGCATGGGCGCTCGCTCCGCCAGCGGTCGGGAACTCGAAGGCCGTCGGCACCGACAGGTACGCCGCGTCGTCGCGAGCGGGCCGTCCACGGCGGATCACCCGCGTCGCGCCCGACGGCACCGCAATCTCGACGACCGCGGCCGCGGCCGTCGCGGACGCTGCGATCGCGACGACGCCGGCGCCGTATCGGCGGATGCCGGCGAACACCGTGTGCTCGACGGGCATCGGGACGAACCTCGGTGCACCCGGTGCGAGCGCGCCGAGATGGCCGGCGCCGTCGCTCGCCCACGTCGCGACGACAGTCGAGTCGTCGAGGACCGCGTAGCTCGACAGCCCGAACACCCAGTCCGGGCCCGCGAACTCCGCCTGCTCGGGAGCGAGCGCGCGTGGCGTCGGACCGGCCGCGCCCACCGACTCTCGGTAGAGGTTCCACCACCCGGTCCGGTCGGAGACGAAGTAGAGCGCGCCGTCGGGGCCGTAGCGAGGCTGGGTGACCGACTCCCCGGGACCGCCAGCGACCACGCGCGCCGGACCGGAGACCGCGCCTCCCGCGATCGGCGCCTCGTACAGGACAGTCGCATCCCAGGGCATGTCCGGGTGGTCCCAGCAGCACCACGCGGCCCGCGACCCGTCCGGCGCGATGGCGGGCGATCCGTAGAAGTCGTGCCCCGCCGCGAGGACGTTCGTCACGCCGCTGCCGGCCGTCGAGACCGCGACGAGGTCGTTGACGACGCCATCGGCACCGTGGCGCTCGCGCACGCACACGAGCCACGCGCCGTCCGGTGTCACGACGGGAGCGGCGAAGCGGATCGAGCGCGGCTCGGCCGCCTCCGGCGTGAGCGCGCTCGGCGGACCGCCCGGATCGATCCGGTACAGGAGCTGGTCGGCGAAGTTCGAGAAGAACACCGTGCCGGCGCGGACGGCCACGCACAGCCCGCCGTACTCGTGCACGAGGGTTCGGGCGGCGAACTCCGGCGGCAGGACGTCACGCGTCATCCCGTCCGGGGACCGGTGGATGACGACCTGTCGGCCGCCTTCGGCGGGTCGTCCCTCGACCCAGTAGATGTCGTCGCCGTCGACGAGGGGGTCGGCGAGGCGGACGACGTCTTCGACTAGGACGTCGCTCGAGATCGGGGAGACCCAGGACCCATACGGCGCGCGTCGGCTCATGCGCGCACGCTACCGCCGGAGACGCCGGCCGGGACGGACGGCGTGCACACGCGGTCGCGCGGTCAGCTCGTCGGGGTGAGCTCCACGACGGGGATGACGCGACCCGTCTTCTCCTGATACTCGGCGAACCCGGGGAAGCGGCTCGCCTGCTCGGTGTAGATGCGGTCGCGCTCCCCGCCGGCGACGGGCGCCGCGTGCGCCGCGTACGGCGCTCCGCCCGCCTCGACGGTCACGTCGGGGTTCGCGACGAGGTTGTGGTACCAGTCGGGGTGGGTGTCCGCGCCCGCCTTCGACGCGAACACGTACCGGTGACCGTCGAGGTCGAGGTACATCATCGGGTTGACCCGCTCCTGAGCGGACTTCGCCCCGACCGTGTGGAGCAGGAGGACCGGCGCGCCCTCGAACTGCCCGGAGAGCCGGCCGTCGTTCGCCCGGAACTCCTCGATGACCTGCCGATTCCAGTCGTTGACGTCAGTCATCGCACACCTCCTGATCGCGTGTTCGCCCGAGAGTACCGGGGTGGCGCACCGCGCGCCCGCGCGGGTGTGCGAGACCGACCAGCCCTCGCGCCCGACGGAGGTGCTGGCCAGAGCGGATGTGCGCGACGAGCAGGCTCAGTGGAGCGTCTGGATCGCACGTGCGAGCGACACTGTGTGGGCGAGGGGGGACTTGAACCCCCACATCCTTTCGGACACAGGAACCTGAATCCTGCGCGTCTGCCAATTCCGCCACTCGCCCGTGCGGCCCCACAGGCTAGCTCACGTCGACCCGGCGACCGTCGTACCAGGTAGTGTGATGGGGCCATGGGACTACAGCAGTTCGAGCAGCGCCTCGAGCGTCTGGTCGAGGGCGCGTTCGCAAAGGCGTTCCGCGGCGAGCTCCAGCCGGTCGAGCTGGGCCGGCGGCTGACGCGCGAGATGGACCTGAGGCGCGCGGTGACCGTGCGTGGGCTCGTCGCCCCGAACGCCTTCTCGGTGCTGCTCTGCCAGGAGGACTACGAGCGCTTCGGTGGCTTCGTCGACGTCTTGTCCCGGGAGCTCGCTGACGCGGCACGCGAGCACGCCCGGACCGAGAGCTACGCCTTCGTCGGACCTGTGAGCGTCCAGATCGGCTGGAACGACGACCTCTCGCGCAGCACGTTCCTCATCTCGAGCGAGGTCATCGAGGGCGAAGAGGCCCCCGCGGGCTGGATCGTGCTCCCCGACGGCCGTCGCGTCGCCGTGGGCGAGGACCCGATCACGATCGGCCGGCTTCCCGAGTGCGAGATACCTCTCGGGGACGCGAACGTCTCCCGCCGCCACGCGGAGCTGCGGCGGGTAGCGGCCGACGTCGTCATCGCCGATCTCGGGTCGACGAACGGCACGAAGGTGAACGGCACACTCGTGCGCGAGCAGCGGCTCGCGAACGGGGACCTCGTCACGGTCGGCATCACGACGTTTCGCTTCGAGACCGGCTAGCAGACCTGCGCTCCCATGTCCCACGGTCTGCTCGAGATCCTCCGATTCTTCCTGCTCGCCCTCATCTGGCTCTTCTTCCTCTACGCCGCTCGGATCGTGCTCGTGGAGGTGCGACGGTCGCGCGCCGAGCGCGCTGCGGCGGGCGCCTCGGCGGGCGCGTCGCCCGGACCGGGCAAGGCGCGGCCGGCGCCCGCGGCCGCTCCCGAGAAGTCGGGAGCGCTGAAGCTCCGGATCGTCGAGCCCGCGGAGCGACGAGGCGTCGCGTTCGAGCTCGGCAGCGAGATCACCCTCGGGCGCTCGCCCGGGTGCGCGGTGTCGCTCGAAGGGGACACGTTCGCATCGTCGGTCCACGCTCGCGTCTACCGGCGCGACGGCGAGACGTGGCTCGAGGACCTCGGCTCGACGAACGGGACCTTTGTCAACGGCGAGCGCGTCGCCACCCCTGTCCGGCTGCGACGTGGCGACCGATTGACGGTCGGGCACACGCTTCTCGAGGTCGGCCGTTGACCCGGGCCCGGTGCGAGGCCCGGTGCGAGGCCCGGCGCGAGGCCCGGTGCGAGGTCCCGCGCGAGGTCCGGCGCGAGGTCCGGCGCGAGGTCCAGTGCAGTGGCGTGGTGCGCGCGCGGGTGCGAGCGTGACGGCGTTCCGCGGCGCGATCGCCACCGACGCCGGTCGGGTGCGCACATCGAACCAGGACCTCGGGCTCGCTTCGGAGGACCTGCTCGCCGTTGCCGACGGCATGGGCGGCCACGTCGGCGGCGAGATCGCGGCACGGGTCGCGATCGACACCCTGCGGACCGAGTTCTCGGACCAGCCGAACGCGGCGGGTCTCATCGCGGCCACCACCGAGGCGAACCGCGCCGTGTTCGAGCGGAGCGAGCGCGAATCCCAGCTCCACGGCATGGGGACGACGATCACCGCGGCGGCGCTCGTGCGCGTCGGGCGGCGCCAGCGCCTCGTGCTCACCAACGTCGGCGACTCGCGAGCCTATCTACTCCGTGACGGCACGCTCTCCCAGCTCACCGAGGACCACAGCCTCGTCGAGGAGATGGTGCGCAACGGCGAGCTCACGACGGCTGAGGCAGCGGTCCACCCGCACCGGCACATACTCACGCGCGCACTCGGCATCGACCGCGCCGTGAGCGTGGACTCCTGGGAGCTCGACCCGACTCCCGGGTCGCGGCTGCTGCTCTGCAGCGACGGGCTCACGAACGAGGTCACGGACCACGACATCTCCGCCGTGCTCACGACAGCACCCGATCCGTCCGCCGCCGCAGCCCAGCTCGTCGCCCTCGCTCTCGAGCACGGGGGGAGCGACAACGTCACGGTGGTCGTCGCGGACCTCGACTCCACCCTGCCTGACCCGGCCGGGGCGGACGGCCGCTCGAGGCCGGCGCGCGGCAACGATTCGCTCGGCGCGGCGACGGCGGGAGCCTCACACGGAAACGATCGCTCGCGAACGGCCGCGCGGCCGCGCAGGCACCCCGCGGACCGAGTGCTCTCGCTTCGCGTCGTGCTGTTCGTGCTCGCGCTCGTCGGCGTGCTCGGGGGCTCGGCCGGCGTCGTCGGCTGGTACGTGAAGGCCTCGTACTTCGTCGGCCTCGACCACGGGCACGTCGCGGTCTTTCGCGGGCGCCCCGGCGGCTTCCTCTGGTTCACTCCCGAAGTCGTCGACGAGAGCACGCTCACAACCTCCCAGGTCTTCCCGCCGAACGTCGCGGCGCTGCGCGGCGGGATGCTCGAACCGTCGCTCGCAGTGGCCGAGGCGATCGTCACGGCGCTCGGCAACGAGCACCACGCGCTCGCGCTCCCCTCGGTCGACACGTCGTCGGCGCTCGGGCTCGCCGGGACGACGACGACCGTCGTCCCGACCACCACCACGACGACGACCGCTGCCCCGGTCGGGCACGCCCACCGGGCGTCGTCCACTGCCGGAGCGGCGCGCGGGTCATCCGCCCCGACGCCGGTCAACGCGATCGCCCCGGCGCCGACGACGAGCACGTCGACCACCGCCTCGCCAGCGACCACGACGACGACCGTTCCCGCTGCGACCACTGCGCCGACTTCGACGACGCCCACGTCGACGACGCTGCCCGCGACGACGACCACGACGGTGCCCTCCACGCCGTCGAGCACCTGAGATGGACCGGCGCGTCCGTATCGTCGCCGTTCTGTTCATCGCGTGCTTCAGCCTGCTCTTCCTGCAGCTCAACAACTTGCAGGTACGCAAGGCGGGCGCCCTCCAGCACTCCCCTTACGCGCCGTCGACCGTCGTGTCGACGTGGAACCTTCCGCGCGGCGACATCGTCTCGTCGACGGGCTCGGTGCTCGCGTACTCGACGAAGAACCCGTCCGGCGCCGGCTACGTGCGCCACTACACGAACGGGCCGCTGTACGCGGACGTGACCGGCTACTACGACTGGGCCCAGCAAGCCCTGCAGTTCGGCGTGGAGGACGAGTACAACAGCTACCTCGTCCAACACGAGTCGTCCGTGCACAGCCTCTCGGACCTGCTCACACAGACCACGGGTACGGACACGGTCGAGATCACGATCTCCCCTCGGCTCCAGGCCGTCGCAGAAGCCGCACTCGCGCCGTACACGGACGGGGCGGTCGTCGCGATCGACCCCACGTCGGGCGCGATCCTCGCGATGTACTCGAAGCCGAGCTACGACCCGAACAAGCTCTCCTCGGCAGACGGGACCGCGATCAACAAGTACTACGCGTCGCTCAGCCCGAACAGCGGGGCGTCGCCACTCGTGAACGGCGCGACGAGCACCCTCACGGCACCGGGATCGACGTTCAAGGTCATCACGACCTCGGCGATCCTCGACCACGACCCGTCGATCGCTACCGAGTACGTGAAGCCGACGGGAGCGCTCACGCTGCCCCAGACCAACCTCAAGCTTCACAACTTCGCCGGCGAGGTCTGCGGCGGCGTGCTCGCCTCGAACCTCTGGCTCTCGTGCGACACCGCGTACGGCCACTACGGGCTCCAGCTCGGCGGGCGCAATCTCGCGGCCGAGGCGAACGCCTTCGGGCTGAACTCGAGACCACCGATCGACCTGCCCCCCGCCGAGGTCTCCGTGTCACGCTTCCCGTCCGCCGCGAGCTTCGCCCAGAACAAGCCAGGCCTCGCCTACTCCGCGATCGGCCAGGAGAACGTCGCAGAGACCGTGCTGCAAGACGCCCTCGTGGTGTCGGCGATCGCGAACGGGGGGACGATCATGGCGCCACACCTCATGGCACACGTCTTCGACGGCCAGGGCCGGATCGTCGCGACATACCGTCCCCACGCGTGGCTCCACGCGACGTCGATCGCGACGGCCGACCAGGTGCGGGAGCTCATGCTCGGCGTCGCGGCGCGCGGCACTGCAGCAGGGCTCTTCCCGCCGAGCCTGAACGTCGCGGCGAAGACCGGCACCGCCGAGGTCGGGAACAACAACTGCTCCTCGAACTGGCTCGTCGCAACCGGTCCCGCGGGGGCGGGTGAGGTGCCGAAGGTCGCGGTCGCCGCGATCGTCCCCTACCAGCCGAACATCGCGTGCGACGGGACGGGTGCGACCATCGCCGGACCGGTGGTGGCAAAGGTCCTCGACGCCGCAGTCGGGTACGCGGGATGACCGGCGCCGGCCACGCTCGGACACGGCGCCGGTCGAGCGTCGCGGCGCCGCATAGGCTCGTCGCCGCATGACGACACCCCCCGCTCCCGTCTACGGCGGCCGATACGAGCTACGAAATCAGATCGCACGAGGCGGGACGGCTCAGGTCTACCTGGCGCGCGACCTGCTCCTCGACCGCCCGGTCGCCCTCAAGGTGCTGTTCCCCGAGCTGTCGACAGACCACTCGTTCGTCGAGCGCTTCCGGAGGGAGGCGCAGGCCGCGGCGAACCTCATGCACCCGAACATCGTCCAGGTCTTCGACTGGGGAGAGTCGGACCGCACGTACTTCATCGTCATGGAGTACATCGACGGCGAGCCGCTCTCGTCGATCATCCGCACCCAGGCGCCGCTCGCCGCGGCCCAGGCGGCCTCGATCGCCTCCGACATCGCCAAGGCGCTCTCGTACGCGCACCGCCACGGCGTCGTCCACCGGGACGTCAAGCCCGGCAACGTTCTCATCACCGCGGATGGCCAGGTCAAGGTCACGGACTTCGGCATCGCGCGGGCGATCGGAACGGACGAGCAGGTGACCCAGACCGGTCTCGTCATGGGGACCGCGACGTACTTCTCGCCCGAGCAGGCCCAAGGGCTCGCCGTCGACGCCCGGAGCGACGTCTACGCGCTCGGCGTCGTCTGCTACGAGATGATCACCGGCCGGCCGCCCTTCAGCGGCGAGACGCCGGTCGCTATCGCCTACCAGCACGTCCGCGAGAACCCGCCGACGCCGCGTGCGCTCAATCCGGAGATCCCGGCAGCGCTCGAGGCGATCGTGCTCGAGGCCATGGCGAAGCTTCCCGCCGAGCGCTATGTGAGCGCGGACGAGATGAAGGCCGACCTCGACCGCTTCGTCCACGGCCAGACCGTCCTCGCGAGCCCGCCACGTGGCGGGCCGACGGGAGAGGTGACGCGCGCGATCGCGAGCTCGCCCGGCGTCCCGGGCGACGCCATGGATCCTGACACGTCGGTCGTCGGGGTCGTCGCGCGCGAGAAGTCCCGCCGCCAGCGGAGCACCACGCCGTGGTGGCTCGCGGCGGGGGCGCTCCTGCTCGTCGCGATCGGGCTCGTCGTCTACTTCGGAGGTCGTTCGCTCGGCTATTTCGGGGGCAAGGCCTCTGTCAGCGTGCCGAGCCTCGTCGGCAAGAGGAAGGCGGTCGCCGAGGCTCTCGTGCGCGAGCAGGGCCTGGGCGTCGTCGAGTCGACGGCGCAGGCGAGTGCGGCGCAGATCTCGAAGGTCGGCGAGGTGAAGAGCCAGTCGCCGCGCCCGTCGGCGCGGGTCACGTCGGGCTCGCGGGTGACGATCGTCGTCTGGGCGAGCCCGCCGTCCGCGCCCGTGCCCGCGGTGACCGGGACCTCGCAGCAGGGCGCGATATCCGCCCTGCGCGCCTCGGGATTCGGCACGAAGGTGAAGTACGTCGTCGCGGCCAACGCGAGCGAGAAGCAGGGCTACGTCGTGCGACAGCAGCCGGGTGCGAACGGCTCGGCGCCGCGGGGTTCCAAGGTCACCATCTACGTCGCAGCGGGGCGCACGCTCATCTCCGTGCCGTCGGTCGTCGGCGACACGGTGAACGCGGCGACGATCAGGCTCGTCCAGGCCCGCTTCGCCGTGAGCCCGAACACGACGACCGTGCTGTCCTCGAGCGTCCCTGCCGGGGACGTCGTTGCGACGAGCCCGACTCCTGGTCAGCGCGTCCCGCCCGGCGCGACGATCTCTCTCGTGCTCTCTCGCGGCTCCGTCCCGGTGCCGAACGTCGCGGGCGACTCCCTCGCCGCGGCCGAGCAGGCTCTCACCCAGGTAGGACTGACCTACCGGCCCGCCCTGCAGAACAACGTCGCACCGGACAAGGTCGGCTTCGTCGTCGCCACGAGCCCGGTCGCCGGCACGCCGGTCGCGACGGGCCGCCAGGTCGTCGTCTTCGTCGGCGCGATCAACGGCTCGACGACCACCTCGACGACGACCACCAGCACGACGACCACCACCACGACGACGACGACGTTGCCGGGCACCCCGACGACGTTGCCGGGCACCCCGACCTCGCTTCCCTGAGCGTCGGGCTCGCCCGGCTCATCCTCGTCGGGCGACCGCCCGGTGGACGAAGTTGCCGAGAAGGTGATGGCCGACGCGCGTGAGGATCGACTCAGGGTGGAACTGCACCCCTTCCACGGGGAGCTCCCGGTGGCGCAGCCCCATGACGATCCCGTCAGCGGTCCGCGCGGTGACCTCGAGGCACTCGGGGACGGACGCCGGGTCGACGACCAGCGAGTGGTAGCGGGTCGCCTCGAACGGGTCGGCCAGGCCGGAGAGCACGCCCGCTCCGCCATGGTGCACAGGCGAGGTCTTACCGTGCATGAGCTCGGCAGCACGCACGACGGTCGCGCCGTAGACCTCGCCGATGCACTGGTGACCGAGGCACACGCCGAGCACAGGGAGGCCCTCGGCGCCGAACGCGGCGATCGCCGCCGAGGAGATCCCGGCGTCCGAGGGCGTGCCCGGTCCGGGCGACACGAGCAGCGCGTCCGGCCGGAGCTCGCGCACGCCGTCGAGGTCCACCTCGTCGTTGCGCACGACGACCGGATCGGCACCGAGCTCGCCGAGGTACTGGACGAGGTTGTATACGAAGCTGTCGTAGTTGTCGACGACGACGACGCGTGTGGCCACGCCCACAGGCTAGCGATCTCGCCCCACTATCCTCGTGACCCATGGCACGAGCGTCGAAGTCACCCGGTCGCGGGTCGCGGGCCGGAGCGCCGCCCGGCCGGGGAGGCGGAGCGCGCACTGCGGCGCCCACGCGCCGGCGGCTCGGCAGGACCCGGGCGGCACAGCCCCCGCCGCGTCAGTCGCGCACGAGCGGCCGCTACACCGCGCCGATCCCTCGCAAGGTGAAGCGCAGCCCTCGGTGGTATCCGAAGCTGCTACTCGTGCTTCTCCTTCTCGGAGTGCTCGCGATCATCCTCAACTACATCCAGGTCCTCCCCTCGAGCCCCACGAACTGGTACGTCGTGGGCGGGATGGTGTCGATCCTCGTCGCGGCACTCATGGCGACCCGCTACCGCTGAGCGCTGGGTACGCGCCGCGCAGGCACCGGCGCTGCGTGCAACCATCCCGTCATAGGATCTGCCCAGGTGAACGGCGGTCCGCGCAATGCCGACGGGAGCGCGCGCGAAGGTGTCGCGCCGCTAGCTGCGGGTACCACAGGGGTGTAAGTACCCCCAGGGTTGTCCACAGCTGTGGACGACGGGCGCTGTGTGGATCGGGGAGTCAGGCCCCCGTCGCCGCCTCCACCGCCCCCGCGAGATTGGCAGTGCGCGCCGCCGCGATCTCGTCGAGGCCGATGTCGACGAGGCCCTCGACGACGAGGCGGGAGCCGCCCACCATGCCGATCGGCGCTGCCTCGACTCCGGCCGCGAACGCCGCTGTGACGAGCTCCGACGGCCGGCCCGTGGC
>DATLRJ010000090.1:0-12483 GCA_035534715.1 Acidimicrobiales bacterium | reverse complement strand
CGATATCACCGTGTAGCTACCCCACGGCCTTTCGTCGTGCTCGAGGCTGTCCATGGCAATATCATTGCCCACGCGCCGGCATCGGCGCGCGCCGATCTGGCACTCGCCGATCTGGCACGCGCGCTCCCCCGTGTCCCACGTGCGGCGCACCTCGAGGTTGGAGAAGAGCACGGCGGTCACCGGAGGTGCGGAGAGTGCCTAGGCCCGCTCACGGGGTAGGCGCGGACGGGGCGTCGAGCTCGCCTGCGGTGAAGGCGCCGCTCCTCACGGACATCGACCTCGCGTACGGCACGGTGCTCGGGGAGATCGACGGCGCTCGTCCCATCTCTCGCCGCCGGCCCGCCATCACGCCGCGCGCCGCGCTCGAGGAGGCCCTCGGGAGAGCCCTCCGCCGGCCGCCGTGCCTCGTGAGCTTCTCCGGCGGGCTCGACTCGTCGTCTCTGCTCGCGGTCGCGACGCAGCTCGCGCGGCGCGAGGGCTACGCGCTCCCTATCCCGGCGACACTGCGCTTCCCGGGGTCGCACGACGCCGACGAGGACGAGTGGCAGACCCTCGTGATCGGCCACCTCGGGCTCGTCGAGTGGCTTCGGATCACCGTCGACGGCGACGAGCTCGATCTCGTCGGACCAGTCGCGGCGGCAGCGATGCGCCGGCACGGCCTGCTCTGGCCGTGCAACGCCCACTTCCATGCTCCCATCGTCGCCGCCGCGGCCCATGGCTCGGTCGTGACGGGATTCGGGGGCGACGAGCTCGCCGTGCTAAGCGCGACCTCTCGCGCCGAGCGCGTGCTCGCGTGCCGGGCCCGTCCCCGGCTGACGGACGCGCTCGTCGTCGGGCTCGCGGTCTCGCCGCGCCCGGTGCGCACGTGGGTGCACGCTCGGCGGGCGCGGCTGTCGCTGCAGGAGCTGCCATGGCTCACCGACGTGGGCGTGCGACACATCGCGCGCGCCGTCGGAGCGAGCGTCGGCTCAGATCCCCTCGGTTGGTCGCGGACGATCCGCCACCAGTTCCCACGAGATCGCTACATCGCGGTCTGCGCGCAGAGCCTCGCCGCGCTCGGCGCCGACCACGACGTCGAGGTCGTGCACCCGTTCGTCGACCCTGTCGTCCTCGACGCGCTCGCCGGGCTCGGCGGGTTCGCAGGCCTCGGATTCCGCGCCGACCTCGTTCGGACCCTCTTCGGCGACGTGCTTCCCTCGACGCTCCTCGGGCGCTCGTCCAAGGCGTCTTTCGACGACGCCCTCGTGACGTCCACGGCGCGCCGGTTCGCGGCCGCCTGGTCCGGCGGGGGCGTGACCAGCGATCTCGTGGACGTCGAGGCGCTGCGGAGGCACTGGTCGAGCGGGGAGATCGACGGCGCCTCGCTCACACTGCTGCAGGCCGCGTGGATCCACGACGACTCGGCGCGCCACGGAGCCACGCAACGCACGGCCCCGCCGACCTGAGCCGACCCGCGGACCTGAGGCGCGACAGGAGCGGTCCGAGCAGGCTCGTGCCCGGGCGAGGTCAGCAGCGGCTCAGAGCGAGCTCAGACGGTCGAGCAGGCCCAGCGCGGCACGGTCCGCCTCCGCCCAGTCGTGCGGCCGCCCGAACGCGATCATCGGCTTCGCGAGGGCGTCGAGCCAGGGCACGCCCCCGACCTGCGGGACGCGCAGCCCGCGGCACTCGGCAAGGACCGCGAGGCGCCGGCTGGCAGGCACTGTCGTCAGCGTGATCTCGTCGGTCCACTCGAGCGACACCCACCCGCGAAACGGCAGCTCGGGCGGCACCGGATCGAGCGGCACGCGCCAGCGCTGCCTCGTCCCGACGACACCGAGGTCCTCGCCGATCCCGAACTCGCGCGCAGCGCTCTCTCGCAGGTCGAGACAGCGCGGCCCGGCGAGCGCGCGCCCGCCCTCGAGGACCACGATGTCGTCCGAGAACACGCCGACACCTGCACGCGCGAGCCATGCGAGGAGCGTGCTCTTGCCCCGCTCTCGATCGCCGAGCACGCCCCAGACCCCTCCGTCGAGCACGAACGACCCGGCGTGGAACGAGACGCCGCCCGCCCACCACGAGGTCACGACCGCGAGCGAGGAGAGATAGGGATGGGCCACCCCGGCCGACACGAGCGGCTCGGGGAAGCGGAGCACGGCGCGCCCCTCGTCGCGCGAGAGGCGTACGAGCCCGCGTGGCTCGCTCACGAGCTCGGCGCTGTCCGGACCGAGCGATTCGGCGAAACCCGGTGGCCTCTCGCCTCGCTCAACCGTGAGCTGCCAGAGCGCCCACGACCCCGGCGCCGCGGTGAGCCATCCGGGGTCGGCGATGCCCGTGATCGCGAGGCCGTACGCGCCGGAGCGCGCGCCTGCGCCCGGCTCGTCCGAGCAGCTGTCGCGCGTCGCCGTCGTCACCCGGGCAACTTTAGGAGAGTGAACACCCCTGGGGGATTGTGCGGGCGGAGCGCTGCTCCTATCGTCACCCCGACCCGGACAACGGACGGGTTCGACGAGGAGGAGCTCCGCACCGATGCACCAGGACAGCGACGTCCCCCAGTACGACCCCCCGACGGTGAGCGTCCTCGGCTCGGTCGCCGACCTCACGCAGATGCCTCCGCACAAGAAGGGCGACAAGCACGACGGGATGCACTACCACCACGACCACATGTCGGGCGGATCCTGAGCGACCAGGTCGGCTGTCGTCGCCGACGGCCTGCCGGGGAGCGACGCGACGAGGAGCCCTGGGCCCGGGAGGTCCGGGGCTCCTGTCGTCGGCGGCGTCGCATGGGGCCGAGATGCTCACTCCCGGAACGACGACGCCTGCAGGTTGAACAGCTCCGAGTAGAGCCCTCCGCGCGCCATGAGCCCCTCGTGGGTGCCCTCCTCGGCGACGCGACCGCCGTCGAGGACGTATATGAAGTCCGCATGGCGCACGCTCGCCATCCGGTGCGTGATGAGCAGCACCGACCGGCCCGCGTACAGCTCGCGCACCGCTCCGAACAGCTGAGCCTCCGAGCGCGGGTCGAGCGACGCGGTCGGCTCGTCGAGTATGACGAGCGCGGCGTCCCGGAAGAATGCACGCGCGAGCGCCATCCGCTGCCACTGCCCGCCCGACAGGTCGACTCCGCCGAAGAACTCCGGGCCGAGCTGGGTGTCGTAGCCGCTCGGCAGGTCGCGAAGAAACGGGTCCGCCTCGGCGCGCCTCGCGGCGAGCTCCGCCCCTTCGCGGTCGTCGATGCGCTGCCATCTGCCCATAGATATGTTCTGCAATGCCGTCATCTGGAAGTGCACGAAGTCCTGGAACAGCACGGCGGTGCGTGAGCGCAGCTCTGCGGGGTCGACGTTGCCGAGGTCCCGGCCGTCCCATCGCACAGAGCCGCTCGCCGGCGGATAGAGGCCCGCGAGGATCTTCGCGAGCGTCGACTTGCCCGAGCCGTTCTCGCCGACGAGCGCGACGACGTCGCCGCGCCGAATCTGCATCGACACGTCCGACAGCGCGGGCGCGGTGCCCGTCGGATATGTGAAGCTGACGCGGTCGGCCTCGAGAACCGTGAAGTCGCCGAAGGTCTCCCCCGCCGGCGCGACGCCAGCAGGCGTGGCGGAGCCGAGCTCGAGGAACGAGACGAAGTCCTGCACGAACAGCGCGCTCTCGTACAGGGCGCCGACGCCCGAGACGAGACCTTGCAGCTGGGTCCCGAGCAGCAGAAGTCCGCCCGCGGCCGTGCCCGCGCTCGCGAGCGACAGCCGATGCGACGCGACGAGCCAGATCAAGAACCCGAGCGTGCCCCCGCTGAGGGCGGACGTCGCGACGGCGCCGAGCACGCCCTGTCGCATGCGCCCGCGGATGAGCGTGCGCAGGTCCGCTATCCGTAGCTCGTAGAGATGGCGGTACGTCGCCTCGAGGTGGCCGGCGAGCTCGTAGCCGCGGACCTCCTTCGCCGCCTCCTTCTGGGTGAGGAGCATCTCGAGATAGTTGCGCCGCCGGTCTCGGGCCGTCTGCGCGAAGCCGAACTTGTAGAGCGCCCGACCTGCACGGAGCGTCATGATCCACACCGGCACGATCGCGACGGCGGCGAGCACGGCGAGCAGCGGCTGGATGCTGAGAAGCGTCGCGCCGATCGCGAGGACGCCGAGCGCCGACCCGATGATCGAGAGCACGCCGGTCGTCAGCTGCAGCGGCCGGACCGACGCGTTGAACATCGCCCGCCGTAGACGGTCGTGGTACTGCGAGGACTCGAAGGAGAGAAGGTCCACTCGCGACCCGACTCGGATGACTCGCTCGAGCGCGTGGCGGCTCACGAGCTCGCCGAGCAGCTGCTGGTACTCGAAGCGCACCACGTTCGCGAGCGACACGACGGCGACGGCTCCGCTGAGGACGAGCACGTCGGGGACGGCCCCGCCGAGCCCCTCGCCCGCGTGCAGCCCGAGCAGGTACTTGAGCAGCTCGCGCCCGATGAGCAGCTGCGCGGCGAGCGCAGCGCTGCTCACCGCCTGCAGCGCCGCGGTCACGACGAGCTCGCGCCGCGCCGCCTCCCAGACGAGCGAGGTCGAGCGGACCACGAGCGACGGCAGGTCGCGTAGCCGCCGGTCGACCGAGGGGTTCATCAGCTCGGCGATGACCGTGTCGCTCGGGTCGTTGCTGTCTTCCATCGTCGCTGTCAGCTCCCCGGTTCGCCTGCCGAGGCAGTCTGTCGCACGGCCCGGCTCGAGTGAGATATTGCCCGGTCGCCGGCGCTCGAGCGCTGCCGGCGTGGCTGCCCGCCCGCCGACCGCACCAGCTGGCGGGGATCCGCACGCGTCGCCCGCTAGCGCGTCACTCGACGGACGCGGGTCCTCCGAGGATCGCGACGGCCCGCTCGACCGCGTGACGGGCCCTCGTGAGGCGCCGCTCGAGCTCGGGGCGCGACGTCTCGCCCGCGTCGACCGCGCGGCGGAGCTCGTCGTAGGCGAGATCGCCGAGCCGGTCGCCGATGTGTACGAGCTCGTCGCGCACCGCGCCGACCGTGTCGTCGCCCATGACGTCCGACGGACGTGCCACGCGCCGACCGGTCAGGCGAGCGCGACGGCGCCGGGGCGCAGGGGCGCCGGCAGGTCGGTCTCGCCTTCGAGGTAGCGGTCGAGCGAGGCTGCGGCTGAACGCCCCTCGGCGATCGCCCAGACCACGAGGCTCTGGCCGCGCGCGGCGTCCCCGCAGGCGAACACGCCGTCCACGCTCGTCATGAACGCGTCGTCGACCGCGATGTTGCCGCGGGAGTCGAGCGCACAGCCGATCTCGGAGACGGCGCCCGACTGCTCCGGGCCAGCGAAGCCGAGCGCGAGGAGCACGAGCTGGCACTCGATCTCGAGCGGCTCCCCGGCGACCGGCTTGAACGTCGGGCGACCGTCCTCCAGCACCTGGGCGACGCGCCGGGCCCGCAGCGCCCGAAGCGCGCCGGAGCCGTCGCCGACGAGCTCGCTCGTGGACAGCGCGTAGAGGCGCTCACCGCCCTCCTCGTGAGCCGCGGCGCTGCGCAGCACGAGCGGCCAGGTCGGCCAGGGGTTGTCCGACGGGCGCGTGCCCGGCGGCTCGGGGAGGATCTCGAGCTGGCGGACCGAGCGGGCTCCCTGGCGGTGGACGGTCCCGAGGCAGTCGGCGCCCGTGTCGCCGCCGCCGATGATGACGACGTCCTTGCTCGCGGCCGAGATCGGAGCCTCTGAGATCAGGCCCTCGCACGCGAGGTTGGCCCCCTTCAGGTAGTCCATCGCGAAGTGCACGCCCGAGAGCTCTCTCCCGGGCACCGCGAGGTCGCGCGGCCGCGTCGAGCCCACGGCGAGCACGACCGCGTCGTACTCGTCGAGCAGGTGCTGGGCGGGGATGACCGCGTGACCCGGGGCGGCCGCGCCCGCGACGGCGCCGTCGGACGAGCCGATGTGGGTCCCCGTGCGCAGCTCGGTCCCCTCGGCGACCATCTGCGCGAGCCGCCGGTCGATCACGGACTTCTCTAGCTTGAACTCCGGGACCCCGTATCGGAGCAGCCCGCCGATGTGCTCGGCGCGCTCGAAGACGACGACGTCGTGGCCCGCGCGCGTGAGCTGCTGCGCCGCCGCCAGCCCGGCCGGGCCGGAGCCGACGACCGCGACGCGCTTTCCCGTCGCGGGTGACGGGGTGATCGGCGCGAGGCCCTCACCGGCCGCCCACTCGGCGATCTCGAGCTCGACCTGCTTGATGAGCACGGGCTCGTCGCTGATCCCGAGCACGCACGACCCCTCGCACGGCGCGGGGCAGAGCCGGCCGGTGAGCTCGGGGAAGTTGTTCGTCGCGTGAAGGCGCTGGCTCGCGTCCGCGAAGCGGCCGCGCCAGACGAGGTCGTTCCACTCGGGGATGAGGTTGCCGAGCGGGCAGCCCTCGTGGCAGAACGGGATCCCGCAGTCCATGCACCGCGCGGCCTGGTCGCGCAGCTCGCCCGCCCCGAAGGGCTCGTAGACCTCTCGCCAGTCGTGGATCCGCAGCTCGACGGGGCGCCGTGTCGGACCGCGCCGCTCATAGCGGAGGAAACCTCTCGGGTCAGCCATGCGCGGCCGCCATGATCGCGTCGTCGACGGGCAGGCCACGTGCCTCGGCGTCGCGCGTCGCCTCGAGCACCCGCTTGTAGTCGGTCGGCATCACCTTCACGCACTCCGCGAGCGCGGCGTCGATCCGGCCGAGGAGGCGGTCCGCGAGCGTCGAGCCGGTGAGCTCGCGGTGGCGTTCGAGCAGGGTCGTCACGACTGCCCGATCGGCGTCGTCGAGGGGCTCGAGCTCGACCATCGCGAGATTGGCGCGCCGCTCGAGGCGCCTCGCCGGGTCGTGCACGTACGCGACGCCTCCGGACATGCCCGCGGCGACGTTGCGCCCTGTCTCGCCGAGGATGAGCACCGTGCCGCCGGTCATGTACTCGCACGCGTGGTCGCCGACTCCCTCGACGACCGCGGTCGCGCCGGAGTTGCGCACGCAGAAGCGCTCCCCGACCTGGCCGCGCACGAACACCTCGCCCCGCGTCGCGCCGTAGCAGAGGACGTTTCCCGCGATGATGTTCTCCTCCGCGGGGAACGGGGAGGCGTCGGGGGGGCGCACGACGATCCTCCCGCCGGAGAGCCCCTTGCCGAGGTAGTCGTTCGCGTCACCGACGAGCGTGAGCTCGACTCCCGCCGGGAGGAACGCCCCGAAGCTCTGCCCCGCCGATCCCGTGAGCCTGCAGCGGATCGTTCCGTCCGGCAGCCCGGCCGCACCGTGGCGGCGGGTGACCTCGGAGCCGAGCATCGTGCCGACCGTCCGGTGGACGTTGCGCACCGCTAGCTCGACGACGACGGCCTCGCCGCGCTCGAGTGCGGGCGCGCACCGCGCGATGAGCTGCTGGTCGAGCGCGTCGGCGAGACCGTGGTCCTGCTCGATCACCTGGTGGAGCGCGCAGTCGCCGTGCACCGAGGTCTCGGCCACGAGCAGTGGCGTGAGGTCGAGGCCGCTCGCCTTGTAGTGCTCGACCGCCGGCGCGACGTCGAGGCATTCGACGTGGCCGACGGCCTCCTCGATCGAACGGAAGCCGAGTGCCGCGAGGTGCTCGCGGACCTCCTCCGCGATGAAGCGGAAGAACGTCTCGACGAACTCCGGCCGGCCCGTGAAGCGCTTGCGGAGCTCCGGGTTCTGGGTCGCGATGCCGACCGGGCAGGTGTCGAGATGGCAGACGCGCATCATCACGCAGCCGGACACGACGAGCGGGGCCGTCGCGAAGCCGAACTCCTCCGCGCCGAGCAGCGCGGCGACGACGACGTCACGCCCCGTCTTCATCTGCCCGTCGACCTGCACGACGATGCGGTCACGCAACCCGTTGCGCACGAGCGTCTGCTGGGCCTCGGCGAGCCCGAGCTCCCACGGCGCCCCGGCGTGCTTGAGCGAGGTGAGCGGCGCGGCGCCCGTCCCGCCGTCGTCGCCCGAGATGAGCACGACGTCCGCGTGGGCCTTCGCGACGCCCGCGGCCACAGTGCCGACGCCGTGCTCGGCGACGAGCTTCACGTTGATCCGAGCTCGCGGGTTCGCGTTCTTCAGGTCGTGGATCAGCTGGGCGAGGTCCTCGATCGAGTAGATGTCGTGGTGCGGGGGTGGTGAGATGAGCCCGACGCCCGGTGTCGAGTACCGCGTCCGAGCGATCCACGGGTAGACCTTGTTGCCGGGGAGCTGGCCGCCCTCGCCGGGCTTCGCGCCCTGGGCCATCTTGATCTGGATGTCGTCCGCGTTCACGAGGTACTCGCTCGTGACGCCGAAGCGGCCCGATGCGACCTGCTTGATCGCGCTGCGGCGCGAGTCGCCGTTCGGGTCGGGGCGGAACCGCTCGGGGTCCTCACCGCCCTCGCCGGTGTTCGACTTGCCGCCGAGCCGGTTCATCGCGACCGCGAGCGTCTCGTGCGCCTCGGCCGAGATCGAGCCGTAGGACATCGCCCCGGTCGCGAAGCGGCGGAGGATCGTCTCGACGGGCTCCACCTCCTCGATCGCGACCGCGGGTCGCGGTGCCGCCTCACCGGTGCGCAGCCTGAGCAGCCCGCGCAAGGTCGCGAGCTTCGAGGACTGGTCGTCGACGAGCGTCGTGTACTTCTTGAAGACCTCGTAGCGACGGGCACGCGTCGCGTGCTGCAGCGTGAAGACCGTCCGCGGGTTGAACAGGTGGTGCTCGCCCTCCCGCCGCCACTGGTAGTCGCCTCCGACAGCGATCTCCCGGTGTGCGAGCTCGCCTTCGCGCTCCTCCCACGCGAGGTGGTGGCGCTGCGCGACCTCGCTCGCGAGCGCGTCGAGGTCGGAACCGCCGATGCGGCTCGCGGTGCCTGTGAAGTACTGCTCGACGAGGGCGTTGTCGAGGCCGACGGCCTCGAACACCTGGGCACCTGTGTACGAGGCGATCGTCGAGATCCCCATCTTCGACATGACCTTCAACACGCCCTTGCCCGCGGCCTTCACGTAGTTGCGGACGGCCCGCCGTGCAGGCAGGTCGCCGAGCTCGCCTCGATCTGCCATCTCGGCGATCGACTCGATCGCGAGGTACGGGTTGACCGCGGCCGCCCCGTAGCCGACGAGGAGCGCCATGTGGTGGACCTCACGGGCTTCGCCCGTCTCGACGACGAGGCCCGTGCGCGTGCGTGCGCGCTCGCGTACGAGGTGATGGTGGACGGCGGCGGTGAGCAGCAGCGATGGTATCGGCGCGAGCTCCTGGCTCGAGTGCCGGTCGGAGAGCACGACGATGTTGACACCGCGGTCGATCGCGGCGAGCACCTCGTCGCAGACGTGCTCGATCGCCTCCCGTAGCGCGGCGCCCCCGCCCGCGACCGGGTAGAGCCCGTCGATCGCGAAGCTCGAGAAGCCGGGCGTCTCGCCGTGCTCGTCGACGTAGAGGAGCTTCGCGAGGTCGTCGTTGTCGATGACGGGGAACTCGAGGACGATCTGGCGGCACGAGTCGGGCCCGGGCTCGAGCAGGTTGCGCTCGGGTCCGATCGTCGCGGAGAGCGACGTCACGAGCTCCTCTCGGATCGCGTCGAGCGGCGGGTTGGTCACCTGGGCGAAGAGCTGGCTGAAGTAGTCGAAGAGCAGCCTCGGCCGATCGGAGAGGACCGCGAGCGGGGTGTCCGAGCCCATCGACCCGATCGGCTCTCCAGCCGTCGTCGCCATCGGCCCGACGATGACGCGGAGCTCCTCCCCGGTGAAGCCGAACAGCCGCTGGTGCCTGACGACGGAGCCGTGCTGGGGAAGGAGCATGTCGCGGCGCGGCATCTCCGAGAGGCGCACGAGGCCCTTGTCGAGCCAGTCCTGGTAGGGGTGCTCGGCGGCGAGCGTCGCCTTCACCTCCGCGTCGTCGACGATCCGCCCCGCGACGGTGTCGACGAGGAACATCTTCCCCGGCTGGAGGCGGCCCTTGCGGACGACGCGCGCCGGGTCGATGTCGAGCACCCCGACCTCCGACGCGAGCACGACGAGGCCGTCGCCGGTCACCCAGTAGCGCGCCGGTCGCAGCCCGTTGCGGTCGAGCACCGCACCGATGACCGACCCGTCTGTGAACGCGACCGCGGCGGGTCCGTCCCACGGCTCCATGAGGCAGCCGTGGTACTGGTAGAACGCGCGGCGTGGCGCGTCCATCTCGCGATGGCCCTCCCAGGCCTCGGGGATCATCATGAGGACCGAGTGCGGGAGCGAGCGACCCCCGAGATGGAGCAGCTCGAGGACCTCGTCGAAAGAGGCCGAGTCGCTCGCCCCCTCGGTGAGGATCGGGAGGAGGCGCCCGATGTCGCCGGGGATGAGGTCGCTCGAGAGCAGCGCCTCCCGGGCGCGCATCCAGTTCCGGTTGCCCCCGACGGTGTTGATCTCGCCGTTGTGGGCGACGAGGCGGTAGGGGTGGGCGAGCGGCCACGACGGGAACGTGTTCGTCGAGAACCGCGAGTGGACGAGAGCGAGAGGGCTCGCGCATCTGGCGTCGGACAGGTCCGCGAAGAAGCGCCGGAGCTGCTCGGTCGAGAGCATGCCCTTGTAGACGAAGGTCCGCGTCGAGAGCGACGGGAAGTAGCAGCCGTCGACCGCGTGCTCGACGCGCTTGCGCACGACGTAGACGAGCCTCTCGAGCAGGTCGCCCGACGCGCCCGCGACGTGGCCCGCTGGATCCGCGGCGAGGAAGAGCTGGCGGAACCTCGGCGCGACGCTCCGTGCCGAGGCGCCGGCGACCCCCAGGTCGACGGGCACGTCACGCCAGCCGAGCACGGCGAGGCCCTCTGTCGCCGCGATCGACTCGATCTCGGACTCTGCTCGCGCCGACTCCTCGGCCGAGGCCGGCAGGAACGCCATGCCCGACGCGTAGTGGCCCCTAGGTGGCAGCGCGACCCCTGCGACGGCCCGGAAGAGCTCGTCGGGCATCTGGATGAGGATCCCCGCGCCGTCGCCGGTGTCCGGGTCGGCGCCGAAGGCCCCGCGATGTGCGAGGTTCTCGAGCGCGGTGAGCGCGAGGTCCACGATCTCGTGGCTCGGTCCACGGACCATGTCCGCGACGAAGGCCACGCCGCACGCGTCGCGCTCCGTGCGCGCGTCGTAGAGACCGCCGCGTATGTGTCGAACTGCCATCACGTCCCTCGCCCGCTAGGTGCCCGGCCCCTCGAGGGGCCGCGCGGCTCCGATGTCGACAACGCCCGTCGGAATCTGCGCGCTGGGACACCTTTGGCCCGGCGAAGACATCACTTTACACGACGGAAACACAGCTCGACCTCCTCGACCGACAGCGCCGGGACGCGCCCCCCGGTTCCCGCCCGGGGACTGTGGCCCCAAACGGATCGTCGCCGGTGCCCGCGGGCACGAGCTCTCGTTGGCGCGCCGGCTCGCAGCGCATCGCGCCACACCCCTAGGATCGCCAGGTGACCTCGCACGACACCGTCGTCGTCGGGTCCGGCGTCATCGGCCTCGCCGTCGCGTGGCGGCTCGCGACGCGTGGGCGCTCGGTCGCGATCGTTGACCCGCACCCCGGCACCGGCTCCTCCTACGCGGCCGCGGGGATGCTCGCGCCGGCCACGGAGGCTGCCTGGGGCGAGGAGGAGCTCGCCGCGCTCAACGTCCGGGCGCTCGCCGCCTGGCCTGGCTTCGCCGCGGATCTCGAGACGGCGAGCGACCTCGTCGTCGGGCTCCGACGCGACGGGACGCTGCTCGTGGCCGGCGACGCGTCGGACCGGGTCGCGCTCGAGGAGCTCCTCGACTACCAGCGTCACCTCGGGCTCGACTCGACCTGGGCACCGGCGAGCCGCTGTCGCGAGCTCGAGCCGTACCTCGCGCCGGGGATACGCGGGGGGATCTTCGCGACAGGTGACGCGTCGGTCGACAACCGGCGGCTGCTCGCGGCTCTCGGCGAGGCGTCCCGGCGGGCGGGCGTCGTCGAGGTGCGGAGCCGGGTCGACGCGATCGTCACGGCCGGAGGGCGGGCTGCCGGCGTCGTCGCCGCGGGCCGCGAGATCGCCGCGAGCGAGGTCGTCGTCGCCGCGGGGTGGGCGTCCGGCTCGCTCGGCGGCCTCGACCCGCGGGCGACCCCGCCGGTCCGTCCCGTCAAGGGCCAGATCCTCCGCCTTCGGTCGAGCGCCGGCGAGACCATCCTCACGAGGACGGTGCGCGCGCTCGTCCAGGGCAGCTCGGTATACCTCGTTCCGCGCACGGACGGCCGTGTCGTCCTCGGCGCGACGAGCGAGGAGCGCGGCACCGACACGACCGTCACCGCCGGAGCCGTTTACGGCCTGCTGCGCGACGCGGCACGCGCGGTGCCCGCCCTCCACGAGCTCGAGCTCGTTGAGGCGCGTGCCGGCCTGCGCCCGGGGTCGCCGGACAATTCGCCCCTCGTGGGTCCGACGGCGATTCCCGGCGTCGTCGTCGCGACGGGCCACTACCGCAACGGGATCCTCCTCGCGCCTGTGACCGCGGACGCCGTCCTCGAGCTCCTCGAGCACGGTGCGCTCCCAGGGTGGGCGTCGCACCTCGACCCCCGAC
>DATLRJ010000089.1:0-4235 GCA_035534715.1 Acidimicrobiales bacterium | reverse complement strand
TCGTGAGCGAGGTGGCATCGATGGTCAGGCGTCCCGAGATCGCGCCGTCCAGAGCGACGCTGCCCTCCCCCTCGAAGCGCTCAAAGCCGCCGTGCACGGTGATCGCGCCCCAGAAGTGCTTGACATGGAACTCGACCGTCGACTTCGCCGCGTCGAGGGACCAGCGGCCCTCCCGCACGGCGGCTGCCACGTCCATCGTGCCCGGCACGTCGCTCTGTTCGCCCATGTCTCGCTCCCCTGCCCGCCCGAAGTCTCACCGGCACTATAGGTCTGTTCCGGAGGAGTGCCTCCGGAAACGGTACGCTGGCCGTGATGGAGGCGCGAACGGTCGGTGCGGACGCCGCGACACGAACTCGGCGGACCCGCGTCGACGCCGAACGAAACCGGCAGCGCATCCTGCGCGTCGCTCGGGACCTGTACGCGACTGCGGGGGTCGACCTGCCCCTCGAGACCATCGCCCGCTCCGCCGGCGTCGGCATCGCCACCCTCTACCGGCACTTCCCCCGCGGCAAGGAGCAGCTGGTCGCGGAGGCGCTCGTCGAGCAGGCGAGCCGCTACCTCGACGCGGCGCGCCGGGCCCTCGCGGAGCCCGACGGCTGGGTCGGCTTCACGACCTTCGTGGAGGAGATCTGCGCGATGCAGGCGGACCATCTCGGTCTCGCCGACCTGCTCGCAATGGTGCTCCCCGCCGACGAGCAGGTGGAGGCGATCCGCCGGCAGGCGAACGACGCCTGCGTCGAGCTGATCGACAAGGCGAAGGCGACCGGAGAGCTCAGGGAAGACTTCGCAGGCGAGGACCTCCTCCTCGTTCTGATGGCCAACGCCGCGGTGCTCCAGGTCACCAGGGACGCCGCGCCGAACGCCTCGCCCCGCCTCGTCTCGCTCTTCCTCCAGGCGGTGGCCACCCGGGCGGCGATCACCCCACTGCCCGCGGCGCCGTCCAGCGAGCAGATGCGCGAGGCGATGGTCCGCCTCGCCGGCAGCCGCGGATGCGCCGCGGGCGGCGGCCCCGTCCGCGCCCCGGGGTGAACGGCCCGAGGTCGCGGCACGAGCCGAGCGCCACGTCCCGGCTCCCACCGAAGGTGGCGACGACGACCGCCCGTGCCGCGAGCGTCACGATCTTCCGCGCAAGGATGCCCGGTCGGGTCATGGGGAGCGTCGTCTCGAGCGAGAGCGTCCCGTCCTCGTCCTGACCCGCGAGGCACGACGCTGACGTCGACCGGGTCGAGATCCGCGGCAACCCGCAGCACCGCGGCGACGGGTCCATGCAGCGAGAGCACGATGTGCGCGCCGTCGGCAGCGCGAGGACGGTGATGGTGTCGGTGACGGGTCCGCTGCCGAGGCCGCCTGCGGTGAGCGGCACATTCGTATGGACGAGCCATATGGCGGTCTCGGCGTGCGGCCCGTACTCGTGGACGGCATACGGGGTGACGACGAGGTTGGGGTCGGCGGTATCGGGCGGTAGCACAGGCACGGTCTGGATCGCCGGGTTGGCGATGCAGCTTGCCGGCGGACAGGCGTTCTCGAACGAGCACGTGCGCGGAAGCTGCAGGGCGGGTGCACCGGTGAGCCCGCCGCGAGAGGACAGCACGACCGCACCTGGGCGGATGTCGCCCGGCCTGATGCCGTAGTGCGCGAGCAGCTGCGGCGTGGCGACGTAGGGCAGCCCGACGTCGGTGCCTCCGTTGCTCGTCTGGATGAGCAGTCCCGTCGCCACCTGCAAACTGAGCACGTCGGTGGTCCCGACCGACGACGTGATGGCGCGCACACCGGCCTCGTCGCTTCGGATCTGCTGGGCGGTCAGGTCGACGTTCAACACGCAGAGGTTCTGGCTGCTGTAGCCGGCTGCGGCGGCGCCGGCCGGCGTGTGGACGACGAGCTCGTTGGCGGTCAGGTTGGGGCCGAAGTAGTCGAGAGCGTTGGCGTAGCGGGCGCCGCGTATGAGGAACACGAGCACGGCGACTGGCACGGTGACGCTGATCGCGGTCAGCGCCGCACCCGGGCGGGCCGGGTAGCGGGCGGCGTCCAGCCGACCGAGCGCTCAGTCGAAGGCCGCCTCCGTCGGAGGGTCCAGCGCCTCCTCGACCGTCGCCACGGTGGGACGGAGGTCGGCGAGCGGATGCTCGACCGGATCGCCGACGATCTCGGTCGTGGCCGAGAGGCGCAGGTCCGCAGACGACGCGCCGACCGAGAACGCGAAGTCGCCGGGCTCGAGGACCCGGCGCAACTCGGCGTCGGTGAAGGCGAGCCGGCTCGGGTGCACCCGGAACGTGACGGTGCGCGCCGCGCCGGGCTCGAGCTCGACGCGGGCGACGCCGACGAGCTGCAGCTCCGGCCGCGCGACCGAAGCGACGAGGTCACGCACGTAGAGCTGCACCACTTCCGCGCCCGGTCGCTCCCCGACGTTCTCGATCGTGCAGCAGACCTCGACGTCGGCACGCGTGTCGCCGGAGAGGACGGCGAGGTCGCGGTAGTCGAAGGCCGTGTAGCTGAGCCCGTGGCCGAACGCGAAGAGCGGGCTCGTCGGCGCGTCGCTGTACTCGCCATAGAACATCGCCGAGGAGCCGCCGGAGCGGTGACCGAGATAGCGCGGCACCTGCCCGACGGCCCGCGGGAGAGTGACGGGCAGGCGCCCGGACGGCGAGACGGCGCCGACGAGGACGTCGGCGAGGGCAGATCCCGCCTCCTCCCCGAGCGGCGCGCAGTAGACAAGGGCGTCGGCGAGCGGCTCGACGTCGGTGAGCGCGTGAACCCGCCCACTCATGACGACGACGACGAGCGGCGTGCCCGTCGCCGCGCAGACTCGGACGAGCTCGGTCTGCACACCGGTCAGGTGGAGGTCGGTTGCGTCGCGCGCCTCGCCGACCGTCGAGTTGCGTCCGAGGCCCGACCGGCCGGCGACGACGACGACGACCTCGGACGCCGCGACGAGCGCCGCGGCCGGGGCGATCCCCGCGGTGTCCTTCCCGGTCACCGCACAGCCCGGAGAGAATGCGACCTCGACACCCGTGCCGACGGCCGAGCGGAGGCCGGCGAGTGGCGTCACGTGCTCGGTGTAGAAGGCGCCGGGCTGCCACTCGCCGCCGCTCGCGGTCGGCAGGAGCAGCACCGCCGCACCGTCGTCGTGACCCTCTGCCTCGACCGGCCCGTCGGTGCTCCGGTGGTGGGACGGGTAGTGGTAGTCGCCCTGCAGGAGTCGGACGTCGTCGGCGCCAGGGCCGACGACGGCGATCCTCCGGACGGTCGCCGAGAGCGGGAGGACGCCGTTGTTCGTGAGGAGGACGACGGCCTCCTGCGCGGCGCGTCGGGCGAGCGCCCGCTGCGGCGGTGTCTCGAACGCGAGAGCCGCCCGCTCCTCCTCGACGTAGGGGTCCTCGAACAGGCCGAGGGCGAACTTCGCGCCCAGCACCCGCCGGACGGCCGTGTCGACGGTGTCGACGCTGACCTCGCCGTCGTCGATCGCCGCCCGTAGCGGCTCGCCGAAGCAGTCGGTCGCCGGCATCTCGACGTCGAGGCCCGCCTCGAGCGCCAGCACCGCCGCGCCCCTCTTGTCGGCGGCGACGTGGTGGTGCGTCATCAGCAGCGAGACCGCGAAGTAGTCGGCGACGACCATGCCGCCGACGCCGAGCTCGCCGCGCAGCAGGTCGGTGAGGATACGGCGGGAGCCCGCGGGCGCGAGGCCGTCGACCGCGCTGTAGGAGTTCATCACGGTAGCGAGCCCGGCCTCGGCGATGGCGACGGCGAACGGCTCGGCATAGACGTCGCGAAGGTCGCGTTCACCGACGCTCAGCGGCCCGTGGTTCCGGCCGCCCTCAGGGCTCGCGTGGCCCAGGAAGTGCTTGCCCGTCGCGAGCACGCCACCACGCAGGTTGCCGGTCTGCAGGCCGCGGACGTAGGCGGCGCCCAGCGTGCCGACGAGGAACGGCTCCTTCCCGAACGTCTCCTCGACGCGGCCCCACCTCGGGTCGCGCGCGACGTCGAGCACCGGCGCGAGGCAGTGGCGCGCCCCGACCGCGCGCAGCTGCTCCCGGATGACGGCCGCCACGTCCTCGACGAGGTCCGGGTCGAAGGTCGCGGCGAGCCCGAGCGCCTGCGGGAACACCCGCATTTCCAGGACCGCACGGTCCACATCTGGGAGGCGATCGCGGACCGCTACAAGGGGAACCCCGCCGTCGCCGGGTACAACCCGATGAACGAGCCCGCCGACGAGAGCCGCGCCGTGATCGGCCCGTTCT
>DATLRJ010000088.1:0-7947 GCA_035534715.1 Acidimicrobiales bacterium | reverse complement strand
ACGATGTCGCCGGGGTCGTTCCTCTGGAGGTAGTCGACGAGAACCGGCGATGCCGTGAGGTGGTCGACGGGGAAGTCGAAGAAGCCCTGGATCTGGCCCGAGTGAAGGTCGACTCCGACGACCCTGTGCGCTCCGGCGACGGTCAGCAGGTCGGCCACGAGCTTTGCCGTGATGGGCTCGCGTCCGGCCGACTTGCGGTCCTGGCGCGAGTAGCCGTAGTAGGGGCAGACAGCGGTGATCTTGTGCGCCGATGCGCGCTTCGCCGCGTCGATCATGATGAGCTGCTCCATGATCGAGTCGTTGACCGGCGCGCAATGCGTCTGGATCACGAACACGTCCGCGCCACGGATCGACTCGTCGAACCGGCAGTGGATCTCGCCGTCGGCGAACTCCCGGAGGTTCGCCTGGCCGAGCCCCATCCCGAGAGACGCAGCGATCTCCTCCGCGAGCTCGCGGTGCGATCGGCCCGCGAGCAACGCGAGACGCTTACGCGGGCCCACCTCCATGGCGACCTCCTCCTGTGACGTTGGGGTGCGACGCCCCCGAGTCGGGACGGCGCACGTGCGGGCGGCGACTCACGGCCCGCCGACGAAGAATGGTCCGGTGGAGGCACGCGGCGCCAGACGGGTCCCGGGCTCGAGGACCGCGAAGGGCCCGACGACGGCCTCCTCGCCGACGATCGCCCGTCGCCCGACGCTGTGCTCGACGCGCGCTCCCGGGCCGATCTGGCAGTCAGTGAGCCGGGTCGACGGCCCGATCACCGCGCCGTCACCGATCGACGTCGTGCCCTCGAGGAGAACGCCGGGGAGCAGGGTGACGTCTCGACCGAGCTCGACCGCTGCATCGATGTACGTCTGCTCGGGGTCGGTGATCGTCACGCCCCGTCGCATCCACCTCTCGTTGATCCGGTCGCGCAGCTCCGCCTCCGCGGCCGCGAGCTGCGCGCGGTCGTTCACCCCGGCCGCTTCGACGGGATCCGCGGCCACCACCGAGGTCACGGGGTATCCCGCGGCGTGGAGCACGGCGACCGCGTCGGTCAGGTAGTACTCGCCCTGCGCGTTGTCGGGGGAGAGCCGCCGCAGCGTCGGCGCGAGCACACTGTGCCGGAAGCAGTAGATGGACGTCGCGACCTCGTCGATCTCCCGCTCAGCCGCCGTCGCGTCCGACTCCTCGACGATTCGCGCGACGCTCCCGTCCTTCGCGCGCACGACGCGGCCGTAGCCCCGTGGGTCCGCTAGATGAGCAGTGAGCAGCGTTGCAGCCGCGCCACTCTGGCGGTGCGTGCGCACGAGCGCCGCGAGCGTCGCGGGACGCACGAGCGGAGCGTCTCCGGGAAGGACGACGAGGTCGCCATCCTCGAAGCCCTCGTAGCTCTCCGGGAAGCCCGTGAGGCCCACGGCGGCCGCGTCGCCGGTGCCGAGCGGGCGCACCTGCTCGACGAACTCGAGGCGGAGCTCCCCGGGCGCCTCTGCCTGGAGGGTCTTCGTGACCTCGGCGGACCGGTAGCCGACGACGACGACGACGCGCTCGACACGGAGCTCGGCGAGCGCGTCGAGAACGTGGAGGACGAGAGGCCGGCCGCAGACGCGGTGCAGCGGCTTCGGGATCGGCGAGCGCATCCGGGTGCCCTCGCCCGCCGCGAGCACGACCGCCGCGAGTGGACGAGTGGCCATGCCCCATTCTCTACGAACGAGCCGGCCATTGCTCGGCTACAACTTCACCGATGGACACGACTACGCCCCCGGACCCCGGCGGCGGCCCGACCGGCCGTGGAGGCAGTGCCGCGAGCGGGAGCGGGGGCGCGAGCGCGAGCGGGAGCGGGGGAGTCGGCCCTCCATGCGAGGCTCTCGGTGCCGCGCTGCTCGGCCTTGCGCGCGAGCGGTTCGCACGCGACGCGCTCCCGGCGCTATCGGCCTACACCGCCATTGAGTGCCTCTCGCCGGCCTTCGACGACGCCTGGCACGAGCGGGGGGAGATCGCGCGCGCAGCGGAACTGCTGTCCGCGTGGACGGCGCGCAGGCCGATCCCGGGGATCGCGGTAGAGGTCGTGGAGATCGCGGGCCGCACTCCGGTCGTGCTCGCGGAGATCCCCGCGAGCGATCCCGAGCGCGCGGGCTCGACGACCCTCGTCTACGGCCACTTCGACAAGCAGCCACCGCTCGGCGAGTGGCGCGAGGGCCTCGCGCCGTTCACCGCGGTGCGCGAGGGCGACCGGCTCTACGGTCGCGGGACGGCGGACGACGGGTACGCGACGTTCGCCGCGATGATCGCGGTGGAGGCGCTCGAGAGCGCGGGCGGCTCGCACGGTCGGATCGTGCTGCTCGCGGAGTCGAGCGAGGAGAGCGGCAGCCCTGACCTCGAGACCTACCTCGACGAGCTCGCGGGGCGGCTCGGAGAGGTCTCGCTAGTCGTGTGCCTCGACTCGTCGTGCATCACCTACGACCGGCTGTGGATCACGGCGTCGCTGCGCGGCAACCTCGTCTGCGAGCTGCGGGTCGACGTCCTCGAGGAAGCCGTGCACAGCGGGCTCGCCGGCGGGATCGTGCCGTCGTCGTTCCGCGTGCTCCGCCAACTCCTCGACCGCATCGAGGACGCCTCGACCGGGGAGATCCTCCTGCCCGAGCTTCGCTGCGATCTCCCCGCGCGTCGCCGCACCCAGATCGGGGAGATCGCCACGGAGTTCGGGGACGCGGCGGCAGGCAGCTTCCCGACGGTGCCCGGGCTCGAGCTCGCTGGCACGAGCGCGTCGGAGCGCGTCGAGCGAGGGACCTGGGCTGCGGCGCTCGCGCTCACGGGGATCGGAGGCGTGCCAAGCGTGCGCGACGGCGGGAACGTCCTGCGACCGTTCACCGCGGCGAAGCTCTCGATCCGCCTGCCCCCGCGCTGCGACCCAGAGGCCGCGAGGCGTGCGCTCGAGGAGGCCCTGACGAGGGACCCACCCGAGGGCGCCCGCGTGAGCATCACCTGGGAGGCACCCGCAGCGGGATGGGACGCTCCCGAGCCCGCGCCGTGGCTCACCCGAGCCCTCGACGAGGCGTCGGTCGCCGCGTACGGCGCGCCGTCGCGCGCTATGGGACTCGGCGGATCGATCCCCTTCATGTCCTCCCTCGCCACGCGGTATCCCCGCGCCGAGCTCGTCGCGACCGGGGTGCTCGGGCCGGCCAGCAACGCGCACGGGCCGAACGAGTTCCTCCACATCCCGGCGGCGCAGTCGCTCACCGCCGCGATCGCGTACCTGCTCTCGGCCGCGCCGTAGGCCGGGCCGGGCTCTGCCCGGCTCGACCACCGAGATCGTTTGCTAGGCTAAGTTCATGCCTCGCGCTCGATCGTCCGCCCCCCTTGGCCCGCCCGCCATGCCCGCGGCGCACCTAGCCCGCGCCGGAGGTCGGCGCGGCCCGGCAGCGGCCGTCGTCGCGTCGGACGAGCCGCTCGCGAGTGCGCTGCGGATCGCGGTCATGCGGCTCGCTCGGCGGATGCGCTCGGAGAAGAGCGACGAGAGCATGACCCTCACGCAGCTCTCCGCGTTGGCGACGCTCGCGAACTCCGGCCCGCTCTCCCCGACCGCGCTCGCGGAGCGCGAGCGCGTGCAACCTCCGTCGATGACTCGCGTGATCGCGCTCCTCGTCGAGCGCGGCCTCGCCGTCCGCATTCCCCACCCGAGCGATCGCCGGCAGGCGGTCATCGAGATCTCGCCCGAGGGGCGCGCTATCATCGACGAGGACCGGCGTCGGCGCACCGCGTGGCTCGCTCGCGTGCTCGAGCAGCTCGACGAGGCAGAGCGCGCGGCCCTCGCCGTCGCGATCCCGATTCTCGAACGGCTCGCCAGGGAGTGACGAGCACCTTTCGCTCGCTGCGCGTCCGCAACTACCGGCTCTTCGCGGGGGGCCAGCTCGTCTCGCTCACCGGGAGCTGGATGCAGCGAACCGGGCAGGACTGGCTCGTGCTGCGCCTCTCGCACTCGAGCGGATCCGCCGCCGGCATCACGATGGGGCTGCAGTTCCTCCCCATACTCCTCTTCGGCCTCCAGGCCGGTGTCGTCGCGAGCCGGTTCCCGAAGCGCCGCGTGCTGCTCGCGACGCAGAGCTCGATGGCCCTCACCGCACTCGCTCTCGCGCTCCTGACCGCGACGGGCGCGGTGACCCTCCACGAGGTGTACCTGCTCGCGCTCGTGCTCGGCTGCGCGACGGCGTTCGACAACCCGGCGCGCCAGGCGTTCGTGTCAGAGATGGTCGGTCCCGACGAGATCGCGAACGCGGTCGGCCTGAACAGCGCGACGTTCAACGGCGCGCGGCTCGTCGGCCCCGCGCTCGCGGGCCTCATGATCGAGACGGTGGGCACGGCTCCCGTCTTCTTCGTGAACGTCGCATCGTTCGCCGCCGTGATCGCCGGGCTCCTCGCGATGCGCGAGAGCGAGCTCGTACGAGTGGTGCCCCTCGAGCGAGCGCGTGGCCAGGTGCGCGAGGGCATCGCGTACGTGCGCGAGCGCAAAGACCTCGTCGCGGCGATGGCGCTCATGGGGATCGTCGGAATGCTCGGGCTGAACTTCCAGATCACCCTCGCGCTCGTCGACAAGACGGTCTTCCACCGCGGCGCCGCGGGCTACGGACTGCTGAGCTCGCTTCTCGCGGTCGGCTCGCTCGTCGGTGCGCTGTCCGGCGCGCGAGGCCGCCGACCGACTCCACGGCTGCTCGCCGGGCTCACGTTCGCGTTCGGCGTCTCGGAGCTGACCGCGGGCCTCATGCCGAGCTACCTGACCCTCTGCATCCTCCTGCTACCGACCGGCTATGCGTCGATGGCGCTGCTCACAGCGGCGAACTCCGCGGTCCAGCTCGGATCCGAGCCCGCGATACGAGCACGGGTCATGAGCCTCTACGTCATCGTGCTCGCCGGGACGACGCCGATCGGGGCTCCGCTCGTCGGGTGGGTGTCCGAGGTCGGCGGCGCACGCTGGGGACTGCTCACCGGAGGTATCGCGAGCAGCCTCGCGGCGATCGCCTACGCCGCAGCGCGCGCCGGTGCGCGACGGCGCACGGGTCGCACCTCAGAGGTGCCGGGCCCCGAGCCGCTCGCACGCCCGGACTCCGATCGCGCCACCATCGCCCCGGTGAGGGCGCCGCGCCCGGCCTGAGCGCCCGCTCGGTCCGTCACAGGGCCCGCGGCGGACCGAGCGGACCCGCGCCCGCGCCCGTGCGCCCGATCGCCGCGGCGATCTCCGCGAGGTCCTGCGAGCCGAGCTCGAGGGTCGCGGCGCCGATCCACCCGTCGATCTGATCGGGACGCCGCGCACCGACGATCGCCCCCGTCACGCCGTCGAACGCGAGCGTCCACGCGATTGCGACCGAGCCGACGGTGGTCCCATGGCGCTCGGCGACGGGACGCAGCGCGTCAGCGAGCGCGATGTTCGCGGCGAGCTTCGGAGGCTGGAACTCAGCGTTGCGCGACCGCCAGTCGTCCGCGGGCATCGCCGCGACGCGCTCCACGCCGAACGACCCCGTGAGGAGCCCCGACTGCATCGGGCTGTAGACGACGACGCCCGTGTCGTGAGACGCGCACCACGGGACGACATCACCGCCCGCGACGCGATTGATGAGCGAGAACGGCGGCTGCATCGACTCGACGTGGCCGATCGCCTCGGCGCGCTCGAGAAGGTCGAGGCTGTGGTTGGACATGCCGACGGACGCGACCAGACCCTCGGCACGCAGGTCGAGCAAGGTCTGCCAGTAGAGCTCGACGGGCGTCGCGTCTCGCGGCGGCCAGTGCATCTGATAGAGGTCGATACGCTCGACCGACAGCCGCGCGAGGCTCCCCTCGACCTCTCGCCGGATGGACGCCGGATCGCCGACCCAGAGATTCGGGAGCATGGGGTCCGACGGGTCGGGGAGGACACCGCACTTCGTGAACACGTACGGGCGGTCGGCGTCTGCGAAGACCGAGAGGGCGCGCGCGACGACCTCCTCGCTATGGCCGAGGCCGTAGATCGCCGCCGTGTCGACCCAGTTGATTCCCGACTCGACGGCGTGGCGGATCGCGGCGACGGACTCGTCGTCGTCCTGCGGCCCCCAGCCCGCGACCCAGCCGCCCCCGCCGATCGCCCACGCGCCGAAGCCGACGCGTGTGATCTCCATCCCCGTGCGTCCGAGAGGGCGGGTCGGCAACGAGGTCATGGGTGATCCTCCACTGGTCGGCCGGCACGCGCCGGGCTCCGCCGGCGCGGGCGGAGACGCTCGCCCGGGGCGGCTCGCCCGCCGGACGGTCGCGACCGACCCTACAGTGGGGCCGGCCCGGGTGCCGGATGCGAGGCGCCGGGTGCGAGGCGCCGGGTGCGAGGTGCCGGGTGCCCGGGACGTGCGAGGCGGGACGAGGGAGGCACCGTGACGACGCTCGTGAGCCGCTCGCCACAACGACCGGACGACATCGTCGTCGAGGCACGGGAGGCGACGGCACAGGAGGTGGGCTCCGCCGTCGGTGGGGCCCGGGCGGCGCAGCACGAGTGGGCCCGGCTTCCGGCAACCTCGCGCGCGGGCATCCTCGCCTCTGCCGCGGAGCGCCTTGCCGCAGCGGCAGGCGAGCTCACCGAGCTCGGGATCCGGGAGGTCGGCAAGCCGCGCTCGGAGATGTCGGGCGAGGTCGCTCGCGGGGTCGCGATCCTCCGCTACTACGCGCAGCAGACGCTCGATCCTGACGGCACGACGCTCCCGTCCGCGGACGGCCGTTCGCTCCTGCTCGCCGTCCGGCGCCCGCACGGCGTCGCCGGGATCATCACACCGTGGAACTTTCCCGTCGCGATACCGCTGTGGAAGGTGGCCCCGGCCCTCGCGTACGGAAATGCCGTCGTGTGGAAGCCGGCGCCTCAGGCGCTCGCCACCGCACTGCTCCTCGCGAAGGTACTCGCTGCCGACCTGCCCGAGGGGCTGCTCAGCGTCGTGCCGGGCGATGCCGTCGCGGGCGGTGCGCTCGTCGACGCGTCCGACGCGATCTCCTTCACCGGCTCGCTCGACGTCGGCCGCGCGGTCGTCGCCGCCGCGGCGGCGCGCCCGGTCGCGGTCCAAGCGGAGATGGGTGGGCAGAACGCCTCGATCGTCTTCGCAGACGCCGACGTCGCGCGCGCCGCCGCCGCGATCGCGACCGCGGCGATGGGGTACGCGGGCCAGAAGTGCACGGCGACGTCCCGGGTCGTCGTCGTGGGGAATCCCGACCAGTTCACCGACGCCCTCGTCGCCGCGGTCGGCGCGCTCGCTGTCGGCGACCCGGCCGACGCGGGGGTCGCTGTCGGCCCTGTCATCGACGACGCGGCCCGGCGCGCCGTGCTCGACGCGACGGACGAGGTACGCGACGCAGGTGGACGCATCCTCTCGGGGGGTCGGGCGGCCGGACGCGAGGGCTACTACGTGCTGCCGACTCTCGTCGACCGCGTCGCCGCCGGGGCACGCGTCCTCGAGGAGGAGGTGTTCGGCCCGATCGCGGCGGTGGTCGCCGCTCGCGACGCAGACGACGCTGTCAGGATCGCGAACGGCGTCCGCCACGGCCTCGCCGCCGCAGTGTTCACGAGCGACCTCGACACCGCTCTCGACGTCAGCTCGCGGCTCGACGCCGGGCTCGTGAAGGTCAACGCTCCGACGTCCGGCGTCGACTTCTACGCGCCGTTCGGCGGGACGAAGGCCTCCAGCTACGGCGCTCGCGAGCAGGGAAAGGCCGCCCGTGATTTCTACACGTGGTCGCAGACCGTGACGATCGCTCCGTCGCGGCGCTAGTGCCGGGGCTCGACCCGATCCCCTCCACGCGGCACCGCCGCGGCACGCGGGTAGCGAGCACCGCGAGGAGCCCGCTCGGGTCCGCGTCTCCTCATGCGAGCGCGCGCCGCACTCCCTCGACGATACGCGCGACCGATGGCACCGCCGCATCCTCGAGGGCGTCGGCCGCGGGGAGCGGGACGTGCGGGGTCGTGAC
>DATLRJ010000087.1:0-2294 GCA_035534715.1 Acidimicrobiales bacterium | reverse complement strand
GACTCCACACGGTCTGCGAGCCCGTGGAGCGTCCCGGTGGTAGGGGTGCCCACCCTGGCGCGTGCCTCGAGCACCTCGGAGAGCGTCACGGTGGCGGACTCGAGATCGCGCGCGAGCGCGGCCCTCTCCTCGTCCTCGAGGGCGAGCAACCCCGCGAGGCGTGTCGCGTCGAGGGACACGAGCGCCATCGAGTGGAGCCAGGCACCTCGCCGGTCCCGTCGCTGCGAGAGCCCGACGATCTTGCGACCTCGGAGGGTGACCTCGCCCGGACCGAGCCCCGCGAAGCACGCGACGCGCGACCACGCGGTCGTCGCGAGACCACCGCGGTGGACCTCGAAGTCCGAGCGGGGCTCGCTCAACGTGTCGGCGAGCGCGCCGGCCCAGAGGTCGCCGAGCCACCACGCCGTGCGGGCGACGTCACGTTGGAGCAGCGCGTCACCGGCGGGGAGGTACGCGTCCAGCCAGACCTGCTCGCGAGGGGCGACATAGACCGCCCCCCCGCCGCTGCGACGGCGGACGACGTCGATCCCGGCACCGGTTGCGGCGTCGGCTACGACCAGGTCCTGTGAGCTCCCGAGCACGATCGCGGCGCCAGCCGGGCGGCAGAGGCATGCCAGTCGTCGGCCGGCGAGCTGCGGGCTCGCCGTGTCCGGCAACGCGCCCACGAGCTCTCCCGCATCGCCGCCGCGCGTGAGCACGAGCCAACCAGGGCTCGCGGGCCCGATGCGCGGGGCGCCCGGCGAACAGCCCGGCGGTGGGGCCCGCCTGTCGTGAGCGCCCGTGCGGGCGGGGCTCACGCCGCGGGATCGCGCCGGCCGGCCGACCTAGCGAGGACGGGCGCGACATAGGGCTCCCACTGCGCGCAGACCTCTCCGCTCGCGGCAAGCAGCCAGACGCGGGAGCGAGGCGCCCGAGGGAGCTCCCGCAGGACGAATCCCGCCTCCTCGAGAAGGTAGTCCTCCTTCGCGGCGTTGCACCGCCGACACGAGGCGACGACGTTGTCCCAGCTGTGCGTCCCGCCGCGGCTGCGCGGGACGACGTGGTCGATGTTCTCCGCCTGCGCTCCGCAGTACTGGCAGCGGTGCCCGTCGCGTGCGAAGACCGACCGCCGCGAGATCGCGACCTTCGTCTGGCGCGGCACCCTCACGTACTGCGACAGCCGCACGACCGACGGCTCGGGGTAGCGAGCGCGCTCCGACCGGAACTCGCCTCCCGTGTCGTGGACGAGCTCAGCCTTCGCGTCGAGCACGAGGACGAGCGCACGACGGGACGAGACGACGCACAGCGGCTCGAACGTCGCGTTCAGAACCAGTGCTCGCCCTGTCACGTCAGGCCCAGCCGGCTCCGGGCTCGCCGCACACCCTCATCCCGGCGAGGCTAGCGCGCGCGCACCGCGTGCCGGCGCATACGCGTGACCGCTCCCCGCTCATCTCTCGACCATGCGAGGAAGGCCACGAGATCGGTGCCGGGCGGCGCCGCCCGCGGATCGCCGTAGGCAGTCTCCATGCGGAACGCGATCCAGCTCCCGGCCCTCGCATTCCGGACGCGCTGACGTGCCGGCAGCAGCGAGCGGCCCGTGCGGGCAACCTCCACCCACAGGTCCGGGCGCGCACCCACGGCCATCGCGGGACGGATCCAGTCGCGCCAGCGGGGCAGGGTCACGCCTGCCCCACGCTCAGCGCTCGCGCCAGAAGCGCGAGCGGAGCCTCCGCCCGATGATCGAGAGCTCGCCCCCCGCACCACGAGGCCGCGCGGCCTGGCCGGAGGGTTCCGAAGAACGGCCGCCGACGTACTGCCGAGCGCTCCGCTCGAAGATGAGCGTGCCGCAGAGCATCACGACGAACCCGAACGTGCCGAGGAGCAACGAGGTGCGGAACGCGAGCAACAGGACCGCGAGCCCGGCGACGACGACGGCTGCTGACCACCGCATCGATCGCGCGGCCGCCGAGCGGGGCCCTTCCGCGCGGACGCGGTCGACGAAGGAGCGGTCGTTCTCGTAGAGCTTCTGCTCCATCTCCTGGAGAATTCGCTGCTCTTCTTCGGAAAGCGGCACCCGCTCCCCCTCTCGGGCGTGAGGCTGCGTCTGGGTCGAGCAGTCCCGGCCAGAATCCTACGGAACACGACCGAGGCGTCCGGCGCTCCCTCGTACAGATGCTGGTTCCATTCTCGCGCAGCTGAGGGTCGACGACAACGCAGTCTCGCCTCGGGGCGCGGCTCACGACGGCGCAGTCTCGCCTCGGGGCGCGGCTCACGACGGCGCAGTCTCGCCTCGGGGCGCGGCTCACGACGGCGCA
>DATLRJ010000086.1:0-9756 GCA_035534715.1 Acidimicrobiales bacterium | reverse complement strand
ATCTGCCGCATGGACGAAGCAGAAGGTGTCGCCGGACGTCACGGTCATCGCGGGCCGACACTATCGAGCGGGAACGACACCCACGGGGCCCGGCCGCCGTGCTGGGACGCGGCGCACGCCACCGGTAGGATCGGGGCCGATGACGGCGACGGGTGCGATCCGATGAGCTTCGACCTGCGCACGCTTCTCGACACCCGTGGTGGGGAGAATTTCGCGCTCTACGCCGAGCACGTGAACCCCCAGCTCGTACGAGTGCTGCGGACGATCGGCTTCGACCGTCGCTACGTGCGGGCCGAGGGCTGCTATCTCTACGACGACTCGGGCCACAGCTACCTCGACTTTCTCGCGGGGTTCGGCGTGTTCGCGCTCGGCCGGAGCCACCCCGTGCTGAAGGCGGCTCTGCACGCGGCCGTCGACGCGGATCTCGCGAGCCTGGTCCAGATGGACGCACCGCTGCTCGCGGGACTCCTCGCAGAGCAGCTCCTGCGCCGATCGCACTCGGGGATGGGTCGCGTGTTCTTCACGAATTCCGGTGCCGAGTCCGTCGAGGCCGCGGTGAAGTTCGCCCGATACGCGACTCGCCGCAGCCGCGTGCTCCACTGCGACCACTCCTTCCACGGGCTCACCTACGGCGCGCTCTCGCTCAACGGCGGGAAGGAGTTCCGCAAGGGCTTCGGACCGTTCCTCCCCGGATTCGACGAGGTGTCCTTCGGCGACGCGGACGCCCTCGAGCATGCGCTCGCGAGGCGAGACGTCGCCGCGCTCGTCATCGAGCCGATACAGGGCAAAGGCGTCCACGTCGCCTCTCGCGAGTACTGGGACGCCGCGCAGGAGCTGTGCCATCGCTACGGCACCCTGCTCGTGGTCGACGAGGTCCAGACGGGCCTCGGCCGGACGGGCAGGCTATGGGCGCACGAGCACTGGGGCGTCGTCCCCGACATCGTGACCACTTCGAAAGCGTTGTCCGGCGGGTACGTGCCGGTCGGGGCGATGATCTGCTCGACGGAAGTATCGGACAAGGTGTACTCGTCGATGGAGCGCGCGCTCGTCCACTCCTCGACCTTCAAGAACAACACACTTGCGATGGTCGCCGGGCTCGCCACTCTCCAGACGATCGACGACGAGGATCTCGTCTCGAGGGCGCGCGTGACGGGCGAGGCGTTCGCGAAGGGCCTCGCTCCCCTCGTCGACAAGTACGAGCTGTTCCATCTTGTCCGTGGCGAGGGCCTCATGATCGGCCTCGTGTTCGGCGAGCCCACCTCGCTCGCGGTCAGATCTCGTTTCCGGCTCCTCGAGCTCGCGCACAAGGGACTGTTCTCCCAGCTCATCGTCGGTCCGCTGTTCCAGCGGCACCGGATCCTCACCCAGGTCGCCGGCGATTCGATGAACGTCGTCAAGCTCCTCCCGCCGCTCGTCGCCGGCCAGGAGGAGGTCGATCGGTTCGTCGACGCACTCGACGACGTGCTCGGCGAGGCGCACAAGAGCTCGGCGCTCGTCGGCTTCGCGGCGTCGCTCGCGCGGGGCGCGATGCGCCGCGAGCGCTGACGGCTGCGCGCTCGCGTGGCCCTCGCCGTAAGCGGCGGACGAGACCACGGGCACGTCCGGCGGCGTCGCGCCCTCGTCGTCGCGGTGCTCGGCGCCGGCGCGCTCCTTGCCGCGTGCGGCAGTCCCTCGGGAGCGCCCGTCGCAGGGTCTACCGCGGTGGCGTCGACGACGGCCCCTACGAACGCGGGACCGACGGGGAGCGCGACCTCGAAAGCGCCGACGACTACAGCGCCGACGACGACGTCGCCCACGACGACAGCGCCTGCGACGACCTCGACGACCCTGCCGGTCGCGTTCCCGGTGACCGGCACCCGCGCGGGCGGATCGCTGTCGCTCCTCGGCGGCATACAGCGCGTGCCAGTCGTCGCCGTGCCGGACGGCGCGATCTCGCCCCCGCCCCCGCCCCCGCCCGCCGCTCCCGGAGCGACGTCGCAGTCGCCCGGCGCCGTTGATGTCGCGTTCCGTGAGTTCGGCTCGGGGCCGGATCTTCTTCTCGTCGAGGGTGAGCACGCGACACTTACGTGGTGGGACCCGCAGCTTCTGAGCGACCTCGCGCAGCACTACACCGTGACCGTGTTCGACTACCCCGGCACGGGGTTCTCGGCGCCGGACCCCGCGGCGACGAGCGTCGCGGCGGTCGCCGACGTCACCGCGGGCCTGGCCGACGCGCTCGGCCTCGTGGCGCCGACGATCCTCGGCTGGGGCCTCGGGGGCCAGGTCGCGCTCGCCCTGGCCGAGCGCCATCCCGGACTCGCAGGAAGGCTCGTGCTCGTCGACAGCGCGGCCGGGGGACCGTCGGCACGGCGTCCTGCGGCGTTGGTCGCGGCCGCCATGGCGTCGCCGAGCTTCACCGACGCACAGCTCGCCCCCCTGATGTTCCCGCCCACACTCACCGCGGCGATCACCGGGTGGCTCGCCAGGGTCGCGCAGCTCCCGCGCGACGACCTCGTCGCGTCAGCGGTCCGCCAGCAGGCGGAGGTACAGGCGTCGGCGTGGGGCGATGCAGCGCTGGCGGAAGGGCTTCCGAGTCTCTCCATCCCGTCGCTCGTCGTCGCGGGCTCGCTCGACGAGGTGTTCCCATCGACAAACGATGCCGTGCTGCTCGCAGGACTGCGGCACGCACGCGACGTCGTGTTCCCCGGGGCGGGATACGCGAGCGCGTTCCAGGACGAGCCATCGTTCGTCTCCGCGCTCGAGACCTTCACAGGCTGACTTGCGCAAGGCGGCGACGCGACGGCTCCGCCGGCGACGCTCACGGGAGCGCCGACCACCGTCGTCATGCCGATCGCGATGAGCCGTCACTCGCCGGTGGGGAGGGCGGCGCGGCGGTCCAGCGGTCGAGGAGCGCGCAGGCCGGCATGCTGACTCCTGCCTCGGGGTGCATCCATCTCTTTTATCGGGAGGACGACATGTCAGGCCGGCGCGGCAGTCTCCACCCAGCGCGGTCGGGCTCGTCGGCCGAGGGGCCGGCGATGCACGCTACGCGCGCGCCTCGAGCGAACCGGCCGTCGTGCTCGGCTGCGCTGCCGACGCGATCTCGAGGTACTGCGCCGCGTTCGCGACGTGGGCCGAATCGATCGTGGCGTTCGGTCCCGTCGTGACGTAGGGCGGGAACAGACTGGCGAGTTCGGCCGGCGTGATGCGTCCCTGGACTGCGCCGAGCTGGCGGGCCGCGGCGATGACCGAGATGAACTGCTCGGCCGTGCCACCGCTCCCGACGTATCCCGCGCCGCTCACGACGGTGCCGTCAGGAGAGATGACCACTCCGGTCGCCGCGGCGATGAGGCTTCGGTCGCTCGGCGTCAAGGCACTGAGGACGCTGCTCCGCGGCGATGCCGCGACGTCTGATGTCGTCGCACTGGAACCGGCCGGCGCTCTGGCCGTTGGGTGCAGAGGCGGTACGGGGGCCGGGGGCGGGTTCCAGCCCCCGGACGCCGGAGAGATGGACGAGATGCTCATCGAGGCTCCGCCTCCTATGCATACGGCTCGGCAGTCCTTTGCCGACGACCATGCCCGCTAACGGCCATCGGCGGCGACCACTTGAGGAATTTTGCCGGAGCGTCTGCACACTCCTCTGAGCTGGGCCGTCGTACTCGTCGCGGCCACGAGGGGCGAGTCCCGCACCGTTCGCGGCGAGGACCTCGGGCGGGCCCCACGTGTTCCGTTCGTCGGCCAAGCGCGCGGCGACCCGTCGTGTCACCCGCTCGCCGCCCATGAGCAGTGGCAGGTGCTCCTGGAACGCGTTCGGCTGCATCGCCGCGTCGACGAGCCGCCAGTGACGCCCGGAGAGCGTGGCGCGGTGCTCGTCGAGCAGATGGCGGATCACCGCGCACACTCGCCGAGATGCTCGAGGCGACCCCGGGTGTCGAAGGAGTCGATACCGCACGCGGCGTGCTCGGGCTCCTGCCAACAGGCTCCGAGGCCGAGCACGGCGCGTCCGGCGGCTCCACCTACGGCAAGAAATGATCGGCGACCCACGCGCCGTCCCACCGGGTCGCGGACGCGTGCGCGACCTCCCCGAACAGGTCCCTCGTGCTCCGCATGGATGTAGGCCGGTCGCTGAAGCGTACGCGTCGCACCATGCCAACGCGGTCTCGCCGGACGCCGCCCGTCAGTCGCCCGATCGCCGGCCGCGCGACTGCGTCTCGTCAGCCTGCGAGACCCTCCCGGTGGGCGTACGCGGCCGCCTGTGTCCGGTCACGGCTCCCCGTCTTCGCGAAGATGCGGTTGACGTGGGTCTTCACGGTCGCCTCGGCGACGAACAACGCGCCGGCGATTTCCGAGTTCGACAGGCCTGTCGCGATGAGCACGAGCACCTCGGCCTCACGGTCGGTGAGCCCGCCCGGGAGCGGTGCCGGCCTGCGCGGCGAGTCGGGCGAGCCGGGGCGACCGCGCGCTGCGGCGAGCAGGGTCGCCCGGACTCCGGGATCGAGCACGCTCTGGCCGGCGGCGGCCGCCTCGATCGCCCTCCCGATGTCATCGCGCGACGCGTCCTTCGTGAGGTACCCGGCCGCACCCGCCGACAGCGCGGCGATGATCGAGGCGTCGTCCGCGTAGGTCGTGAGCACGACGACCTCCGTCTTGGGGCAGCGGCTCCTGATCGCGGCCGTCGCCTCGGCGCCGTCCATACACGGCATCCGCAGATCCATGAGCACGACGTCCGGCCGGAGCGAGCCGGCGAGGCGAACAGCCTCCTCGCCGTCGGCCGCGAGGCCGACGATCTCCATCCCCGGGAGGCTGCCGATGATCGTGGCCAGCCCCTCGCGCACGACGCGCTGGTCGTCGGCGACGAGAACTCTCACGCGGGCACCTCCGCCTCGACGCGCCAGCCCGTCGGAGTCGGGCCAGCGTCGACTCGGCCGCCGATGAGGAGGACTCGCTCGCGGATCCCCTGGATGCCGTAGCCCCCGCCGCTCGGAGCGAGGGGTGACGTGCCCGCGAGGACGCCCCGCTCGTTCGTGACCGACAGCGTGACTCGGTCGTCACCGAAGCCGAGCGCGACCTGTGGCGCGACTCCCGGCGCGTGCTTGATGACGTTCGTGAGGGCCTCCTGTGCGACACGGTAGAGGGCAAGCGAGACGTCGGGGGAGATATGTCTCTGCGATCCATGCACCTCGATCTGCGCGTGGCGCTCCCACGCAAGGCGTGTGAGCTGCTCGAGCAGCGACGGCGCGTCCTCGCGAAGTGCCTGCACCGCACCTCGAGCCTCGTCGAGGCCCTCTCGGACGAGCCGCTTCGTCCCCTCGAGATGCACACGTACCTCCGGCCGGACTGCACCGTCGCCGACGATGAGGCTGTCGAGGGCATGAAGCTGGAGCGAGAGCGCGGAGAGCGTGTGCGCGAGCACGTCGTGGAGCTCGCGCGCGAGGTGGTTGCGGCCCGCGAGGAGCTCGGCACGCGCCCGTTCGGCGTCGGCGCGGGCCGCGCTCACCTCAACGAGCGCCGCGTGCGTGGCGCGCTCGATGCTCTGGCGCCGGCTGAGACCGAGCACGGCGCCGGCGAGAGCGGACGCCGCCGCGTCCGCGAGAGTTCCTAGGCGCGGGTGGGCCGCCGGGACGGCGCAGAGCGTCGCGCACGGTCCCGCGACCGCGATGGCGAGGGCCGGGCGAGCTGGCCAACGATGCGTCGCCCCGATCGCAGCCACGCCGACGAAGGTGAGCGCCAGTGGCGTGAAGGCCGCGAGCGCCCCTCCTGCGACGGCCATGACGGCGAGCGCCACGAGTGCGAGCGGGGTCGCGTGCCGGCCACGCGAGATGGCCCACCCGAGCCACGCGGAGCTCGCGATCGTGAGCAGTGCGGCGCAGGCGACGAACCGGGGACCTGATCCCGCCGGGAGCTCGGGCACGACGCCCCACACGAGCAACGCGAGCCCCGCGAGGCTGAGCTCAGTCGTGAGCCGACCCGCACCCGGATCGGGCAGTCGGTCAGTCGAGGTTGCCACCGACGCCTATCATTGCCGCCGGAGTGCGGACGTGCGAGGGCGCGATTCGGTGGGCGCGCGCGGCGAGCACGCCGGTTCGCGCGAGCGCCTCGCCGATGGCCATGAGGATCAGAGCGGCGACCCACGCCTCGCTGCTCGTGATGTCGTGGGCCGCGCTGAAGCGCCCGATCGCCGTGGCGCCGCCGTAGCTCGCGTAGAGCTGGAACGCGAGGCGTGTGCCGACGCCGACCACCCACAGCCCCGCTGCGAGCGCTCCGGCCTTCGCGAACGGACCGCGCTCTCCCGCGGTGACGGTCGTGAACAGCCCGCACAGGGTGCCGAGGAGGACTCCCGCGGCGGTACACGAGACGACGAGGACGAGGTCGTTCCCGGCGGTCGGGATGCCCCGCAGGTACTTCGCGGCGACCCACGCGACGATCGCGACGGGAAGCAGCAGCGATCGTGTCGTGAGTCGACGCCCGCGGACCTGCAGCAAGACGACGGCGATGAGCGAGATGTCGATGGCGTAGTCGGTGGCGGTCATGTCGTAAGTGTCGGCGACCGTCGTCGATCCGTCGTCAACCTCGGGGTGGGTCGTCGGGTGGACTCCGGGTGGAGGCACCCGACCTCCGGTGCGTCGCCACCGCGGGGAGCGCCCACCAGCGCCAGATCCGGGTCCGGGCCAGCCGGGCGCGTCGCGGCGAGCTTGTTTCGCGGGTGCTCGTCTCGTCGCCGTGGCGACAAGGGCCCTCGGATGGGCGACCGCAATGGCGGCATTGCCGGTGATCACGGCGACGAGCCCCGCGGCGAACCCGGAGTCCACGGAGGTCGCTCCTGCCCGGCACCTCAAGGTGGCGAGCGTTCTGCAGCTCAGCGCCCGTGGGCAGAAGATGGTGAGCAACCCACCGACGACCGACGAGCTGAGCGTCTGGCCGGTACCGCACATGTAGACCTCGTCGCGACCGCGAGCGCCGCGACGGTCGCCAAGGGACGCCGCCCCGTGGCACTCTTGTGGCGTGTCGTTCAGCGCGGACGAGCTCGCGTGGGCGGGCGACGTCGTTCGGAGATGGGTGCCTCCGACGCCCCAGCTCGCGTGGCCGTTGCTCGCGCGCCGAGTCGGCGCCGAGGTCTGGGTCAAACACGAGAACCACACGCCGACAGGGGCGTTCAAGGTCCGCGGCGGCCTCGTCTACGTCGAGCGGCTGCGCACGGAACGCCCCGGCGTCGCGGGGCTCGTGTCGGCCACTCGCGGCAATCACGGCCAGAGCTTGGCGTTCGCCGGGCGCGCCGCTGGGGTCGGGGTCACGATCGTCGTTCCGTTCGGCAACAGCGCCGGCAAGAACGAGGCGATACGTGGCTTCGGCGCGGAGCTCGTCGAGCACGGGCACGACTTCCAGGCGGCGCGTGAGCACGCGTCCGCGCTCGGCGCAGCGCGAGGCCTCGAGGTCGTCCCGCCCTACCACCGGGATCTCGTCCTCGGTGCCGCGACCTACGCGAGGGAGCTGTTCGACGGCGCCGGCGAGCTAGACGTCGTCTACGTGCCGGTCGGGATGGGCACGGGCATCGGTGGGCTCGTGGCCGTCCGGGACCTTCTCGGTTTTCGGACCGAGATCGTCGGGGTGGTCGCGGCGCAGGCCCCTGCGACGGCACTGTCCGTGCGCGCAGGTCGCGTCGTGACGACCGACAGCGCGAACACGTTCGTCGACGGCGTCGCGTGCCGGGTGCCTGATCCTGTCGCGATCTCGGCGATGTGCGCCGGCGTCGCGCGCATCGTGAGCGTCGGCGAGGACGAGGCCGCGGAGGCGATGCGGGTGCTGCTCTCCGACGCGCACAACCTCGCCGAGCCGGCGGGCGCGCTCGCGCTCGCGGGACTGCTCGCGGAGCGCGATCGGGTCACCGGAGCGCGCGTCGCCGTCGTCCAGACGGGTGGCAATGCGGACGCCGACATGCTGCTCGACGTGCTCGCGGGGCGGACGCCGACCGCGTGAGGTTGCCGCGCGCTCGTGCCCGGAGCGCCGCTGAGCAGCGCTCAAGCGGGGCCCGCCCGCGGTCGTTGGCATGACGAGGCAGCCGCTGCGGCGTGTGAGCAGGCAGCCCCGACGCGTGGTCCGCCGAGGCGACGACCGCGTCGAGCGTGCCGGCGCGAGGGATGCCGGACGCACGGACCGCGCCGAGCCGGCGAGGGAGTGCCCCGTGGACGTGACGTGCGCGAGCGGGAGGTCCGGATCGCCGGTTCGCCTGCTCGGCCGCCTTTCCGTCGGCGCGGGCGTCGTCGCGGCGTCGGTGCCTGCGGCTGCCTGCCTCGCGGTGCTCTGCGCGTTGCTTCCCTGGTCCACCGTCGGGTCGACCGAGCGATCGGGATTCGCGCTCGCGAGCGCTGCTCGCTCGGCCGGTGTGCTCACAGGCCTCGCGGGCGCCGTCGCCGTGCTGCTCGACGGGCTCCCCGTCGTCGCTGGTCTGGCGTGCGCCGCAATGCTCCTCGGACGCCGACGCGCCGCGGCGGCGCTCTCGGTCGCCGCGGCGATGATCCTCGTCGTCGCGTCGCTCGTCGTGCTGCGCGAAGGTAGGGGCGTGTCGATCGGGCCGTGGCTCGGAGTGGCGTGCGGGCCCGTGCTCGCGGTCGTCGCCGCGATCGGCGGATCAGGATGGTCGGCGAGGGGAACGAGACGGTGAACGACGACACAGCTCCAGAGCCTCGTGTGACCGACGGCCCACCCGAGGGACCGGCATCGTCCCTGGCCGCGGGCGGTGATCCGACCGCTGCGCGCGCAGCGCCGCCGTCGTCGGAGGGGATCGCATCCGCCGCGCGTCCTCGCAGGCGCCCGCGATGGCGTCCCGTGCCGATCGCGGCGGCGCTCGTCCTCGTCGGCGCGGGCGTCGGGACGTCTGTCGCGCTCGCGGGCGGCTCGACGGGCGGCGCGAGCACGCCCGCGGGAGCAGTCATGGCGCTGCTCGACGCGGGCGCCAACGGCGACGTCCTCGGCGCGCTCGACGCGCTGGACCCGGCCGAGCGAGCGTCGATCGTGCCAGGGCTCGACAGCCTCGTGTCCGAGCTGCAGCGTCTGGACGTCCTCTCGCCGTCGGCGACCCTCTCGGGAATCTCGGGGGTCTCCCTCGACTTCAGCGGCGTCACGACGGCGACGAGCTACCTCGACAGCTCCCTCGCCGAGGTCCGGCTCACCGGAGGCACGGTCACGAGCACGTCGGACCTCTCCGCCCTGCCCCTCGGCGGTTTCGTGACCGGGCTCGCCGGTCGCGCTCTCGCGAGTGCGCCGACGAGCACTCATGTCGCGTCCGTGGACTCCGGTCCCGACGGCATCGCGACGGTCGAGGTCGGAGGGCTCTGGTATGTGAGCCTTGGCTACACGATCGCGGTGGACTCGCTCGTCGCGCGCGGCGCGTCGGCACTCCCCCCGGCCGAACCGGTCCTCCCCGCGGGTGCACCGAGCGCGGACGCCGCAGTCGCGTCCTTCCTCGACGCGCTCTCCCGCTTCGATGCACGGGCGCTGGTCGCCGGTCTCGCCCCCGACGAGCTCGGCGCCCTCCAGACGTACGCCCCGGACTTTCTCGGCAAGATCCAGCCCGCGCTCGACGCACTGTCGGCGCGCGTGCACCTGTCCATCTCGGGGGCGCATTACAGCGACGATCCGCTCGGCGACTCGACGCTCGTCAAGGTGAGCAGTGCGAGGGTCGACGAGACCGTCGGCCGGATGCACCTTGAGGAGTTCGGCGGCTGCACCACAGTGACGGTCGCGAACCAGTCGAAGACGCTCTGCTCGGCGGCCGCTCGC
>DATLRJ010000085.1:0-4018 GCA_035534715.1 Acidimicrobiales bacterium | reverse complement strand
TTGAGGCGATGCTTCCGGATACGCGGCGCCGGCGGCGGTGTCCCCCGCGTCCGCGTCCGTGTGCCGTGCCGATGCTACCCGCACCTGGCTCGCGCGACGTACCACGTCCGAGGCGCGAGCCCGAGCGCGGGCGCTCGGCCGCGGCGCCGCGGATCAGGCGATCGTCACCGAGTCATCGAGGTAGACGTCCTGGACGGCGTTGATGATCGCGACACCCTCGTCCATCGGGCGCTGGAAGGCCTTGCGCCCGAGGATCAAGCCCATGCCGCCTGCGCGCTTGTTCACGACGGCCGTGCGGACCGCACCTGCGAGGTCGTCCGCCCCCGAGGACTCCCCGCCGGAGTTGATGAGCCCGATCCGGCCCATGTAGCAGTTGACGAGCTGCCAGCGCGTCAGGTCGACCGGGTGGTCGGTCGTGAGCTTCGAGTACACGAGGGGGTCCGTGCGCCCGAAGCCGATCGCTGTGTAGCCGCCGTTGCAGACCGGCTGCTTCTGCTTGATGATGTCTGCCTCGATCGTCACGCCGAGGTGGTTCGCCTGGCCCGTGAGGTCGGCCGCGAGGTGGTAGTCCGCTTCAGGCGTCTTGAAGGCATCGTTGCGCAGGTAGCACCAGAGCACGGTGTAGAGGCCGTGACGGTGCGCCTCGGCGAAGGCCGCGCCGACCTCGCGGATCTGGCGCGTGGACTGGTCCGAGCCGAAGTAGATCGTGGCGCCGACGCCCGAGGCCCCGAGGTCGACGGCCTGCTGGACGGATGCGAACATGACCTGATCAGCCTTCGCCGGGTAGGTGAGCAGCTCGTTGTGGTTCAGCTTGACGATGAACGGGATCTTGTGCGCGTACCGGCGCGCCACGATGCCCAGGCCTCCGAGGGTCGACGCGACCGCGTTGCATCCCGCGGCGATCGCGAGCTCGACGATGTTCGCCGGGTCGAGGTAGGCGGGCTCCTTCGCGAAGCTCGCCGCAGCAGAGTGCTCGATGCCCTGGTCGACCGGGAGGATCGAGAGGTAGCCCGTGCGACCGAGCCGCCCGTGGTCGAACGTGGTCTGAAGGCTCCGGAGCACTGCGATCGGCCGGTCGCTCGCGACGAGCACCCGGTCGACGAAGTCCGGACCGGGTAGCTGGATCTGCTCCCGGGCGATCGTCGTGCTCTTGTGGTTCAGCAAGCTCTCGGCCTCTGCGCCGAGCAGACCTGCGACGTCGACGCCCATCGGTCAGCCTCCCGTGCTCGCCCGGACCGTGCGTGCCGGGCCGCCCCACAACGTAGTTCGCGCAGCGAGCGTCCCGACGCGGCTCACACGCCGGCGCACGCAGGTGGAGCGACGCTCGTCACAGCTCGCCCGCCGACGCGTATCGGCGAGGCGCCGCCGGTCAGCGGAGGTTCGCGAGCCGGACGACGGCGTCCGAGAGCTCGGCGTCCGCGTCCACTACGCGGCGGAACAGCTCCCGGGAGCGGGGCAGGTCCCCGCTGCGCTCGTAGAGGTCGGCGAGCGCGTACCACTGCCGAAGATGGCGATCGAGGGGTTTGCGAACCTGGCGGTGGACGGCCGGCTCGAGGAGCGCGATCGCGTCCGCGAGCCGGCCACGGTCGGCGAACGAGCCCGCCATGACGAGGCGCCCCTCGGCGAGGACGTCGCTCCCCGCCCCCGCACGGCGGAGGTCGGCCCACAGCGCCTCGACGCGCGCGTGCCGTCCGAGCGCTCGTTCGCAGTCCGCGACGACCGGGTGCTGATCGACCGATCCCGTGAGGTCGATGAAGGAGTTCAGCTCCCGGAGAGCGTCCTTCCAGCGACCGAGTCGGTAGAGCGTGAGCCCGTAGAGCTCACGCACTGCTGCGACGCCCGGAACGGTCCGAGCGAGGTCCCGCAGCGCCGAGAGCGCGTCGGTGTAACGGTCACGCTCGTACGCACGCGCTGCGTCCGCGAGCCGCGCCTCGAGCGCGGCGGCCTGTCTCGGAGTCCCGAACGACCGGATCTCCGTCGCGACGGCCCCAGGCACCGACTTGCGGCGAGGTCGGCGCTCGCCGCCGTCGAGCTTCGCGTCGTATGCGGCACGCGCCGCGGCGATCGCAGCGCCATCGCTCGGGGGCGCGGGACGCCTGTCGCTGCGTGCGATCGTGCCGTCCTGCGTCGAGTCGTCGCGACGCGCCCCGCCGCCCGCGCGAGGCGCGAGCGACTGCTCCTTCCACAGCTCGTCCCGGCCACGCCCCGCCGGTGCCCGCCGAGGCGTGGCGCCGTCCGGACGCGAGGATCTCGCTCCCGCCGCAGGGTCGTCGCGTCGGGTCCGCGCGCCACCGAGCGTGGGCCCGGGACGTCGCGGCCCCGGACGCGGCGAGCTCTCGGGTCGACCCTCGCTCCGCACGCCGATCGCCCCGCGCCTCGCGACGCCGCCCCAACCGGCGCGTCCCGCACGGCGGAAGTCCTGTCCTCCCGTGTCCTCGCCGCGACCGGAGTCGTCACGTGGACGACCGTCGCCGCGCGAGCCCGGCGGAGTCCGAGCCCCTGCCGGCGGCGCCCCGGCCCGAGGAGCCCCCGGACGGCGCGAGGCGTCAGGACCGCCGAACGCGTTCGCTCCTCGCCGCGTCGCGCGTCCCTGCTCGGCCACCGAGGGCCTCGCAGCCGGGCGAGTGGGTCGCCCTGCCTGGTCGCTAGACCTTCGCGGTCCCGGGACTGCGGCGCCCGTGCCGCCGTCCGCGCGGCGAGGTGCAGTACCGCCGCCTGCGCGGCGAGGTGCCGGGCCGCCGCCTGCGCGGCGAGGTCCGGTGCCGCCGTCTGCGCGGCGAGGTCCGGTGCCGCCGTCGCTACCAGCACGAGCGCCTAGCGACCCACCCCGCTCAGGTCGTCCGTACTCTGGTCGTCCGCGCTCAGGTCGTCCGCGCTCAGGTCGTCCGCGCTCTGATCGACCGCTCCCTGGAGGTGCGCTCTCGCCCGGCCGTCCCCGCACCACTCCGGCGCCATTCGACCCGGCGCGTCCCGGCCGTTCCCGACCGTCCGCCCGCTGAGAGCGATCACCCGCGTGACCCTCGGTGCGAGGCGCCGGCCAGGTGTCAACCCGCGGCGACGCCGACCGGGATGAACCCCTCGCAGGCCCGGACCCCCTGTCGGGTCGCGCGGTGTACCGCGATGCGCCTGGCGCCGGACGCCCGGACGCACGCGCCGCCCCCGCGGCCGCGCCGCGCGGGGCGACCGGGGCGCCCGAGGTGCGACGGACGGGTCGAGCGGCGCTTGGTCCCGCTCGGCGAATCTCACCATCGGGCGCACGTCCCGAGCCGTCCGCTCGTCGAGTCGAGGACCGAGCGGAGGTGCTGCCGCTGGCACGAACTGGGCGCGCGTCTCGAGCCCTCGACGCGTCGCGCGGCGTCGCACCACGAGGTGCCGCACCGCGCGCCGTGGTCGACTGAGCTCTCCCGCCCACTCGCGCCCCGGGGGCGTCGCGGCGAGCTGGCTGGCGGCTGCCGCTCGAGTCACCATCGGGAGGACGCCTTCTCGGAGCGGGTGCAGGAGCCACGGCCGCTGACCCTAGCTGCTCGTCGCGCCTCGTCAGACACGTGATCCAGTGCGCTCTCGACGCCGGTCCACGACCGTCGCGCACCGCGTCGGCGGGGCCAGCCACGCCGGGAGCCCTCCGCGTGAACGCGAACAGCCCCCGCAGCGCCAATCACGAGGCACTACGGGGGCTGCTGTCGATGAATTCCGGCAGCGACCTACTCTCCCAGGGAGTCTCCCCCCAAGTACCATCGGCGCGGGCGGGCTTAACTGCCGTGTTCGGGATGGGAACGGGTGTGACCCCGCCGCCATGGCCACCGGAAAATTGGCTCTACGGCCAGCGTCGGCGACCCCAGAGAGGGGCGCGACAGCTGGCCGAGGAGTGAACGCATACTGCGTCCCTCTGAGCCTTCCATAGCGAGCACGAGCGAGAGTCCAAGCCCTCGGCCGATTAGTACCGGTCGGCTGAACGCATTGCTGCGCTTACACCTCCGGCCTATCAACGTGGTGGTCTGACCACGGGCCTTACCAGGTT
>DATLRJ010000084.1:0-13582 GCA_035534715.1 Acidimicrobiales bacterium | reverse complement strand
CCGGCCGGTACCTCATGGAGGATTTTCACGATGCCGGCGGCCTCCCGGTGGTGCTCAACGAGCTCGCGCGGGCGGGTCTCCTCGACGGCTCGGCGCGCACGGTATCGGGAGCGACGCTCGGCGAGGACGTCGAGGGCGCCTCGAGCTGGCGACCGGAGGTCGTCGCGACGGTCGCCTCCCCGGTGCAGGCCGCCGGCGCCGCGACAGCCGTGCTCCGGGGCAACCTCTGTCCAGACGGTGCCGTTCTCAAGATCTCGGCAGCATCCCCTGAGCTGCTCCGCCACCGCGGCCGCGCCGTCGTGTTCGACTCGATCGAAGAGTATCTCGTGGCGATAGAACTCGACGACGTCGACATATCGTCGAGCGATGTGCTCATTCTCCGGTACGCAGGGCCGCGGGGCTACCCGGGGATGCCGGAGGTCGGGAACCTCCCACTTCCGGCGCGGCTGCTTCGCGACGGCGTGACTGACATGGTGCGCATCTCGGACGCTCGCATGTCGGGGACGGGCTATGGGACGGTCATCCTCCACGTCGCGCCGGAGGCCGCTGCCGGGGGCCCGCTCGCGCTCGCACGCACGGGTGACATCGTCGTCCTCGATGCGCCGGCCCGTACGTTGCACCTGGAGGTCCCCGACGACGAGCTCGCCCGGCGCCGTGAGCAGTGGTCGGCACCCGAGCCGCCGTCCGACCGGGGCTGGACGCGCCTCTATGTGGACCACGTGCTGCAGGCGGACAAAGGCTGCGACCTGGATTTCCTCGTCGGATCGAGCGGGGACGCCGTGCCGAGGGAGAACCACTGACGTTGGGGCGCCATCAACTTGTGAGTTGCACGAGTCCTCAGGGGCTGGACCGGTACTCGCTACTTGTGAGACAGGGCGACGCGATCGACCGCTGCGGCCGCCGGCCCGCGCGGGCTAGCCCATCGAGCTGAGGCGCCGCGACGGCTGCACGGCAGGTGCGTCCGCGCCCAGGGGCCCCGAGCCCGGAGCGACGCCGGCCCCGCTCTCCTCGTCGAGGTAGCGACGGACGATGCCCTCGACGACCTGAGTGAGCGACAGGCCCTCGGCCCCGGCACGTGCGCGTGCGCGTGCGCGAAGTTCGAGGTCGACTTGGACGGTCGATGGCCGCCGTCGCACGCCTGGCGCGAGCGGCTGGCGCTGGCGCGGGAACGTCGGAGGCACGTCGAGGTCCCCTACGGACGCTCGGATCTCGATCGGCACGTCCTGACGGACCCGGGCCTGGACGGCCTGGCGAGATATGCCGAGAGCGTCGGCGAGGGTCCTAAGTGGCCAGCCGATGTCGTGGAGGTGGGCGAGAGTCGCGGACAGGAGCTTTCCGCGCCCTTCGGCACGCAGCACCTGGAGGTTGTCGGAGATGTCGGCGGGGAGCGTCAGGTCCACCTGGCGGGTGCCGACCTCGCGCCTTCTCCGACGCGACTCGTGCTTCGCTTCGGTCGCGACGTCGCCGGCGTAGGCGGTGAGCCCCTGGTTGACGACGTCGCTGAGCGTGCGGCCGTCGACGGCAAGCCGCTCGCGTACGTCCTGCCAGAGGGCGGGATCGAGCCGGAACGTGAGCAGCGGTCGCTCGCCGCGCTCTGTGGCACGACCCTCCGCCGGCCCGGCGCCCGAGGCCTCGTGCGCGCCGCGGCGACGGAGCCGGGACGCGCCCCGCCGCCGAGGTTCGGAGCCGTCGCGGGAGTGCGCGAGAGGTTCGTCGCCGGGCCGCACCATCCGCCGCCTCCTCGCTCGCTCGTCCGCTCGTGCCGTCGTCGATCGCCGTGCGGGTGGATCGCGCGACCGTCACCGAGGATATCGCTACCGCGTGCAACTTCACCGTCGCCCCCAGTGGGGAGCGGCGCTACCGTGGCTCGGTGAGCCGGCGCCACCTCCTCGGCCTCCCGACGACGCGCTCAGGGCGGCGTCTCGTCGCGTCGCTTGCGGGAGCGACGCTGCTGCTCTGGATCGGAGGGAGTGCGATACTCCCGCTCCTTCCGAGCTACTTGCGCCATCATGGCGCGAGCCCCGCGACGGTCGGGATCGTCATGGCGGCGTATTTCGCGGCAAGCGTCGCGACCCAGTACCCCGCGGGCCGGATCTCCGACCGGATCGGTCGTCGCCCCGTCGTCCTCGCCGGATTCGGGGTCTTCGCGCTGGGAAGTGTCGGCTTCGCGCTCGGAAGCGGTGCCCCGCTCGACGTCCTCAGCCGGGCCCTACAGGGCATAGGCGCGGGCGCCGTCACGGTCGCGTCCGCGGCGACGATCGGCACCGAGGTCGCGCCCGAGGAGCGAGGGGGCGCTTTCGGCGCCCTCTACGGGAGCCAGATGCTCGCGCTCGCGATCGGTCCGCTCATCGGCAGCCTCGTCGGTGAACGCTCCATGGGGGTGCTCTTCGTAGCGGCCGCGCTCGCGTCCGTGCTCGCCGCCGTGCCGGTGCTCGCGGTCGTCCCCGCGGGGCGGGGCACGCTCGTGGGTCCCGACCCGGCCTGCTATCGCACCGATTCGGGCGCAGGGACGTGGGCCAGTCCCGAGCATCTCGACGAGCTCGAGGCGCTCGCGGGCGGGGCACCGGGCGGTGTCCCACACGCGCGTCCTGGTCGCCGGCTCGAGCTCGACGCGGCGTTCGCCGGCGTCCTCGTCGTGTTCGGCGCAACAGGGCTTCTCACGGGCGCGTACGAGTCGTGTTGGACGCTTCTCATGGTGCTCAGGCACGCGTCGTCGTTCGAGATCGGGCTCTCGTGGACGCTTTTCGCCCTGCCGTTCGCTGCGCTCTCGATCCCTGCCGGCAGGCTCGCGGGTCGCGTCGACGAGCGCGTCCTCGTCCTCGGCGCGCTCGGCTGCTCGGTCGTGTTCTGCGTCGTGTACCCCTTCGTCCACCAGGCCGTCACGCTCGTCGTGCTCTGCGGCTTCGAGGCCGTGGGAACGGTCGTCGGCACTCCGGCCGCGGTGCTCGTCCTCACTCGCAGCGTGCCGTCCGAGGCTCAGGGCGAGGCTCAGGGCAGCGTCGAGACCGCACGTACCGCTGCGACCGCGCTCGCGGCAGGCGCGAGCGGCGCGCTGTTCGGGGTCGACCCGATCGTTCCCTTCGCCGCCGTCGCCTCCGTCACGGTCGTGGCGATGGCGGTGGTGGCATGGGCCTGGAGGGGTCTCGAGGTCGCTGGCGTTGTGGAGCAGAGCACCTCGGCACCGCACGCCGCGGCCTCGTGACGAGAGAGCCTCGACGGTTCGGATGCGGTCGCATCGTGACCGCGTGAGTCCGCGCGCCGCGTTGCTCTCGGCGCTCGAGGGTGTCGTCGGCCCGGCGAACGTGCTTGCCGACCCCTCGCTGACCGTGCCGTTCGCCCGCGAGCCGACGGGGCGCTGGCCGGCGCACGAGCCCGTTGTCGTGCTCCCGGCGACGCCCGACGAGCTCGACCGCGTCGTCGCTGCTCTAGCGCAGGCGGGAGCCGCATTCGTCCCCCAGGGCGGCAACACCGGACTCGTCGGGGGAGCCTCGCCCATCGACGGCGAGGTCGTGGTCAGCACGCGGCACCTTGCCGGCATCCTCTCCTTCGACGAGGGCGCCCGGGAGATCGTGGTGTCGAGCGGCGCGACGCTCGGCGAGGTCCAAAGGGCAGCGCGTCCGGCGGGCCTCGAGCTCGCGGTCGACCTCGCGGTCGGTGACCGGGCGACTGTCGGCGGGGCGATCGCGACCGATGCCGCCGGGCCCCGCTCGTTGCGCTACGGGCGGATGGGCGACCAGGTGGTCGATATCGAGCTCGTGACCCCAGAGGGCGGTCACGTCCGCGGGACCGCCGGTGCAGCGCCCACCGGTCCAGCGCCCGGCTCCCTCGGCGCTCTTCTGAGCGATCTCCCACGCGCGGTCGCGGGGAGCGAGGGCACGCTCGGGGTCATCTCGAGCGCGCGTCTCCGGCTGGTCGTGCGCCCCGCCCACCGCGTCACGGCTCTCGTCGCGGTCGCGGGCGTCGCGGACGCGGTGCGGCTCGCGACACGGGCCGCCGCCGAGCTCGCGTGCCTTGACGCTCTCGAGCTCGTCGAGTCAGAGGCGGTAGAGCGCGTCGCGGAGGCCGCGGGCAGCCACCCGCCGCTCGCGGGCACCGCGATGGTCCTCATCGAGTGCGCAGGAGAGGCGTCGCCCGAGCCGGAACTTCGTGGGCTGCTCGCCGGCTCGGCCGAAGCCCGGGGGATCCTCGTCGCGAGCGAGGAGGCGGCCCGCCGGGAGCTGTGGTCGTGGCGCACAGCGGTTCCGGCCGCTCTCGCCGCGTCCGGATCAGCCCACGAGCTAGACGTGTCGGTCTCGCTTTCCCACGTTCCCGAGCTGCTCGCGAGGGCACGCGCCGTGCTCGCGTCGGTCGCGCCCGGGGTCCACCTCGTCGCGTTCGGGCGGCTCGAGGTCGGCGCGATCCACCTCTGCGTGTCCGGCGCGGGCGCGCGGGCCGGCGCGGGCGCGCGGGCCGACGTGGCCGCGCGGGCCGACGCGGGCGCGGGCCGCGCGAGAGCCGGCGAGAACCCCTCGCTCGACTACGGGTCGATCGACGCCGCACTCGCTCGCGTCGTCGCGGACCTCGGTGGAGACGTCGCCGGCGAGTACGGGATGGGCCGAGCGAAGGCGCATCTCGACACGGATGGTCGCCCGCGACAGCGCGCTGCCGAGATGCGCGCGGCCAAGCGAGCGCTCGACCCCGCCGCGCTCGCGAACCCGTCGGTGCGTCCCGGCGGCGCCGGGGCCCCGGACCAGCACTGGTAGGGTCGAGCGGGTGGGAGAGATCGTGGTCGGCGTCGTCGTGCGTGGTGACGGTCGGGGTCGCCTGCTCGGATTCCCTACGGCGAACATCGCGACCGAGCCGATATCGACGCTTCCCGACGACGGTGTCTACGCGGGCTGGATCCGGCTCGAGGGTGGCGACGTGCACCGGACCGCGGTGTCCGTCGGGCGCCGGCCGACCTATTACGAGGACGGAGCGTTGCTCCTCGAGGCGCACTTGCTCGACTTCGACGGCGATCTCTACGACCAGCGCGTCGAGCTCGAGGTGGGGGAGCTCGTGAGGGGCCAGATGCGCTTCTCCTCCGCCGAGGACCTCGTAGAGCAGATAGGCCGCGACGTCGCACGCGTGCGCGCCCTCGGGGGGGTCCCGCGCGTGCTCGAGGGAGCCTCTCCACGCGCCGAGGGCTAGGCCGCCCACCAGATCGCGCCGTCTCGTCGGTACGATTCGCGGGTGTGCGCGCGTTGGCTCTCCGCGAGGTCGCTGCTGCTCCACGTCGCAGCGGCGGTATGGGTGTCGGTGTGTGCGCTCGCCGCGTGGTGGCAGGTGACGGTCGCGCTCTCGGGCGATCGGCTCGGCTACCTGTACTCGGTCGAGTGGCCGTGCTTCGCCGTGTTCGGGATCGTCGTCTGGTGGCACGCGCTCCATGACGACGTCCGCGTCGCCAGGACGCGTGCCGGCGCGGCGCGCCGGGACCGAGCGGCCGAGAGTCCCGACGCCGGTCGGGTCCGAGAGCTCGAGCAGGCCGACCCCGGCCTCGCGCGGTACAACGCGTACCTCGAACGGCTTGCCGAGCGCCCGCGCGAGCACGGGTGGCGCCGCCCGTGACAGCCGCCGGCGCCGGCATGGCGACGCTCGCGGCGCCCCGCCTGCTGTCAGGCTCCTCGCCGCTGCACGTGGAGTGAGACCGAGTAGCTCGAGTCGGGTGTGAAGGTCTCACGGTCCCAGCCGGACCATCGCTCGACGAGCGCGAGTCCGGTGGCCGCGGCGAGCCGGTCGTACTCGTCGACCGTCAGCCGCCCGGGTCCGAGCGAGTAGCCGGCGATCAACAGCCCGCCCGCATGGAGGTGGCGCGCGAGCGCTCCGAGCACGGTGCCCTCGGAGCCGGCATCGAGGAAGATCATGACGTTTCCTGCGGCGACGACGAGGTCGACGCTCCGCCCGAGATCGAGCGACGCGAGGTCGCTCTCGCGCCACTCGAGCTCGGGCGCCTTCTCCCGGGCGCGCTCGAGCATCGCGGGGTCGAGGTCGACTCCGACGACCTCCACACCGCGCCGCGCGAGCTCGATAGCGACCCTTCCCGTGCCGCAGCCGGCGTCGAGCACGCTGGCCGGGGCGAACGACATGACGAGATCGGCCTCGCCGTGGACGTGTGCGCCGCTCGACGCGAGCTCGTCGAACCGGCGGTCGTACGCCTCGCCGCGGCTGACGTCGGCCGCGAGCCACGGGTTGGCCGGGCCCGCACCGCCACGCGCGGCATCGGGCGCGTCGTCCGAGACGTTCGCAGTTCGGTCCGGGGGCATGCCCGAGGATACGAGAGTCGGACTGGGAGGTAAGCTCCATGGGCGGGACCTTGACGGGCCTCCCTGCCGGACAGCAGGCTCGCCTTCGGCCTTCGGGCTCGACTAGATGGGCGGCAGGCGATGGACGCGACGGACGGACCGGCACGCTGGCAGGACCGCGCGTCCGTGCTCGAAGAGGGTCTCGTCTCGGGCCGCGTGTGGGTCGTCGGGTTGTCGCCTCCGGGCGCGGACGCGGGCGCGCCGCCCTCGGGTCCCGCGGCGCTCGGCCACACCGTGTTCGTCGGCGGGGTCCCCGCGAGCGTCGAGGTCGTCTACGGCGACACGTCGAGGTCGCAGAGCATGCTTAGCGTCACGACCGCGTGCCTCGCGCCCGGCCATCGCGCTGCGCCGTCGATCGTCGAGCTCGCGGAGGAGCTCGCCCGCGAGCTCCCGCGCGCGGCCGCGGCCGCCCCGGTGCGGCTGGACGACCGGCCTGTCTATCTCGCGGATCGGCCGTGCAGGACCGTATGCCAGGTGGCCGACGGCGACGGCCGGTGGGCGCTCAGGCTGCGCGCCGCGGTGCCATGGCATGGCCGCCTCGCCCGCCGCGGCGAGGGTGGCGTGGCGCTCGCACGCATCGTCGAGGTCACGGTCGTCGCACGCGGCTGGGAGCCCACGGAGCTCCGCCTCGACTGGCTGTCGAGCCTGCGCGCGCCGGTGGCGTCGACGACTCGCTGAGCGCCCCTATCGGGGCCTGGCGGAGCCGGCTCAAGGTATCGCGTCGCGAGCCGTTGGAATACACGGAGCGAACGCCGGACTGGCCGGCGCGCCGATCGAGCCAAGGACGGCACCGATGGCAGCTGGGCGCAATGGCGCTGATCACAGCGCGGGTAACGGCACGGCGACTCTCGCGCATTTCGGGCCGTACGCACCGGGACCGCTCGCGGACGCGGGCGCTCCGGAGACCGGGTGGCCGGTGGCAGGCGGGGAGCGGGGAGCGGGGAGCGCCGGAGCCGGTGCCCGCGCTGCGCGACCAGCTGCGCTCGACCGCGCCACCAACCCCTTTCGGAGGCTGAACGTCCGCGGCAAGCTCGTCGCGAGCTACACCCTTCTCACCGTGCTCGTCCTCGTCATGCTCGGCCTCGGCGTCGCCGCCGCCTCGACGGCGCGCTCGGACGGCACGGCGACACGCACCGAGCTCGCGATGACGCGCTCGGTGAAGCAGCTCCAGGACGACGCGGCCACGATCGCCGTCGCCGAGAACTCCGTCGCGTTCGACTACGCGTCCCACGGGAGCGCCACGGCGGACCGCCAGTCGCTCGCGCAGGGCATCGCGGCGTACTCCGCCCAGAGCCGTGCGGTCGGCGCATTCGCGCTCGATGCTCGCGAGCGTTCGAACCTCGCGAGTGCGAACGCCGCGTTCACGACGTACGCGAGCCTCTCCCGGCAGGTGAACGCTGACTTCGCGTTGAACACCAGGTCAAGCCTCGCAGCGGCGGGCACCGGAGTCGCTGCGTTGTCGTTCGGCTCGATCACCACGCCGCTCGGCGTGCTCGTCGACCAGGTGAGCGCCCAGGTGGACGCGCGAACCGGCGCGGCGATCGCGTCGGCGAACAGCGAGCGCAACCTCGTGCTCGGTTTCGGGCTCCTCGTCGTGCTCCTAGCGATCGCGTCAGCCGTCGCGATCACCCGCTCGATCACCCGGCCGATCTCGGAGATCAACTCCACCCTCGCCGCGGTGAGCGCGGGCGACCTCGAGGTCCGCGCCCGCGTGACCTCGACCGACGAGCTCGGCGAGGTCGCGAGCTCGCTGAACGACGCGATCGCAGCCCAGGCCGCCACTCGTGACGAGATCGCTGTGCAGAACCGCGCGCAGGCGCAGGCCTCCGCGGACAACGCCGCTGTCATCGAGATCCTCGGTGAGATCAACGAGGCCGGCTCGACCGATGCCGTCATCGCGAAGGCGCTCGAGGCCGTCCGCCGGGGCTTCGGCTGGGCCTACGGGAGCTACTGGGCGGTCGACGAGCCGACCCGGTCGTTGCACGTCGTCGGCCAGTCCGGCGCCTTCGGCTCCGGCGAGCTCGACCGGCTCGACCGCTCGAGCACGATCACCGAGTCGAGCGGCCTCGCCGGCCGTGCGTGGTCGGGACGCGAGCTCGTCTACAGCGACGCGTCGCACCCCGTCGGCCAGTGTCCACGAATCGCCGCCGCGCAGCGATCGGGCCCGGTCGAGGCCATCTGCTTCCCCGTGCTCGTCTCCGGCCGTGTCGTCGGCACGATGGACTTCTTCGCCCCCGCTGCGCATGAATCGCTCCCCGAGTGGCGGCTCACGGCGATGCGCAACGTCGGCACTGTCGTCTCGCAGGTGCTCGAGAAGGTCGATGTGCAAGAGCGCGACCGGCAGACCGAGCGCGAGCTGCGGGAGAAGGTCGACTCGATCCTCGGCGTCGTCTCCGCGGCGGCGACGGGCGATCTCACCGTCGCGGTCCCCGTGGCCGGCTCCGATGCCATCGGCCAGGTCGGGGAGGGGCTCTCGTCGCTGCTCGCGGACCTGCGGGAACGCATGAGCGCGATCGGGGCCAACACCGAGGGCCTCGCTGCGGCGTCCGAGGAGCTGCTCGCGACCTCCGCAGAGATGTCGTCGGGATCCGCCGAGACCTCGGGACAAGCCCACGCAGCGTCTCGGACGTCCGAGATGGTCTCGTCGCAGGTCGAGAGCGTGTCGGCGGCCGCGGAGGAGCTCACCGCCTCGATCCGTGAGATCGCGAAGAACTCCGCGGACGCGGCGCGCGTCGCCATCGAGGCGACCGCGGTCGCCGAGGAGACGAACGCGACCGTGATCAAGCTCGGGGACTCCTCGGCCGAGATCGGCAAGGTCATCAAGGTGATCACGACGATCGCCCAGCAGACGAACCTCCTCGCGCTGAACGCGACGATCGAAGCCGCGCGCGCCGGCGAGGCGGGCAAGGGATTCGCGGTCGTCGCGGGGGAAGTCAAGGACCTCGCTCGCGAGACCGCCACCGCGACCGACGACATCTCGGCCAAGATCGCCGCTATACAGTCCGACACCGCGAGCGCGGTGGAGGCGATCGGCAAGATCAAGGAGATCATCGACCGGATCAACGAGCTGCAGTCCGCGATCGCCTCCGCCGTCGAGCAGCAGACCGCGACGACCAACGAGATCGCTCGCAACGTCTCGGGCGCGGCGCAGGGCACCTCGGAGATCACGACGACCATCGCGGAGGTCGCGTCGGTGGCCCAGCAGAGCTCGGCCGCCGCGGGCGGCACGGCAGCAGCGGCGGGAGACCTCGCACGGATGACCGCGGACCTCCAGCAGCTGATCGCCCGGTTCACCTACTGATAGCCCGAGAAGCCGCCAGTCGTCGGGCCGAGCATCGGTAGGCCGCGGCGGGGCTACTGGCCCGCCGCGGCCTCCCCGAGGTATGCCTCGCGCACGCGCGGGTCGCGCAGGAGCCGGTCGGCGTCGTCGGACATGACGATCGCCCCGTTCTCGAGCACGTAGCCCCGGTCCGCGAGGCGAAGAGCCTGCGTCGCGTTCTGCTCGACGAGAAGGATCGTGGTGCCGGCCTCGCGGATCTGGCGGATGATCGAGAAGATCTCCCGCACGATGAGCGGCGCGAGTCCCATAGAGGGCTCGTCGAGGAGGAGCAGGCGGGGCTCGCTCATCAGCGCGCGGCCGATCGCGAGCATCTGCTGCTCTCCTCCGGAGAGCGTGCCGCCCGGTTGGCGCTTGCGCTCGCCGAGGACGGGGAAGAGCGAGAACACGCGGTCGAGGTCCTTGCGGATCGGGCCTCGCCGGCGGTACGCGCCCATCTCGAGGTTCTCGGTGACCGACATCCGCCCGAAGATCCGGCGCCCCTCGGGCGCGTGGCTGATCCCGAGCGCCATCACGTCGTGCGGGGCCATCGACTCGATGTCCCTCCCGGAGAACACGATGCGGCCGTGCGTAGGGTGGTGCAGCCCGGAGATCGACCGCAGCGTCGTCGTCTTGCCCGCGCCGTTCGCGCCGAGCAGCGTGACGATCTCGCCGTCGTCGATCTCGATGCCGATGCCTTTGAGCGCGGGGATCGCGCCGTAGCGGACCTCGAGGTCGACGATCTCGAGAAGCACGCTAGGCGTCCAGTTCCTCGGGGTCGGCCGCGCCGAGGTACGCCTCGACGACGGCCGGGTCCTGCTGGACGGCCGCGGGCGTTCCCGACGCGATGACCTGGCCGAAGTTGAGCACGACGATGCGATCCGCGAGGGACATGACGAGCCCCATGTCGTGCTCGATGAGAAGGACGCTGACGGCCATCTCCGAGTTGACCTTGCGGATGAGCTCGGCGAGCTCGGCCTTCTCCGACGGGTTCGTCCCCGCGGCCGGCTCGTCGAGGAGGAGCACCTCGGGAGAGGTCCCGAGCGCGCGTGCGATCTCGAGCCGGCGGCGGTCGCCGTAGGGGAGCGAGCTCGCGATGTCGTTGACCCGGTGACGGAGGCCGACGAACCCGAGCAGCTCGCTCGCGCGGGCGTCACTCGCGCGGTCCTCCCGTCGGGTGCGGGGGAGCCGGAGCATCGCGCCTACCGGTCCGGTGTGCATGCGTGACTCGACGCCGATCTTCACGTTCTCGAACGCCGTCAGCGCGTTGAACAGGCGGCTCGTCTGGAAGGTGCGCGCGATGCCGGCCCGGTTGACGCGGTGCGGCTTGCGGCCGACGATCGATATCGTCCTGCCGTGACGGTCGTGGAAGGTGATCGAGCCTTCCTGGGGCGTGTACACCCCTGTGAGGCAGTTGAACAGGGAGGTCTTGCCCGCGCCGTTCGGGCCGATGACGGCGAGGATCTGACCGCGCGCCTCGGTGAGCGACACCGCGTTGAGGCTCGTCAGCCCACCGAAGCGGAGCGTGATCGCGTCGACCTCGATGACAGGCGCCTCGGGGGCTCCGTCTCGCGGCGCCTCGGGGGCGGGGGCCGCACTCAGGAGATCGGCCCCGAGGACTCGGACATCGCGTCCGCGGTGCCCACCCCGTGCTCCGCGAGACCGATCTCGCGCTTGCGGCGCCGCGAGGGGATGATGCCCTCGGGACGGAAGATCATCATCACGACGAGGAGCGCCCCGAGGTAGAGGTAGAGGTCCTGCTGCTGGAAGCCGAGCAGGGGATGGACGCGCAGGTACTCGGGCAGCCACTGGAGCACCGCGGCGCCGACGACGGCGCCGGGGAGCGATCCCATCCCGCCGAAGATCACGAGGACGAGGATGAGGATCGACAGTTGCACCGTCAGATCCGCCGGCTCCACGAAGCCGATCTTGCTCGCCTCGAGCATGCCCGCGAAGCCCGAGGTCGAGGCTCCGATCGCGAAGGCCATGACCTTGTACTTCAAGACGTTGATCCCCGACGACTCGGCAGCGACCTCGTCCTCGCGGATCGCGACCCAGGCGCGGCCCACCCGCGAGTTCTCGAGGAAGCGGAACGCGACGAGAACGACGACGACGAAGCCGAGCAGCAGGTAGTAGTAGGGGAGCGAGTCGAGCCCCCAGACGTAGGTGATGCCGAGGAGGTGGATCGAGAAGTGGGGGATGCCGATGACGCCCTGCGCCCCGCCCGTCACCCCCTGGAGGTTCGTCGCGACGATCTGGATGATCTCTCCGAAGCCGAGCGTCACGATGGCGAGGTAGTCGCCCCGCAGGCGTAGCGTCGGAGCGCCGAGGACGACGCCCGCGAGCATCGCGGCGATGATCGCAAGCGGGATCGCGTAGAACGGGTTCAAGTGGAGCGGCGGGTGGACCGGGAGCGCACCCGTCCAGTAGGCGGCGGAGTAGGCGCCGATCGCGAAGAAGGCGATGTAGCCGAGGTCGAGCAGTCCCGCGTAGCCGACGACGACGTTGAGCCCGATCGCGAGCAGTACGTAGACGCCGATCTGGTCGACGAGAACCTCCTGCCAGAAGCTGTCGAGCGTCGTCGGGTAGGCGATCGCGAACGCGAGCACCGCGAGGTAGGCCGCGGCGCGGACGCGGCGGTCGGGGAGAAGCCGGCGCGGTGTCGCGGTGACCTTGTCGCTGAACGTGCGGACCACGGTGGCGTACCGCCGGCGGGCGGTGATCGCGCCCCAGAGCACGACTCCGAAGACGACGAAGCCGACGACCCGGGGGTGGAACAGCGAGCCGGTGAAGCCGGACAGCGGCGCCGTCGCGCTCCCTTCCGGGCCGGTCATCACCGCGAGGACGAGTCCTCCGGCGACGCACGCGACGCCACGGCGCGCCTCGCTGCTCGCCCAGATCCTCCTCATGCGCGGGCGCGTGCCGGGCGCCGCGCTCACGCCGCCCTGCCGAGCTGCTCGCCGAGGATCCCCGTCGGGCGGACGAGGAGGACGAGGACGAGGACGCCGAACGCGACGACATCGCGCCACGAGGCCTGCGTGCATGCGACGCCGAGGTTCTCGACGATGCCGAGGAGCAAGCCGCCGATCATCGCGCCGCGGATATTCCCGATCCCACCGAGCACGGCGGCCGTGAACGCCTTGAGGGCCGGAGTGAAGCCCATCGTGTAGACGACTCCGGCGTTCAGTCCGAAGAGGAAGCCGGCAGCGCCGCCGAGGATGCCACCGATGATGAAGGTCTGCGAGATCACGCGATCGATGTTCACGCCCATCAGGCTCGCGGTCTCCGCGTCCTGTGCGACGGCTCGGATTCCTTTTCCGAGCTTCGTCATCGCCACGACCCGGTCGACGAGCACGAGCATGATGACCGCCGCGACCGCGATGACGATGTAGTAGGTCTGCACGGTCGCGCCGAAGATCGAGAAGACCGGCCCGTTCGTGAACGGGCTCGGGATCTCGAGCGCGTTGCGCCCGAACTCCTTGCCGGCGAGGTTGTAGAGGAAGTACGACGCCCCGATCGCGCTGATCAAGAAGGCGAGCCGGGGGGCGTTGCGGCGGCGCAACGGCCGGTAGGCGACGCGCTCGAGGAGGAAGGCGACGACCGCGCCGCCGAGACCGCCGCCGACGACGCCGAGGGCGAGGAAGCCGAGCGATGCGATGCCATGCGGCTGGTGTGTGCCTATCGCGGCGTTCAAGATGAAGAAGCTCGCGAAACCGCCGCTCATGAACACCTCGCTGTGCGCGAAGTTGATGAGCTGCAGCACGCCGTAGACGAGCGTGTAGCCGATGGCGATCAGAGCGTAGAGGAAGCCGTCGGCGAGCCCGGAGACGACGAGGTTCCAGAAGTTCTGGGTGAAGCACATCGGCGGGTCCTTCGTGTCGGTGTGCCAGACGATCGGCGCGTGGCCGGGCAGCCTGAGGGCTGCCCGGCCACGGTCACCTGCTGG
>DATLRJ010000083.1:0-9675 GCA_035534715.1 Acidimicrobiales bacterium | reverse complement strand
CGGTCGGCTACTGGGCGTGGGAAACCGATCGACTACCCGACATGATGGCGGCGAGCGCGGCGCTGGTCGACGAGATCTGGGTCCCGAGCTGCTACGTGCGCGACGCGGTCGCCGCCGCGGTGGACCGGCCAATCGAGGTGTTCCCGCACCCGATCGTCGCTCCGCCGATCGACGCGGCCTTCGACGACGGATCGCTCGGAATCCCGAGCGGATACCGCTTCCTCTTCACGTACGACTTCTTGTCGGGCTTCGCTCGCAAGAACCCGCTCGGGCTCCTCGAGGCGTTCACGTCCGCTTTCCGGTGCGGCGAGGGACCCGTGCTCGTCCTGAAGAGCGTCAACGGTGACCGCCACCTCGACGACCTCGAGCGTCTGCGCCTTGCGGCCCTCGGGAGATCCGACGTCGTCGTCGTCGACGGCTACCTCACGCCGGGCGCGCGAGGCGCGTTGCTCGCGTCCTGCGACTGTTACGTCTCGCTCCACCGGAGCGAGGGCTTCGGACTCGGTCTCGGCGAGGCGATGGCCCTCGCCAAGCCCGTAATCGCGACCGCGTACTCGGGGAACCTCGACTTCATGGACGACACGACCGCCCTTCTCGTCCCGGCCCGGCGTGTCGAGGTCGGCGCGGACGCCGCGCCGTACGCACCGACCGACCATTGGGGAGATCCCGATCTCGGGGAGGCCGCGACCCTGATGCGCCGAGTCGCCGAAGATCCCGGAGCCGGGGTCGAGATCGGGCGCCGCGGGCGTGAGCACGTGGCCGCGCGCCACGGTGCACGGGCCGCGGGGCGCTTCGCTGCTCGCCGGCTCGACGAGATCGAGTCGATGCTGCGTCACGGCTACGTGAGCGGCGCCGCCGACGCGGTCCGGAGGCTGCTCTGAGCGGCACCGTGCCGGCGCGACCAGGCGAGAGCGCGTCCGGGCGTGCATGGCGGAGCGGCGTGGAGCGTCATGTGGCGCGCCGCGCCGCCGCTACCCTTGGCCGCGCCCGACGACGGAGGAGATGCGCGTGACGGTGCGCGCGTGCACGATCATCGCCCGCAACTACCTCCCGGCCGCCCGGGTGCTCGCGGAGAGCTTCGCTGCGCACCATCCGGGCAGCCGGCTCACGGTGCTCCTCGTGGACGACAGAGCGCGGGAGCTCGACGTCTCCGTCGAGCCCTTCGACGCGCTCCGGCTCGACGAGATCGGCATCGAGCCGAACGAGATCCTCCGAATGGCCGCGATATACGACGTCATGGAGCTCTCCACCGCGACGAAGCCGTGGCTCCTCCAGACCATGCTCGACGCGGGCGACGGTCCCGTGCTCTACCTCGACCCGGACATCGCGGTGTATGCGCCGCTCGACGACCTCGCTGAGCGTGCCGCCCGCGACTCGATCGTCCTCACGCCCCACGTGACGGCGCCGCTGCCCCGCGATGACAAGACGACCTCCGAGAGCGAGATCCTCGCTTCGGGCATGTTCAACCTCGGCTTCATCGCGGTGTCCGACTCGGCGGGGCCGTTCCTGCGGTTCTGGAAGGAGCGCCTCCGCCGCGAGTGCGTCGTCGATCCGCAGCGCATGCGCTTTGTCGACCAGCGGTGGGTGGACTTCGCCCCCGGTGCGTTCGGCGCGGCGATCGTGACGGATCCAGGGTGCAACGTCGCGTACTGGAATCTCGGTCAGCGTCGAGTCCGGCTCGTGGGAGGGGGGTACGAGGTCGATGGTCGGCCGCTCCGCTTCTTCCACTTCAGCGGCTATCGCCCGGATGCGCCCTGGTTGCTCAGCCGGCATCAGGGTGAGCGACCGCGCGTCCTTCTCTCCGAGCAGCCCGACCTTGCCGCGCTCTGCGACGCGTACCGGGCCGCGCTGCTCGCGGCCGGGTACGAGGCCGACGGGGCACGGCCCTACGGATTCGGCGCGCTCGCCTCGGGGATCTCGTACGACCCCGTCATGCGCTCGCTCTATCGTGAGGCGCTGCTCGCGTCGGAGCGGGCTTCTGCTCGCGCCGTGCCGGGCCCGTCCGCGGAGGAGCCACCTAACCCCTTCGCACCCGGGGGGGATTTCGCGTTCGTCGACTGGCTCAACTCCGTCCCGCCCGAGAGGCCCGGCGGCCAGGTGTCGCGTTATCTGATGGCGGTGTACGAGAGCCGCGTCGATCTGCAGGCCGTATTCTCCGAGGTCGACGGCGACGGGTTCGCCCACTTCGCGGAGTGGAGCCTGCACGAGGTCGGACAGCAGCGGCTCGACGGGCGGCTCGCGGTGCCCGCCGGCGTGGCGGCCGAGGCGGCGCGTGCTCTCGTCGGACCGGGCGCGTCTCGCGTCGACGTCGGCCGGCCCGGCATCCGAGTCGCCGGCTACCTGCGCGCCGAGACGGGCGTCGGCGAGCTCGGCCGTCTCGCGGCGCTCGTCGTCGAGCGCGCGGGCATCGCGTGCACGACGTTCGTCGACACCAACACCGTGAGTCGGCAGGCGCACCCGGTCGCACCGGGCGTCGACCTCGGACTCGACGTCAACCTCGTCTGTGTGAACGCCGACGAGCTCCCGAACTTCGCGCGCCGCGTCGGCCCCCGGTTCTTTGAGGGGCGCTACACGATCGGGCTGTGGGCCTGGGAGCTCGAGGAGTTCCCCGAGCGCTTCTTCGGTGCGTTCGCCTACGTCGACGAGGTATGGGCGATCAGCGACTTCGCGCGCGCGGCGATATCCAGGATCTCGCCGAAGCCGGTCTTCGCGTTTCCCCTCCCGATCCTCGAGGTCGCCCCCGGCGTCGCCGAGCGTGCCGCGTTCGGGCTCGGCGACGGCTTCACCTTCCTGTTCTGCTTCGACATGATGAGCGTCGTCGAGCGCAAGAATCCCTTCGGTCTGCTCGAGGCGTTCACCCGCGCATTCGCGCCTGGCGAGGGGCCGACGCTCGTCGTGAAGGCAGTCAACAACGTGCTCCGCCAGCCCGAGCTCGAGCGGCTCAAGTGGACGGCAGCGAAGCGGCCGGACGTCGTCGTCGTCGACCGCTACCTGACGAGGCAGGAGAACCTCGCCCTCGTCGCCACGTGCGACTGCTACGTCTCGCTCCACCGGAGCGAGGGTTTCGGCCTCACGATGGCGGAGGCGATGGCGCTCGGAAAGCCTGTCGTCGCGACCGCGTACTCCGCCAACCTCGAGTTCATGTCCTCGGACACCGCGTACCTCGTTCCGTACACGGCGGGGGAGGTACCGGTGGCTAACGACCCGTACCCGCACCGGGCGCGCTGGGCGGAGCCCGACCTCGACGCGGCCGCGCGCCTCATGCGCGACGTGTACGAGCACCCTGGCGAGGCCGCGGCGCTCGGCGCGCGGGCGCGCGCCGACGTGCTCGCGCACCACGGCGTCGACTCGCGGGCACCGTTCGTGCTCGAGCGCTTCGCTCACGCCGAGGAGATCCTCGCCCGGCGTCGTTCGCACGGCCGTCCCCGGCGCACGCGGTCGCGGCGCGCGTTCGGCCGCGACCGCTAGCCGTCCGGGGCCAGCCGCTGGCGCCGAGCGCCCCGGTGCGCGGCGCGCACCCTTGTACGATGGCAAGGCGATGCGCACGACCTGGAGCGCGCCCGCCACGGCGCCCGCGGCGAGGAGAGATGCTCAGTGCCCGGTCTGACTCCGCACTGGTCCGAGGCAGACGCGAACGCGGCGCTCGGCCTCCCGGTCTCGTCCGGCCGCATGCGCACGCTGAGGCGCCTCGTCGGCCGGCTCCTCTGGCCGTTCCTACGTCACCAGGTCGCGGTCAACCGGGCGCTGCTCGCGGAGCTCGATGCGGTACGCGCTCGTCTCGACACCGACGAGCGCCAGCTCGTGCGTGCCTTCGGCGACCTCGAGCACCACTCGGCCGTCCTCGTGCGCCACGAGGAGCCGCTCGATCGCCACGAGTTCCTCCTCACGCACCTCGAGCCCGCGATCGACGACATCGTCCGCCAGTTCGAGCTCGTGCAGGACAAGATCGACCTCGGTCAGCGACAGGCGTTCGCCCGCTATCACGAGGGCATCGGCCCGCTGCGTTCCGATCTCGGAGAGCTCGCCCAGCGGCTCGACGACGTCGCGTCCGAGGCGGAGCGGGCGTCGCGCCGGGCGGCCGAAGCGCTCACACGAGCAACCGACGCGGCCACGCAGGCGGCCGAGGCCGCCGTGCCGGCCGGCACCGGCGACCCCGCGGCGTCGGAGGGCTGGCGGCGCGCGCTCGACGACGTCTGGCTCCGCATGAGCCAGCTCGACCTCTTCCTCGCCCAGGCGCGGCGGAGCTTCCCTGCGCCGGTAGAGATGCCTGCTCTCGCAGCGCTGCCGAGCGGCTTCGAGAGCCTGCGGCGCGTGTTCGAGGAGGCGTTCCGCGGGCCCGTCCCCGTCGTCACCGAGCGCGTGCGGCCCTACGCGGAGGATCTCGTGTCGCTCGGCGGGCCCGTGGTCGACCTCGGCTGTGGCAGGGGTGAGCTGCTCGACGTGCTGGGTGCGGCGGGCGTCGAGGCATACGGGGTCGACGTGAGCGCCGAGCACGTCGACCTGTGCAGAGAGCGGGGCCTCGACGCGCGTCACGAGGACGCACGCGCCCATCTTGCCGGTGTCGACGCTCGCTCGCTCGGCGCGGTCGTCGCGATCCAGCTCGTCGAACACCTCGCGATCGACGAGCTCGTCGAGATCATCGAGCTCGCGGCCCGCGCGGTGAGGCCGGGGGGCCTCGTCGTGCTCGAGACGCCGAACCCCGAGAACGTCGTCGTCGCGTCGTCGTCGTTCTACCTCGACCCGACGCACACGCGGCCGATCCCTCCCGCTCTGCTCGCGTTCCTCGTCGGAGCGAGGGGCTTCGGCGAGATCGAGGTCCGCCGGCTCGACCGTGCGGAGCAGCCCCGTGGGCTCGCGCGACCAAAGCCCGGGGAGCCGTGGGCCGACGCGCTCGGCCCGCTTGTCGACGTGGTCAACTTCCACCTGTTCGGTCCCGCCGACTACGTGGTCATCGGTCGCCGGCCGTAGGCGGCCGCCATGCGGATAGCGCTCTACTCGCCGCTCCCGCCCGAGCGAAGCGGGATCGCGGACTACAGCTTCGAGCTCCTCGACGAGCTGCGGCACCACGTCGACGTCGTCGCGGTGGTCGGTGACGCGCAGCTCGCCTCCGCACGCGCCCCGGAGGGGGTCGACCTCGTCCCACGATCCGCGGTGGACGGGCTCGACATCGACTGCAACCTCTACCAGATGGGCAACAACCCTAGATATCACCGGTCGTTCTGGGCTCGTGCGTTCGACGAGCCCGGACTGCTCGTCCTCCACGACCCATCGCTCGCCGATATCACCGCAGAGATGTGCGGCGGGGCGGACGGCGCGATCTTCCGTGCCGAGGTCGCCTACGATTGCCCCGAGATCGGCCCGGACGACGTCCTCCCGCTCGTCGAGACCGGTGGCGGGCGCCACGACCTCGACCGTCTGCGCGTCCTGCTCGCTCGGCGGATCGTCGAGTCGAACATCCGGACGCTCGTCCACAGCACCGCGATGGCGAGGGAGATGCGTCACCGTTACGCCGGTGCGGACATCCGGACGATCCAGCTCCCCGCGCCGGTGCTCCACGAGCCCTCAGGAGGGCGACCGCGCGCCGACGGCGAGATCGTCTTCGGCGTCTTCGGCGGCATCAACTATTACAAGCGCGTCCGGCCGCTCGTCGACGCCTTCGTCGAGGTGCGCGCCCGGCATCCGCTCGCGCGCATGGTCGTCGCGGGGCGCGCGGACGAGCACCTGCTCGAGCGTGAGCTGCGGGCCATCGCGGCGCGCCCGGAGCTCGCGGGCGCGCTCGAGGTGAAGACCGACCTCACGCTCGAGGACCTGGAGCGAGAGATGCTCCGATGCGACGTCGGTATCTCGCTCCGGTGGCCGACTGCAGGGGAGATGAGCGCGACGCTGATGCGCACGCTCGGCGCGGGGAGGCCCGCGATCGTGAGCGACGTGCTGCAGTTCCGCGAGCTCGACGAGCGTTACTGCTGGCGCGTCACGACGGACTTCGCGCACGAGCACGAGCACCTCGTCTCGCTCATGAGCGCAGCGGCGACCGACCTCGATCGATGCCGGAGCGCGGGCGACGCTGCTCGCGAGTTCGTCGCCGCCGAAGCGACCTACGAGGTCGTCGCCGGGCACTACGTCGAGCATCTCGAGCACTGCGCGTCGCGTCGGTCGTCGTCGCGCGCCGAGCACAGAGCGAGGAGCCTGTCGGCCGGTCGCCCGCTCGGGATCAACGTCCTCTGCCCCGTCGACAGGAGCGAGGTCGCCGAGGCCGCGCGGCGCACAACGGAGGTCCTTCGTGCGGTCGGCGTCGACGTCGTCGTGGTGCCTGTCGCGTCGCCGACCGCCACGACCGGTGTGGGGCATCTCGCCTCGTGGCGCGACGTCCCGACGAGCGCCGGCAGTCGGGCCGCCGCTCGGACCCGCCGCGGCGGTGCTCCGCTCCGCTCCGCCCACGCCCGGACGGGCGCGCGGCCGGCAGCTCACGACGAGAGGATGAGCGCGGTACGCAGCGCGGTCCGCGCGCTCGACCCCGCTGACCTCTGGATCGAGGGTTCGGGTCCGCACCGGGTCGACCTCCTGTTCGTCGACCCGCACGACGCCGAACGATACGGACGCCTCGCGCAGGTGCGCCGCGATCGGGGCCGCCACGTCGTATCGGTGATCGCGCCCGAGTGCGTCGGCCTTCCGGCGGCGTACGAGGACGTCCTCACCATCTCCGGGCGCGTGCTCGCGCCGAGCGTGTTCGCCGCAGATGTCGCCCGGCTCGTCACTTCCGTGCCGGTCGACGTCGTACCGTGGCTCGCACGGCCACTGCGGGCCGAGACTGCACCGCACGGGGGGCCCTGCACCTTCCTCGCGATCGTCGATGAGGGCTCGCCCGTCGCGAGGTCGAACCCGCGCGCCGCGGCCGCGGCGTTCCGCCAGGCCTTCGCGCCGGACGAGCGCGGTGCCGTCGCGCGCCTCGTCGTCGCGCTGTGCGGGGCGGGCCGCCGCCTCGAGGCGCACGCCGAGCTCGAGCTCGAGCTCGAGCGCCTGCGGGGCGAGCTCGTCGTCGACCCGACCTCCGCCGAGCTCGACCGTCTCGTGGCCGGCACGGACGTGTTCGTGTCGCTCCACCGGGCCGAAGGTTTCGGGCTGCGCCTAGCCGACGCGATGGCGAGCGGCAAGCCGGTGCTCGCGACCGGATGGTCCGGAAACCTCGACTACATGAGCTCGGAATGCGCGTGCCTCGTCGGCTACGAGATCTCGCCGCTGGTCGGCGGCGAGATGTACGCGGACGCCTACGCGGACCTCTCGCGCGACCGAGGCGTGTTCTGGGTCGAGCCCGACGTCGCGGGTGCCGCTCGTTGGATGCGGCGGCTCGCTCGGGACCAGGGCGAACGTGAGCGGATCGGCGCGGCGGCCGCGGCGCGGGCCGGCGACATGCTCGGTCCGGCGACGGTCGGCGCGGCCCTCCGCGCGTTCGCCGTGGCCGCGGATGCCGAGGCGGACGCGGAGGCACGCGCCCGTACGCAGCGTGCCGTTCGATGGCCGCCGCCACCTGCCGCACGCGGTGCCGCCTATTAGGCTCGTCCGGCGTCCGGCGGCGTCGCGACGCGAGCGACACGAGGAGGGAGCGGACGTTGCCGAACCGAACAGGTGACCCGCAGCGGCGGGCCGATCTCGAAGCCAACGCGGACCTCGGCCTTCCCGTGCCGTACGGCGCGCCGCACCGGCTCGTGAAGCGGATCGTGGCGCGCCTGTGCTGGCCCCTCCTTCGACACCAGGTCGAGTTCAATCGCGACCTGCTCGCCGTACTGCTCGAGCAGGGGGGGACCGTCGAGCACCACGGGCACGCGATCTTCGCCGTGCGTGAGGTGCTCGAGGACGTCCAGCTCGACCGCAGCCTGCTGCGGGAGGAGGTCGAGCTTGCGCACCAGCAGTCCTTTGCCCGCTTCCACGACGGCGTGGGCGCGATCCGCACCGAGATGGGGGAGCTAGCGCAGCGCTACGAGCTCGCGCGTTCGGAGCTCGCCACGACCGACGCGAGGCTCGGTGAGCTGCGGCAGGAGCTCGAGCGGCGCCTAGCGGACGTCCGCATGAGGCTCTCGCAGGTCGACGTCGTCCTCGACGTCGTGAGGCGCAGCCTCCCCCAACCTCCGCCGCTGGCAGAGCTCGCCGGCACACCCGGTGCCTTCGAGAACCTCTACGGACCGTTCGAGGAAGCGCTGCGCGGCCCGTACGAGACCGTGAAGGAGAGGGCGCGCGAGTACCTCGCCGACGTGCGTGCGATCGCGTCCGACGCACCGGTGCTCGACGTCGGATGCGGGCGCGGCGAGTGGCTCGACGTGCTCGGCGAGGCAGGTGTTCCGGCGTATGGCATCGAGGTCAGCGCGCGCTCGGTCGAGGTCGGCCGCAAGAACGGCCTCGACATGCGTCTCGCCAACGCTCGCGAGCACCTGCTCGGGCTCGAGGAGCGGAGCCTTCGCGCGATCACGGCGATCCACGTCGCGGAGCATCTCGGGACCGACGATCTCATCGAGTTCCTCGACCTAGCGGTACGCGCGATCGAGCCGGGAGGGCTCCTCGTCCTCGAGACGCCGAACCCGGAGAACCTCATCGTCGGCGCGTCGTCGTTCTACCTCGACCCGACCCACCGGAACCCGCTGCCGCCGGCGCTTCTCGCGTTCCTCGTGGAGGCTCGCGGCTTCGCCGACGTCGAGGTGCGACTCCTCGCGCGCAAAGAGCTGCGGCCGATGCCGTCGCTCGGCGTCGGCGAGCCATGGGCCGAGGACCTCCGCCAGATCGTCGACCTCTTGAACGGGCGGCTTTTCAACGCGCAGGACTACGCGATCGTCGCACGTCGCAGGTGACGCGCGCTCCGACCAAGAGATGAGGCTCGCGGTCTGGACGCCGCTCCCGCCGCAGGGCGGCACCGTCGCGGGGTCCGCCGTGCCACTGCTCGCCGAGCTCGCGCGCTCGGTCGAGGTGCTCGCGGTCGTCCGGGACGACGTCGCGGAGGCCGTGAGCGCACCCGAGCGCTGTACCGTCGTCTCGGCCTCGCGCTACCGGCCGACTCCCGAGGACGTGAGCGTCTACCACGTCGCCGATGACGCACCGCTGCACGGCTACATGCACGCCCGTGCCCTCGCCGACCCTGGAGTCGTCGTGCTCCATGATCCCTCTCTCGTCTCTCTCTACCTGCGGATAGGCGGTGGGCCGGACGGAGCGGTCTTCCGGGAGGAGGCGCGCCTCGACCGTCAAGATCTCGGCGACCACGTGCCGCACCGGGGGACCGACGGGTCGTCCGGAGTCGACTCGCTCGTGCCGTTGATGTCGCGTCGCCTCGTCGAGGCGAGTGCGGCGGTCGTCGCGAGCAGCTGGTGGGCGGAACGGGAGCTGTCCGCGCGCTCGCCCGGAGCGGTCGTCCACTACGTGCCCGAGCCGGCCAGCCTCGGCGGGGAGCTCGAGGCGCCGGTGCGCGACGCCGGCTGTGGAGTGCTCGGGCTCTTCGGCGCGCCCGACCGGATCGCGCGGGTCGCGGATGCCATCCGCGCCTTCGAGGTAGTCCACCGGCAGCATCCCGGTGCCCGCCTCGTCGTCGCTGTCGACGCCGACGCTTTCGAGATCGCGACCGATCTCGATCGCTGCGTCGCGATGGCCGGGTGCGCCCCGGCGATCACGGTCGAACGCGACGTCGCCGATGCCGAG
>DATLRJ010000082.1:0-15778 GCA_035534715.1 Acidimicrobiales bacterium | reverse complement strand
AGGGCCGGCGTGCGCCTCGGCCGTCTGCAGCTCGCTCGGCGGCACGAAGAACAGCGACGCGCCCGCGTCGCGGACGGCGATCGTCTTCTGGGCGACGCCGCCGACGTCGCCCACCTGGCCAGTCACCGACATCGTGCCCGTCGCCGCGACCTTCAGGCCTGCGACGAGGTCTTCGTGGTCGAGCTTCTCGATGAGCCCGAGCGTGAACGCGAGGCCCGCCGACGGGCCGTCGATCCCGTCGGCGGAGATCGACACGGGGAACGGCACGCCGACCGCCGTGTACGCCTGCTCGGCCGCGATGCCGAGGCATGCTGCCGGCACGCCGTGAACCTCGAGCGGCGGGAGCTGCGTGTCGGTGCGCGCCGCGGCGCACGTCTCCGGTGCGTCCGGACCCGATCCGTCGACGCGGATCTCGCCGAGGCGCACGCGCACGCGGTGCACGGCACGGCCTGTCAGCGGACGCACCCCGAGCTCGACGGTCGACCCGGGACCGTGCGCGCCGAGAGCCGCCACGAGCGCGGCGAGCGTCCGGACGCGACCTGAGTCCACGGAGGTGATGACGTCGCCGACGCCAAGCCCGCGGGACGCGGCCGAGCCGGGTTCCGGCTGGTAGACGATCACGCCCGAGGGCACCGCGCGTGTGTGGTAGCCGAGCTGGCGGAGCGCGACGACGATCGCCGCTTCACGTGCGTTCCACATGTCGACCGACCCCTGCGCCTGGTACTGCGCGCCGCTCGCTGTCCCGACGAGAGCGGCAGCGGGCACGACCTGCGCGTTCGAGTCGAGCTCGTAGTAGATGTAGGAGAGGGCACGAAGAGGGACGACCTCGACGTCGGTGAGCAGCACGGAGCCGAGGTGGGAGTGCGCGAGACGTCTCGGCACGGTCACGAGGCCCGACACCGGGATGCCGGCTCCTGGCGTGATCGCGTAATACGGCACGTCGATGACTGAGGCGACGCCCGCGGCGAGGATCAGGAGCGCGACGAAGGACATGGCGATCGCGACGACACGCCAGCGCAGCCTCGGGCGACGGAGAGCGACGCGGGAGTTCGCGTCGGCGGAGTCGTCGCCAGCAGCGCGCCCGCGACCGCGCGACGACCGACGGGAGGAGGTGCTCACAGCCCGTAGCCTGCCATGAAGAGCGCATCGGGCGAGTCGCGAGTAAAGCGCGGAGGAGGACGGGCATGCCCGCCACGAGATCCGAGGACCGATCGGACGACGACACCGAGCGCGCCGCGGCCCGGCGCCGAGGTGACGTCGCCCGCACCGGGCGCGCCGGCGACGAGCTAGGGGTGCGTGCCGCGCTCGGCGACCCCCACTCGAAGGTGCGCGTCGCCGCGCTCGCCGCGCTCGTCCGCATGGAGCGAGCGACACCAGGTGACATCGCGGCTCTGGCCCGCGACGCAGACCCTGTCGCACGGCGCGGGGCGTGCGAGCTCGCTGTCACCGTGCCCGGTTCACCCGTAACGCCGTGCCTCGAGGATCTTGACCCGAGTGTCGTCGAAGCGGCCGCATTCGCCGCCGGCGAGCTCGAGCTCGTAGACGCGGTGCCCGCGCTAGTCACGATCGCGCTGTCGCACCCCGAGCGGCTGTGCCGAGAGTCCGCGGTCGCCGCGCTCGGCGCGATCGGTGACGATCGCGGGCGCGCCGCCGTGATCGAGGCGACGCGCGACGCGCCGGCGATCCGCCGCAGGGCCGTCGTCGCCCTCGCCGCGTTCTCCGGCGGGGACGTCGAGTCGGCGCTCCGAGATCGGCTGGAGGATCGCGACTGGCAGGTGAGACAAGCGGCCGAAGACGTGCTCGGGCTCAGCGACGAGGAGCCGCGCTGAGCGACGCCCCGAGCACGTCGAACGTCGCGAGGCAACGCGACGCGCCGATCACCGCGACGCGCGATGGCTCGGCGGACGCGTGGACCGCTAGCCCCGTCGCGCTCGCGATCCGCTGCGCGATCCCGGCAAGCTGCGAGGCTCCACCCGATAGATGCAGGCCCGAGCCGAGGAGGTCGTTCGCGAGGTCCGGCGGAGCACTCGCGACGCACTCGACAGCAGCGGTGACGATGGGCGCGACGAGCTCGTCGAGCGCTGGCCGGATCTCCGCACCAGATACGACGACCGAGTGCGGCCGCCCGTCCGCGCCGCGGCGACCGGTCACCTCGAGGTGGGGGGCCGGCGATGCCCCTGCCGCCCCGATGCGCCGCACGACCTCGCTCGCGACCCTCGAATCGACGACGAGGTCGAAGCGACGCGAGAGGAGCAGTCGGACCGACTCGTCGACGTCCCCGCCCCCGACTGCGAGCGACGCGGACGTCACGATGCCACCGAGAGCGAGCACCCCGATCTCCGTCGTCCCCGCTCCGATGTCGACGACCATCGAACCCGACGGCTCCTCGATCGGCAGGCCCGACCCGAGCGCGCAGGCGACCGGCTGCTCGATGAAGCGCACCTGACGAGCACCCGCCTTGCGCAGCGCCCGGTCGAGCGCGCGGCGTTGCACGTGGGTCGCCGAAGCCTGAACGCACGCGAGGACGCGGGGATGCGCGACGCGCGAGAGCCCCGCCGCGCGCAGCACCTCGACGAGGACGTCCTCCGCGAGCGCGATGTCGACGAGCTGCCCGTGGCGCACGGGCCGCTCGAGACGCACGCGCCCCGCGGTCGCGGACGCGAGCGCGGGCGCGGAGCGGCCGAACGCGAGCAGCCGACCCGTGTCCGCGTCGACGGCCGCTACCGTCGGCTCCTCGAGCAGGAGTGCGCCCCGGGCGTCCGCGACACGCGTCGTCGCCGACCCGAAGTCGATCGCGAGATCGTTGCTCACCTGTCGAGACCGGTCACCGCGTCATCGTACGCGCCGGCCGGGACGGGCCGACCGACAACCGGGCGCCCGCAGGGGTAGCGTCATGCGCCGTGGCTGCGTTCGCCGACGATTTCGACGACCTCCCGGAGGACGACTCGACCTCCCCTCCGCTTCCGGCCGAAGACCGCCTTTGGCGCCACCCGTCCGAGCTCGGCTCGCTCGGGACCTCGCTCCCACTCGACCCCATCACGGTCCGCCGGCGGTGGCTGGCGAGCCAGCCGACGCGTGCGAGCGCGTGGACCGCGGGCCTCGTCGGCGCGATCCTCGCGACCGGGCTCGTCGCGCTCGGGACCCATCTTGCCTCCGCTATCACCTCCCGCTCTCCGGCCGACGGGCGAGAGCTCGGCGTCGGCACCGCACTCGCGTCGCGCTCCACCGGGACGTCGCTGCCCGCGGCCCAGGCCGTCGGCTCCGCGCTCGCCGCGCAGATCGCGACGGTCGGCCGCTCTCTCGTCTACCTCGACGTCACCCGCGGCTCTAGCGCGACACGCTGCCTCGGGATCGGCGTGCGCTCGGACGGCATGTTGCTCGCGCCCGCAGCCGAGGTCGTGGGCGCCACGAGTGTGATGGTGACCCTCCCCGACGGGATGGCGTACGTCGGGACGGTCGTCGCGAGCGACATGTCGCAGCGCGCGGCCTCGAGCGGCCTCGCGCTCATCCACATCAACGGCGTCACCGATCTCGCTGTCGCCCCGTTCGAGCAGGCTCCGCCGTCCGGCGGGAGCGAGCTCGCCGTCGCGCTGACCGCCCCCGGAGGGACCCGTCTCTCCGTCGGGTCGGTCGAGACCTCGGGTGCGACGACGCCGACGCGCAGCGCGACCCTCGTCGACGCGATGACGACGGACCTCGCCACGAGCGCCGCTCCGCCGGGGAGCGCGCTCCTCGGCGCCCACGGGGGGGTCCTCGGGATCGTGACCAGCAGCGCCGGTGGAGATGCTCTCGCGACGCCGGCGTGGATCGCGTCCGGCGTCGTCCGCCAGCTCCTCTCCAACGGCACCGTCGACCACGGATGGCTCGGGATCGACGGCGCGACGGCGAGCGCTCCGGTGTCCGGCGTACGGGTCACGCTCGTGACCCCGTCGAGCGCGGCGTGGATCGCGGGCGTGCGGCCAGGCGACGTCATCGTCTCGGTTGCGGGCCACCGCGTGACCTCTATGGCCGAGCTGCAGGGACGCCTCTATTTCGAGCCGGCGGGGGCACGCGTGCCCGTGCGGATCGACCGCGGGGGACGGACGTTCGTCGTCGATCCAGTTCTCGGCGACGCGCAGCTCGGCTAGGACCCCCGTCGTGACGCGCGCGGACTCCGGCGCCGTGAGCGCCACGAGCGTGCAGATCACCTACGGGCGCAACCTGGAGCTCGCCGGAGGTACGCCCGTCACGCGCCTGCTCCCCTCCCGCCGCCGGCGCACGGTCGGACCGTGGTGCTTCGCGGACCTCTACCGGCTCCCCTCCGGTGCGGACCGGCCGGCGATGGAGGTCGCACCCCACCCTCATGTCGGTCTCGAGACCGTCACCTACCTCGTCGCGGGAGAGGTCGTCCACCGCGACGGCCTCGGGAACGAGGCTCTCGTACGGCCCGGCGAGGTGTCTCTCATGACCGCTGGCACCGGGCTCGCGCACAGCGAGCGCTCCCGACCGGGCGGCGGGCCGCTGCTCCACGGCGTCCAACTGTGGATCGCCTTGCCGGGGCACCTCCGGCACGTCGCTCCCGAGTACCACCACCTCACCGAGATCCCGACCGTCGACCTGGGGGACTTCGACGGCCGCGTCCTTCTCGGAGCCTTCGCGGGAACACCGTCGATGGCGCGGGGCCGGTCGCCCACGGTCGCCGTCGAGCTCGTGTCGCGGCCCGTCCCGGGGATCGCGACCGCGACCGTCGCGCTCGACCCCGCGTTCGAGTACGGCGTCGTCGCGCTCGACGGCATGGTCACCTGCGACACGACACCCGTCGCTACCGGCACGCTCGCTGTGCTCGGCGCTGGCGCGGAGCGCGTCGTGCTGCGCGCCGACGGTCGCGCGAGGACTCTTCTCCTCGGTGGCGCCCCGCTCGGCGAGGACCTCCTCATGTGGTGGAACTTCGTCGCGCGCACCGCGGACGAGATCTCCGAGGCTCGTGCCCGGTGGGAGGCGGGGGGCTTCGCTCCGGTGATCGGCGATACGCAAGAGCCGATTCCCGCTCCGCCGCTACCTCCGGGACGGCTCCGGCCGCGACCGTAGGGCGCCGCGCCTAGATTCGCGTCATGGACCCCGACCTCCCCGCGGGCATGGGCGGCTTCTTCCCGGGGATGCTGGGCGACCTGCTCCGGCTCCTCAAGTCCGACGCGCCGATCCAGTGGGATCTCGCGCTCCAGCTCGCGCAGCGCATCGCGTCGGACGACGCGCCCGAGGCAAACGTCGACCCCGTCGACCGCATGCGTCTCGAGGGCCTCCTCGGCGTCGCGGAGCTCCATGTCGCGGACGTGACAGGCATGACGACGACTCCGCTCGGCCAGCCGCTGTCGATCGTCGCGACCGGCCCCGCCGAATGGGCGCGACGGAGCCTCGAGGGGTGGCGTCCGGTCATCGAGCAGATCGCCGCCGCGCTCGCGCCCGCGTCGCCCGGTGCCGCGCCGAGCACGCCCGACCCGGATGCGAGCCCTGACGACGAGCTCGTCGCGTTCGTCGGGCAGTGGACGACCGCCGTCGCGCCGGCGATGATCGCAATGCAGGTGGGTTCCATCGTCGGCCACCTCGCGCAGCGCGCGCTCGGCCAGTACGAGCTGCCGCTGCCGCGCCGCGCCGACGCGGAGCTGCTCGTCGTGCCGGCCAACGCGCGACGCTTCGCCGAGGACTGGAGCCTCCCGCCCGACGACCTCTTGCTGTGGCTGTGCGTCCACGATGTCGCGACCCACGCGGTCCTCACGCGGCCTCACGTCCGCGCACGGCTCGAGTCCCTGCTCGTCGCGCAGGCGCGAGGCTTCCGGCCGGACCCGAAGGCGCTCGAGCAGCGCCTCGGCGAGGCCGTGTCGGGCTCGAGCCCAGACCTGTCGGACCTCACGAGGCTCCTCGGCGACCCCGGCGCCTTCGGGGAGATCGAGGAGACGCCGGAGATACGCCGGGTGCGTGCCGAGCTCTCAGCGCTCAGCTCCGCGATCGCGGGCTACGCAGCATGGGTGACCGACACGGTCGCCGCGCGGGCGATAGGCGCGAGGGGAGCAATCGCAGAGGCGATGCGGCGCCGACGTGTCGAGCGCGGCGACGAAGAGCGAGTCGCGGAGTCGCTGTTCGGGCTCCACCTCGACCAGGACGCGGTCGATCGAGGCGAGGCGTTCGTCAGGGGCGTCGTCGAGCGCAGCGGCGACGCCGAGCTCACGAAGCTCTGGGTCGTGGAGACCGATCTGCCCACTCCCGCAGAGCTCGACGCGCCCGGGCTCTGGCTCGAGCGGGTCAATCTCCCCTCGCTCCCCGACCGCGACGACCCGGGCGGCACCGCGTAGCGACCTCCGGGCACGACTCGCCGAGCAGTCCGCGCCGTGCGACCGGCCCCGGCCCACCGCTCCTGGAAAGATCCAGGAGACTCGCGCTAGCCGACCGGCGGCTCGGCCGGCGCGACGTCTGCTGCGGCCTGTACCGGCGCGACGTCTGCTGCGGCCGACGCGGCGGGACGCCCCGGCGGTGGCTCCTCCTCGGGGATCCCGAGATCCCACTCGAGGAGGAGGTTCTCGCGCTCCGCATCGCGCACGACGCGCTCGCGGTTCCTGCGGAATTGAGGGTCGTGCGGTGGGAGGAGCACGAGGCGGGCGAGCGCACGCTCGCGGAACGCCTCGACGACGGCCCTCTCGCCGAACTGCGAGTCGACCTCCCAATGGGGAGCGACGGGGCCGAGATAGACGACGCGCACGTGACCGCGAGGTGGCTCGGGCGGCGCGCTCGCCTCGGCGGGGGACATCGTCATTCGGTGCTCCTTGGTGTCGACCGTGCGGCCTTCGCGCCCCTCACTCTACCGGCGGGCGTGGCCGCCCCCGGAGCGGCGCGCCTTCGCGCAGACACCTCGACCCGTGAGCGCACGGCGCAGCCCAGATGATCTCGGCACATCCTGCGTTCGCGACACAAAGTGCTAACGGTGCGCTAACAGCTCGGACACAGCAACGAGGTGTAGCGTGACGGGACAGGCGGATACCCGCAGGTGAAGCAGGGTCGTGCGAGAGCGCGGCATGGCTGCGGGCGCCACCGAAGAAAATGGACGTGCCGGTCGTGCGGTTCGGGTCCAGTCGGACCGACGGTCGTCGGCGCTCGGCAACGCGACACGGCGGACCGCCCCGGGGCGGCAGAATGGTGGTGTGATGGACACCGTGTGGATGACAGAGGGCAAGTGCCGGGATCTCCCTCCCGAGACGTTCTTCCCGAGCGACGGCGTCGGCGTCGAGATCGCACGCCGCATCTGCGCGGACTGCCCGGTGAAGGCGCAGTGCCTCGAGTACGCGATGGTGAACCACATAGACCACGGCGTCTGGGGCGGCACCTCCGAGAGGGAGCGCCGCCGCCTCGCGCGTCAGCGCCGGCACCTGACCCTGCACACGACCCGCTAGCGCGCGTCGGGCGGCCGGCGAGCCCGGCCGAGGCGACGGCGAAGGCCGCCATGCGACCCGGGAGTGGGCCGTGCTCGAATGCGTCGTGAACGTGAGCGAAGGCCGGTGCCGCTCGCGGGTGCGCGCGCTCGCCGATGCCGCCGGCACCTCCCTCCTCGACCTCCACGTCGACCCGTGGCACAACCGCTCCGTGCTCACGCTCGCCGGTGCCCGGCTCATCGCCGATGTCCGAGTGCTCGCCGAGGCGACCGTAGCGCTCCTCGATATCTCGCAGCACACGGGAGTGCACCCGCGCATCGGCGTCCTCGACGTCGTCCCTTTCGTGCCGGTCGCCACGGACGGCGCCCGTGGCGACCTCGCCGAGGCGATCGAGGCGCGGGACGACTTCGCACACTGGGCAGGGAAGGCGCTCGCGCTCCCGTGCTTCTGCTACGGGCCCGAGCGATCGCTGCCCGAGATCCGGCACACGGCGTTCCACCCGCTCCTCCCCGACGCCGGCCCCGCCGAGCCACACCCCTCCGCGGGAGCGGCGTGCGTCGGAGCCCGCAGCCCGCTCGTCGCGTACAACCTCTGGCTCGCCGATCGCGACCTCGCGCTCGCTCGCCGCGTCGCATCGGCCATACGCGGTCCGGCGGTGCGCGCACTCGGACTCGAGGTCGGCAGCGGGGTTCAGGTCTCCTGCAACCTCGTCTCGCCCCTCGAGGTCGGACCGGACGAGATCTACGACGCCGTCGACGCGCTGGCGACCGTCGACCGTGCGGAGCTCGTCGGCCTCGTCCCGCGGGACGTGCTCCACCGGGCGCCGGCCGGTCACTGGCCCCGCCTCGACCTCGCCGAGGAGCGGACGATCGAGTACCGGCTCGCGGACGCGGGCCGCGCCGCGCGCGGCGGCTGACTCAGGAAGCCGCTTCGACCCCGCGGTCGTGCAGCACGCGTGACCGGCGCACGCGGCGGCGCTCACGCTCGCTCATGCCGCCCCAGATGCCGAACTTCTCGCCGTTCGCGATCGCGAACTCTAGGCAGTCCTGCTGGACGACGCAGCCACGGCACACCTCCTTCGCCTCGCGGGTGGACGAGCCCCGCTCGGGGAAGAACAGCTCGGGATCGACGCCCATGCAGTTCGCGCGTGACTGCCACTCCTGGTCGATTTGGCCTACGAGCGCCTGGACGTTCACCGGCACCCTCCTCTCGCCGACCACCACCCGGGGCCGAGTGGCAACGGTGGAATTACACCGATGTCATAATGATGGCCCAGCTCACGGCCAGGTGCAAGGGGGAGCTCGCTCGGGGCTCCGCCCGGACTCAGGCGCCGCGCCCCAGGTGGCGCGTCCGGCTCGAGCGCCGCTCGACGAAATCGACGAGGACGTAGCCGCCGAGCTCGTCGGGCGTCGTGAAGAACGCGCGTCCCTGGTTGAGCCTCGTCATCTGCTCGGTGAACGCGCGCAGTCCTCCCGTCGCGTCGAGGACGAAGGTATTGATCGTGATGCGCGCCCGCGTGCAGCGGACGACCTCGCCGAGCGTCGCCTCGATCGTCTCGCGCGCCGGCGGGTAGTCGAAGAACACCTCGCCACCCTCGAGAACGTGCGCCGTCGGCTCGCCGTCGGTTATCACGATGATCTGCTTCGCGCCGCGCCGCGAGGCGAGCATCGACCGGCCGAGCGCGAGCGCGTGCTGCAGGTTGGTGCCGTAGGCGAAGTCCCACGACACCGAGGGGAGCTCCTCGGGCCGGATCTCCCGGGCCGTCGCCGAGAAGCCGACGAGACCGAGATAGTCGCGCGGGTAGCGGCTCGCTATCAGCGACTGCAGCGCGATCGCGACCTTCTTCGCCGCGAGGAAGTTGTCCCGCATCGGCATCGACAGCGAGAGGTCGACCGCGAGGACTGTCGATGCTGTGCTCAGGTGCTCGTTGCGCTCGACCTCGAAGTCGTCCGGCACGACGCGGACCGGCACTCGCGGCATCCCCGCCGCCGTCGACGCGGTGCGCAGGAGCGCGTTGCGCAACGTCCGCTCGATGTCGAGCCGGAGCGGGTCGCCGTGCTCGTACGGCTTGGTGTCCGGGACGCGGTCGTGACCGGTCCCTGCGACGCCCACCGGGTGCTCGCCGACGCGGTCGCGACGCAGACGCGAGAACAGCTCGTCGAGCGCGCGCGAGCCGAGCCGGCGTAGCCCGCGCGGCGTCATCTCGAGCTTACCTTCCTTGCGCGACACGAGGCCGTCCTCCTCGAGACGGCGCGTCAGGCCTGCAAGCACCTCGAGGTCCCTCGCCGCGTCGGGCCCGAGCAGCTGCTCGATCGCGTCGGGGTCGACCTCGGCGAGCTCGCCGGGCTGGGTCACGGACCGGAGCGCCGACGCGAGCTCGTCGAGGCGGGCGAGGCCCGCGAAGACGTCGGTCGCCGCCCCCAGCCCGATCTCTCCGCGGCCGGAGAGCGGCGACGGCCGGTCCCATCCGAGAGTGGGGATCGCGGCACGCAGGTTCCCGTCGAGGCGGGCGAGCTGCCACGCGAGGTCCACGTCCGATAACAGCTCCTCGGAGAGCGCCGCGAGCTCGGCGCGCTGTTCCGGCGTCATCGAGGCGAGCAGCGCGCTCCCCGCGGCCACGCGCTCGGCGAGCTGCGCGAGCAGGTCGTCGAGGTCGCGGGCGCCGCCGGGGAACAGGTCGCCGAACTCGGACATGAACCGATCGAACGACGGGTCGAGCTCGTCGCCCGCGGCCCGCTGCTCGAGCATGGTGTTCAGCGCGCCGAGCCCCGCGCGCAGGTGCTCGCGCTCCTCGGGCCCCGCGGCGGCCATCGCTGCCGCCGCCCCGTCGAGCTGCAGCTGAGCGAGGTCGCGCCGTAGGTCCGCGACGAGCCGCTCGAACGCGCCCGCCGCGGCGTCCGATGCGAACTCGTAGCTCGCGAGCTCGTGCAGGCGCGCAGCAAGCCCCGCGGGGAGCAGGTCGAGCTGTGTGTGGCCGTCGGCGGCGCGCCGAGCGGCTTCGCCGCCATCGTCACCCGCGGCCGCCGCAGACCGGTCGAGCTCCGCGCGCTCGGTGTCGAGCAGCTCCTCGAGGCGACGCCTCGCGTCATCGTGCACCCGTGAGAGGTCGCCCGTGCCGAGGAGCTCCTCGCGGCGCGTCGCGAGCCGATCGAGCAGGTCGCGCAGGCCCGCGACCCGCTCGCCGGACGGCATCCTGAAGCCCTGCTGGAGCGCGCGGCGCAGGGCCGCGTCGAGGTCCCCGTGGTAGAGCAGGTCGTCGGCCACCGCGCCGAGCACGTCGTCGGCGCCCACGACCGGCGGCTCCTGCGTGCCGTCCCAGCTCGAGTACCGCCACGACCCCCCGCCCGGCGAGCGCCTCGCCTCGTTCACCGGCACGGCCCGTCAGCGGCCGCGGTAGGTCGATGCCCCGGCGAGGACGACCTTGTTCAACCGGCGCGAGAGGTGGAGGCCCTCGAGCACGAGCTCGACCGCGCTCGCGACGTGGTCGGGCGACGCGCCGGGCCCGACGAGCTCGTCGACAGCAGGTGCGAGAGCTGGAAGCGAGGCGAGAAGGGTGACGTATGCCGAGGACGGCACATCCGTGCCGACCTCGGCAGTCACACCCTCGCCGAAGGCCGCGACGACCTGAGCGAGCGACGCCTGCGGGCAGCGGTCCCGGAAGACCTGGAGGACCGCGGACGCGAGGAGCTGACCGACGATCTCGTCCTCGTCGCCCTCGTCGAGCGCCTCGACCTCGATCTTGCCGATCGTCGACGGCACGAGCGCGCCGAGATCGCTCACCCGCGGCACTGCGACCCGCTCGCCCGCGAGCACCGCCCGCCGCAGGGACGCGGCGGCGAGCGTCTCGTAGTTCGCGACGCTCGTGCGCACTGACACGCCGGAGCGCTGGTCGACTCGCGAGCTCGCGCGGGCCGCGTGGCTCACCCACGCGACGGCCTCGGCCATGAACGCGGGCACGTCGACCTCGACACCCGCTCCGGCGAGGGGTCGGACCTCGTGGGCGACGATCGCGACCTCGGTCGCGACGTCGCGGGGGTAGTGGGTCCGGATCTGCGCGCCGAAGCGGTCCTTCAGCGGCGTGATGATACGCCCGCGGTTCGTGTAGTCGTCGGGGTTCGCCGTCGCGACGAGGAGCACGTCCACGGGCAGGCGCACGCGATGGCCGCGAATCTGCACGTCGCGCTCCTCGAGCACGTTGAGCAGGCCGACCTGGATGCGCTCCGCGAGGTCGGGAAGCTCGTTGACCGCGAAGATCCCGCGGTTCGTCCTCGGGACGAGCCCGTAGTGGATCGTGAGCTCGTCGGACAGGTAGCGGCCCTCGGCGACCTTGATCGGGTCGATCTCGCCGATGAGGTCCGCGATCGAGGTGTCCGGCGTCGCGAGCTTCTCGCCGTAGCGGTCGCTGCGGTGCACCCAGGTGATCGGGGTGTCGTCGCAAAGCTCGGCGACGAGATCGCGCGCGTAGCGCGAGGTCGGCTGCAGCGGGTCGTCGTTGATCTCGGAGCCCGCGACGATCGGCGTCCACTCGTCGAGTAGCTCGACGAGCGAGCGGATGACGCGAGATTTTGCCTGACCCCGCTCGCCGAGAAGGATGACGTCGTGCCCGGCGATGAGCGCGCGCTCGAGCTGGGGGATGACGGTCTGCTCGAAGCCGAGGACTCCGTCGACGAGCGGCGCTCCCGCCGCGATGCGAGCGAGCACGTTGCGGCGGATCTCCGCACGCACCGGCTCGGAACGCCAGCCGGCCGCACGGAGCGCCCGCAGCGTCGCCGGCCGCTCAACGCGCTCGGGAGGGGGGCGATCGTCGTCCACCCGGGCGAGCCTAACGGCGGGCTCGCGCGGCGCGACCTCGCCGAGCGGGGCGTGCCGCACCGAGCCCCGGGGCGGCACCGTTTCGCAACGCGCCAGGCGTTGGCGCGAGGATGATCGACGGTCGGGCCGGCCGACGATGCCGAGCCCGCGCGAGCGAGCCGCGGCACGGCCGCTCGAGGGCTCTGACATGGAGGACTGCCGGTGACCGTCGTGGACCAGACGCAGGGACCGCCGCGCCCGACGCCGGTACGGATCGGCGGGACACGAGGTGGTCCACCACTATCGACGGTGCTCCGCACGGACCGCTGGCGGGTCCAGCCCACGCTCACCGCGCTCGGCCTGCTTGGCTTCATCGCCTACTCGGTCTGGGCCGCGCTGCGCAATGGAGACTTCTACGCGGGCAACGTCGGGCGCGACTACCTGTCGCCCCTGTACTCTCCCTGCCTCACCCACAGCTGCGCGACAGCGGGGTACGTCTGGGGACCCGTGTTCGGCAACTGGTGGCGGATCTCGCCCGCGTGGCTCATCCTCGTCTTCCCGGGTGCGTTCCGCACGACCTGCTACTACTACCGCAAGGCCTACTACCGCTCCTTCTGGCTCTCCCCGCCGGCGTGCACGGTCCCGGACGCGGGCTCGACGGCCCCGTCGAGCCCGCGTCACCGCTATACGGGCGAGACGCGCCTGCCCCTGCTCCTGCAGAACCTCCACCGCTACACGTGGTACGTCGCAGTGATATTCGCGGGCATCCTCACATGGGACGCGATCGCGGCCTTCCGCTTCCCGAACGGCGTCGGGGTCGCCGTCGGGACGCTCATCTTCGTGATCAATGCCGTGTTCATCTGGGCCTACACGCTTGGATGCCACGCGTGCCGCCACCTGTGCGGCGGCAACCTCAAGCGCTTCTCGGACGCGCCCGCGCGCCACTGGTTCTGGAAGAACGTCTCCTCCCGGCTCAACGCGCACCACCAGCTCTTCGCGTGGTGCTCATTGTTCTCGATCATCGCGACCGACCTCTACACGTGGCTCGTCGCGAGCGGCACGATGCACGACCCGAGGATCTTCTGATGGCCGAGTACGAGACCCATACTCTCGACGTCCTCATCATCGGCGCGGGCGGCGCGGGGCTTCGTGCCGCGGTCGAGGCGAGCGCGACGGGCGCCCGGACGGCGCTTGTGTGCAAGTCGCTGCTCGGCAAGGCGCACACCGTCATGGCCGAGGGTGGCGTCGCGGCGGCGCTCGGCAACGTCTGGCCCGAGGACAACTGGAAGGTGCACTTCCGCGACACCATGCGCGGCGGGAAGATGCTCAACAACTGGCGCATGGCCCAGATCCACGCCCAGGAGGCACCCGACCGAGTCCTCGAGCTCGAGGAGTGGGGAGCTGTTTTCGACCGGACACCTGACGGTCGCATCCTCCAGCGCGACTTCGGCGGCCACCGCTATGCGCGCCTCGCCCACGTCGGCGACCGCACGGGCCTCGAGCTCCTCCGGACGTGCCAGCAGCGCGCGGTCAGCCTCGGCATCGAGGTGTTCATGGAGTGCAAGATCGTGCGCCTGCTCACGGACTCCTCCGGAGCGGTGAACGGGGCGGTGGGCTTCTGGCGCGAGTCGGGGAAGTTCGTCGTCTTCGGCGCGAAGGCGATCGTGCTCGCGGCAGGTGGCGTCGGCAAGACATGGAAGTTCACCTCGAACTCCTGGGAAGGGACCGGCGACGGGCATGCTCTCGCGCTGTGGGCAGGCGCGGACATGATCGACATGGAGTGCGTCCAGTTCCACCCGACCGGGATGGTGTGGCCGCCGTCGGCACGCGGGCTCCTCGTCACCGAGGGCGTGCGCGGCGACGGTGGCGTGCTGCGCAACAGCGACGGCGAGCGCTTCATGTTCAACTACATCCCCGAGTTCTACGCGAAGGAGACCGCGGACACGATCGAGGAGGGGGACCAGTGGTACGAGAACAAGACGGACTTCCGCCGCCCTCCTGAGCTCCTCCCCCGCGACGAGGTCGCCCGCGCGATCAACTCCGAGGTCAAGGCGGGCCGCGGAAGCCCGCACGGCGGGGTCTTCCTCGACATCGCCTCGCGACGGTCGCCCGAGTACATCAAGCGCCGGCTCCCGTCGATGTACCACCAGTTCAAAGAGCTCGCCGACGTCGACATCACGGCCGAGCCGATGGAGATCGGCCCGACATGCCACTACATCATGGGTGGGATCAGGGTCGAGGCGGACACGGCGGCGACGACCGTAGCGGGCCTGTTCGCCGCAGGCGAGGTCGCGGGTGGCATGCACGGCGCGAACCGCCTCGGCGGTAACTCGCTCTCGGACCTGCTCGTGTTCGGCCGGCGCGCCGGCAAGTACGCGGCGGAGCACGCTCTCGGGCGCTCCGGCGACGTCGAGATCGACGACGCGCAGGTCGACGCCGTCGCGCAGCACGCGCTCGCTCCCTTCGCCCGCGACGGGGAGAACCCGTACTCGGTCCACCACGCGCTCCAGGAGACCATGCAGAGCCTCGTCGGGATCATCCGGACCGAGTCCGAGCTCGTCGAGGCGCGCGACGCCCTCGACAAGCTCGACGAGCGTGCGGCCAAGGCCGCCGTGGAGGGCCACCGTCAGTTCAATCCCGGCTGGCACCTCGCGCTCGACCTCGAGTCGATGCTCGCCGTCGCGCGCTGCACGACTCTCGGAGCGATCGAACGCAAGGAGAGCCGGGGTGGGCACACCCGCGACGACTACCCGGGGCCCGACCCCGCGTTCGGCAAGGTGAACATGGTGACGCGAGTTCGCGACGGCGAAGTCGTCGTCGCGCCCGAGCCGCTGCTCGAGATGCCCGACGAGCTGAAGACTCTCTTCGAGGAGGCGCACTGATGGCGACCGAAGCGACCGTCACGGCCGCGACCCGAACCGACGGCGCGCCCGTGGGGCAGCCCACCGTCACGCTCAGGCTGTGGCGGGGCGACGAGTCTGGCGGTGAGTTCGTCGACTACACGGTCGAGAACCTCGGCGGTGAGGTCGTCCTCGACGTCGTCCACCGCATCCAGGCCGAGCAGGCACCGGACCTCGCGGTGCGCTGGAACTGCAAGGCGGGCAAGTGCGGATCGTGCAGCGCGGAGATCAACGGCCGGCCGCGCCTCATGTGCATGACGCGCATGAGCACCCTCGAGATCACCACGCCGATCACGGTCTCGCCGCTGCGCGCCAACCCAATCATCCGCGACCTCGTGACCGACGTCTCGTTCCACTTCGCGGTCGCCCGCAAGATCCCCGCGTTCCGCCCCGGCCCGCGTGAGGCCGACGGCACCTACCGCATGGCACAGGTCGACGTCGAGCGGGTCCAGGAGTTCCGCAAGTGCATAGAGTGCTTCCTCTGCCAGAACGTGTGCCACGTGATCCGCGACCACGAGGAGAACAAGCCCGCGTTCGCCGGGCCGCGCTTCTTCGCGCGCCTCGCCGAGCTCGAGATGCACCCGCTCGACACCCTCGACAGGCGCGACCTCATCTCGCGCGACCTCGGCGTCGGGCTGTGCAACATCACGAAGTGCTGCACCGAGGTATGCCCAGAGGGCATCCATATCA
>DATLRJ010000081.1:0-39764 GCA_035534715.1 Acidimicrobiales bacterium | reverse complement strand
GCTCGACGCCGCGCGACGTACGCCTCGAGGACCGCCCGGGCGTCGCCGAGCATCTCCCCGTGCCCGGGCGCGATCTCGTCGAGCGGCGGGGCGAGCGCGAGCAGGCGCTCGAGGCTCGCGACGTACGCGGCCATGTCGCCGCCCGGCGCCGCGACGACCGTCGACGTGCCGCCGAGCACGTGGTCACCCGAGAGGAGCACGCGGTGCCGGCGACGACCCGTCCCCGAGCCGCCGCCCGGGGCGTCCACCCCGCCCGGGGCCGCCTCCTCGAGCACGAAGCAGAGGTGGTCGGCGCAGTGACCCGGCGTCTCGAGCACCTCGAGCCGCCAACCGGGGACCGCGACGACGTCGCCGTCGGAGAGCACCGCGTCGGGCGAGAACCCCCCGGACGCCGGCGGGCCGAGCAGCGCCGCGCCCGTCCGCGCGGCGAGGCGCCGCGCGCCGGCCGAGTGGTCCGGGTGGGCGTGGGTGACGAGCACGTAGCGGATCTCGCCCCCGGCCCGCGTGACGAGCGCGTCGAGGTGGGCGTCGTCGTCGGGGCCGGGGTCGACGACCACGACATCGGCCGCGCCGACGAGGTAGGAGTTCGTCCCGCGCCCGGTCATCGGCGAGGGGTTCGGCGCGAGGACCCGGCGCAACCCGGACCGGGCCGCGAGCCCCGGACCGGGGCTCAACCGGCCCGGCGGTCGAGCAGCTGCTTGCGTTCGAGCTCGTTCAGCCCGCCCCAGATGCCGTGCGGCTCGCGGATCGCGATCGCGTAGTCGAGGCACGGGCGGCGCACCGGACAGGTCTGGCAAATGGCCTTCGCCGCCGCCTCCCGGTCGTGACGCTCCTCGCGCCGCTCGACGTGGGTCGGCGGGAAGAACACCTCAGCCTGCGGCCCGCGGCACGAGGCCTTCACGTGCCATGCTTCGTCGGATCGCATCGCGACCACGACCCCCTCCTCACACGGTGCCTGGTCGTACAGTGGTGGGACCACCTCGAGGCGACGCCACCTTCGCCACGGCGACGCTACCGCCCGTCCACTGCCCCTGACAAGGGGGAACTCTCCGCGGGCCGGCACCTGCCGCGCGCTCGCCGGGCCCGCCGCTCGGCGTTCACCGCCCGTCCGGGCGGTAGTCTCCCCGCCAGATGGACGTCTCCGGGTTCTGCAGAGAGAGCCACGTCGTCGTCGTCGTCGGCAAGGGAGGCGTCGGCAAGACCACGGTGACCGCCGCGCTCGCGCGCACCGCGGCGAACGCGGGCCTCGACGTGCTCGTCGTCGCGCTCGACGACAGCGGCGGGCTGCCGGCCCTGTTCGGCCGGGACGACGCGTTCGGCTACGAGGAGGTCGTCCTCGTCGCCGGCGACCGGCTCGCGGACGCCGGCACAGCAGGCGGCGCGGGGGGCGGCGAGGGCGCGGATCACGGCCCGGCGCGCGTGCCCGGACGGGTCCGGGGCCGCGTGCTCACCTCGGACGCCGCGCTCGTCGAGTACCTCGCCGACCACGGGCTCGGGCGGGTCTCCCGCCGGCTCGTGCAGAGCGGCGCGCTCGAGGTCGTCGCGACCGCGATCCCGGGCGTGCGCGAGATGCTCGTCCTCGCCCGCCTGAAGCAGATCGAGCGCGCCGGCGTGGCCGACCTCGTGATCCTCGACGCGCCCGCGACCGGCCACGCGGTCACGTTCCTCACGAGCTCGGGCGGCCTCGCGGACGCCGCACGGGGCGGGCCGCTCCGCGCGCAGGCCGAACAGGTCGTCGAGATGCTCTCGGACGAGCGGCGCTGCCAGGTCCTGCTCGTCACCGCACCCGAGGAGACGCCCGTCAACGAGGTCGTCGAGACCGCGTACCGGCTGGAGGACGAGGTCGGCGTGCGCCTCGGCCCGGTCGTCGTGAACGGCTGCTACCGGGTGCTCGACGGGCTCGAGGCCGACCCCGCGGCCGCCGCGGCCGCCGCGGGGGCCGCGGCCCCCTCCGCGGCCGAGGCCGAGAGGATCGCCGCTGCGGCGGAGTTCCGCTCGGGCCGGCAGGTCCTCCAGCGGCGCCAGGTCGAGCGCCTCGCCGCCGAGCTCCCGCTCCCGTTGATCGAGCTCCCCTACCTGTTCACGGCCGCGCTCGGCGTCGACGAGGTCGAGCCGCTCGCGGCCGCGCTCGCCGCGGGCATCGAGGCGCTCGCTTGAGCGGGCGCGCGCCCGCCGACGCGCTGGCGGCGCTCGTCGCCGAGCGTTCGGTCCTCGTCTGCTGCGGCTCGGGTGGCGTCGGCAAGACGACCACCGCGGCCGCGCTCGCGCTCGACGCGGCCCGGCAAGGCAGGCGCGCGTGCGTCGTCACGATCGACCCGGCCCGCCGCCTCGCCGACGCGCTCGGCGCGTCCGGCGTCTCGAACGCGCCGCACCGTATCGAGGGCCCGTGGCCCGGGGAGCTCTCTGCCGTCATGCTCGACGCGAAGGGGACGTTCGACGACCTCGTGCGCCGGTACGCGGCCGACGACGTCCAGGCCGAGCGCATCCTCTCCAACCGCCTCTACGGCAACTTGGTCAGCGCGCTCTCGGGGACCCAGGAGTACATGGCGACCGAGAAGCTCTTCGAGCTCGACGAGAGCGGCGCCTTCGACCTCGTCGTCGTCGACACGCCGCCGACGCGCAACGCGCTCGACTTCCTCGAGGCGCCCGGCCGCCTCGCGGGCTTCCTCGACAACCGGGTCTTCCGGCTCGTGCTCACCCCGGGCCGCGCCTACCTGCGGGCGATGAGCGTCGCGACCCAGGTGCTGCTGCGGACCGTCGCGAGGGTCGCCGGCAGCGAGATCGTCGAGGACGCGGTCGCGTTCTTCCAGGCCTTCGAGGGGATGGAGCAGGGCTTCCGGGACCGGGCCGCCCGTGTCGAGCGGCTCCTGTCCGACGGCACGACCGGTTTCGTCGTCGTCGCGGCCCCGCGCCGGGACTCGATCGACGAGGCGCGCTTCTTCGCCGAAAAGCTCGCGAGCTCGGGGCGGACGCTCGACGCGGTCGTCGTGAACCGTCTCCACCCCGACTTCGGCCCGCCGATCGCGGACGCGCGGCCCGGCGGGCGGGCGGGCGGCGCGCCGGCGGCGGCGGCTCACGCGGCCGGCCCGGCGGGCGCCGGGCGCTCCGCAGCGGCCGCGCCGTGGGCGGCGCTCGTCGGGAACCTCGGCGAGATGGCCGCGGTCGTCGAGCGCGAGACGGCCCTCGTGCGCGCGCTCGAGGCGGCCGTCGCGCCCGCGCCGCTCGTGCGCGTCCCCGTCCTCGAGGACGACGTCCACGACCTCGCAGGGCTCGACGAGGTCGCTCGCCACCTCGTCGGCGGGGAGCTACGTTGGGCACGTGGCCAAGCTCGTCATCGTCGCTGACGCGACCACGGTGCTCGCGGAGGTCCGGGCCGCGGTCGACGACGGCGAGCACTCGATCGTGGAGGTCCGCTCGGGCGCGGCCGTGCGTGCCGTCGTCGCCGCCGACCCGCCCGACCTCGTGATCACCGACTGCCAGGTGCAGAACATGGGCGGCATCGCGGTCGCGCTCGACCTGAAGCTCGAGGAGTCCGGCGGGCGGCTCCCGCACGTGCCGGTCCTCGTGCTGCTCGACCGCCGTGCGGACGTGTTCCTCGCGAAGCGGTCGGCCGCGGAGGGCTACCTCGTGAAGCCGCTCGACCCGATCCGGCTCCGTCGAGCCGCGCAGGCGCTGCTCGACGGCGGGTCGTTCCACGACGACTCGTTCCGACCGCTCTCGGTGTCCGCGGCCGACTGACGGCCCCGCCGGCCGATGACCCCCCGACCGCGGGACCTCGAGCCCCACGGAGCGCCGGCGCCCCGGGCGCTGGCCCGGCGGGCGGCCGGGTGAGCATGCGCAGGCTGCGTCGCGGCCCGGCGCAGCCCGCCGAGCCGCCGCCGTCGGAGCAGGAGCTGCAGATCACGCACGGGCTCGAGTCGTTGCGGGCCGCGTCCGTGCGCGACGTCATGACCCCGCGGGTCGACGTCGACGCACTCCCTGTCCCCGTCCGGTTCGCGGACGTCGCACGCGCGGTCCGGCGCTCGGGACACAGCCACTTCCCCGTCTACGAGCAGGACCTCGACCGGCTCACCGGGGTGCTGTTCGTGAAGGACCTGTTCCACCTCGACGAGGCCGGGAGCACGCCGGTGAGCGCAGCGGACCCGGACGCCGCGTACGCGGGCGGCGTCCCGGCCGGGCTCGACGTCACCGCTCGCGTCCGCGAGCCCTACGTCGTCCCCGAGTCGCGTTCCGCGCTCGAGGTGCTGTCGGACATGCGCGGGCGGCGGCGCGGCTTCGCGGTCGTAGTCGACGAGCACGGCGGGTTCGCCGGCATCCTCACGATCAAGGACCTCGTGAGCGAGCTCGTCGGCGACCTGCGCGACGAGTTCGACCGCTCCGCGAGCCCGTCGATCGTCCGCATCGACGCGACCCGCTTCCTCGTCGACGGGTCGTGCGCGGTCGGCGAGGTGCGCGAGGAGGTCGGCGTGGAGATCCCCGACGGTGAGTACGTCACGCTCGGCGGCTACCTGCTCGACGCCCTCGGTCACATCCCCGCCGAGGGCGAGGTCGTCGAGCGCGACGGGTGGGGCTACCGGATCACGAGGATGGACCGCCGGCGCGTGGCCAAGGTCGTCGTCGAGGCGCGATCGGCTACGATTCGCACGGGCGGTGGCGAGAGCCGAGGCGCCCACGGGAAGTAGCGCAGCTTGGTTAGCGCGCAGCGTTCGGGACGCTGAGGTCGCGGGTTCGAATCCCGCCTTCCCGACCAGAGTTCTCCCTGGTCGACGTAGTTTCGCGGGCTTTTCGCTCAGGCCCTTTCCTGTGCCATCGCGCGTCCATCGCGCGGGCAGATCGAACACGTGTGGACTGATCACGACGACAGCGTTCGCCGAGGCGATCCGTGGCGGCCGCTCAGCGGCCTTCGTGATCTGTGCGTAGAGCCCGTTTGGCTGTACTCCTCGGGACGTACTCGCTGACCTGGATTCGAGGCTCTCAGCTTTGTCACGGCGGGCTCAAGGGAACCTGCCGGTCGAGTCAGCTCACAGCTGCTGACTCACCGAGCTGTTGCGCGGATCCCTTGAGCCCGCCCACCTAAATGGCCGCGTTCAAGGTTGGGCTGCGGGCGACCTTCGACAGGCCGAGGTAGGCGAGCTCGGAGAGCAGGGCACGCTAGCAAGGTGAACGAGACCGAGAAGGCGAGCGCCGAGCGCATCCCGCGGCGCCCCGAGAACGAGCCGATGACGTAGGAGAACGTGATCGGCCAGGTGTGCTCGTCGGGCGCGGTCGCGTGGACGACGCCGAGTAGGAACGCGGTGAGGACGACCATGCCGAGCGGGAGCCCCTGGTGTGGGCTCCAGAGGTTCACCGTCGCGAGGATGCTCATGGCAGGTGGCCTTCGTGCTCGCTTCAGCTCCGAGGACGCGCCTGGCGAACCGTCCGTCCGTGCTCGTGCGAGCGACACGATGAGACCAGGGGCCTTCGGCCGTCTCGGAGGCCGCGTCCGACCACTCTTCGCAACGCGGCGAGCGTGCGCCTGGGGTTCCCGGAAGGTGGTGACGAACGGCCCTATGAGGCCGCTCGAAACTGATCGACAGTTGTCGATGTGTTGACGGCGCCTTGGCCGAGGAGCCTGGTGCCGCGTGTCGACGAGGAGGTGCGCCATGGGCGAGGTCGAAAAGGGCGGCGACTCGGGCGCGCTCGCGTTCGCGCCGGTCGGAGCTCGTCAGGGGCCGCCGCTCACACCGGGCGTGCCCGCGAGCAGCGAGGTCGCCGAGGCGACGACGCTCGTGGCAGCGAGCAGGGACACGGCGGTCGGCACCGCCCCGCTGGCGCGCCTTCGCGGCTTTCACCCGGGGTGGTTCGGGGCAGTGATGGGGACGGCGATCATCGGGGTCGCGGCCTCACTCAATCCCGGCGGGACCGCCGCGCTCGCGTCGCCGGCACGGACGCTCGGCCAGGTGATGGTCGTGCTCGCCGCCGCGCTCGCGGTGGTCCTCGCCGTGCCCTACCTCGGGCGCTTCCTGCTCCACCCTGACGCCGCGCTCGCGGATCTGCGCGACCCGGTGGCGGGCGCGCTCTACGGCACGCTGCCCGGAGGCATCCTCGTGCTCGCCGCGGCGGCCGCCGCGGTCGGGCCGACCTGGTTCTCCGCCTCGACCGTCCGGGATCTCGTCGTCGGCCTCGACTGGGTAGGCGTCCCGCTCGCGTTCGCGATGAGCGTCGTCTTCGCCTACCTGCTGTTCCTCCGCTCGGAGCTCGTCCCCGAGACGGTGAACGGCGGCTGGTTCATCCCGCCCGTCGTGAACATCGTCGTCCCGCTCGTGCTCGTACCGCTCGTGCCAAGCTCCTCACCGGCGACGGCGCGGGCGCTGCTCCTCGCGTCCTATGGCTTCTTCGGTATGGGCTTCCTGCTCTACCTCCTCATCGTCACGATGCTCCACCACCGCCTCGTCCTCCACCCGCTCCCGCCTGCTGGGCTCGCCCCCTCGCTGTGGATCGGGCTCGGCCCCATCGGGGTCGGGGCGCTCGCCCTCGTGAAGATGGCCGCGGCGGGCCAGGCGGTCTTCGGGTCGCTCGGGCCAGCCGTCGAGCTCGCGTCGAAGCTCGCGGCGACGGTGCTCTGGGGCTTCGGGGTCTGGTGGCTCGCCGCCGCGGCCCTCCTGCTCGTCCACTACCTGCGATCGGCACCGCTTCCCTACGGCATCGGCTGGTGGGGCTTCACCTTCCCCCTCGGCGCCTACACCGTCGCCACGCTCGCCCTGGCGAAGGCCTGGAGCCTGAGCGGGCTCGACTGGGCGGGGGCAGGGCTGTTCGTCCTACTCGGCCTGTTCTGGCTCGTCGTCGCCGGCCGGACGATCTGGGCCCTTCGCACCGGCGAAGCCTGGCGCGCCGCACGCTCGTAGTCACCCATCCGGTTGTCACCTACATATCCGAGAGAAGGAGGACCCCATGTCCGAGCCGGCATCGAGCACCGAGCAGATCCTCGAGCAGATGCGCGTCGCCATGGGCAGGGTGCCGCCTGCCATCGAGAAGGCCGCTCGTGCCGATCCACGCATGGTCGCCGAGCAAGCCCGCTCGAGCGCGTTCGCGATGCCCCCCGAGGACGGCGCGCTCGATCCCGAGACCCGCACGCTCGTCTACCTGGCCGTCGCCCTCGCCACCTCGAACCGGGCGTGCACGATCTCCATGGCGGACAAGGCCCGCATGCAGGGCATCGCCGCGCCGAAGCTGCTCGAGGCACTCCACATAGCGCGCTTCGCGCTCGCGACCCAGGTGGTGGGCAACGCCGAGCCCGTGTTCGACCTCGTCAACGAGCTCGTCGCCAGCGCGCTCCCGGGATGAGCCGACGACGGTGCGAAGCACGCCTCGGATTCGGCTTCGCCAAGAGCAGGCGGCGCGCCGCATGGCGGATTCTGGTCAACCTCGTGGCGCTCAGCTGTCCGTGCGGCCTCCTCCGTGGTGCGCTTGTGTGAGGGCGGCGTCCGCGTCGTCGCGATGGCGGATCCCGAGCAGCCGTCCCTCGGGATCAGTGACGAGGATCTTGTGACCTTGCGTCCGTGCATTCGGCCGACGAGGTCGCTCAGGTTGTCGTGGGCCCGCACGGTGGACGGACCGGCCCGCATGGCATCGACGACGCGGGCTTCGTCGTCGCTCGCCAGCGCGACATGACCCAGGATGCCCGGCACGACGCCAGTGCGAGAGGTGATGAACAAGCGATCCTCGCCGGATGAGGCCTCGCGTCGGCATGCCGCGGCGACCGTTTCGTCGGGTGCGCACGTGGGGACGCCGGTGCGTTCCAGTGCTCCGGGGCGCAGCGAGGCCACTGCGTACCTCCGGTAGGAAACCTGGCAGCCATCAGTCGACTTTGCCGGCGGTGTCGTCGCCGAGAGCGTTGAAGCCGAGCGTCTGGAGCCGGCACGCGGCCCGTGTCTCATGCCTCAGACGCCGTCCCAGCAGAAGACGATCGCGGGGTTTGACCGGCCGGGTCCCGTGATCGTCTCGGGATCGAGCGTCTTCAGCGGGAGGTCGAGGGTCAGACCTCGCCGGGCCCGGGACGTTCTGCCCTGGCGCATCGACCGCAGCGGCTGGCAGTCTGGGGGCCTACGGAGGTGCTTTGGTGGCTGGTCGGATTCTCGTGGGTGTCGACGGGTCGGAGGGGTCCCGTCACGCGCTGCGGTGGGCCATCGGCGAGGGTGGTGTGAGAGACGCGACCGTGCAGGCAGTGATCGTGTGGCAGACCCCGTACGACTTCGGCGAGATCCTCTACCCGGTCGACGAGGGCAAGCTCGCCGGTGCCGCGAGAGATGTGCTGGACGGTGCCGTCGCGGCGGTCACCGGAGGCAGCCCGTCGGAGCGGCTCGAAACCCTCGTCCTCAAAGGTGACCCCGCGCAGGTCCTGTGCACGCGGGCAGGCGACGGCGACCTCCTCGTGGTGGGCTCGCGCGGCCACGGCACCTTCGCGGGCCTACTGCTCGGATCGGTGAGCAGCAAATGCGCGCACCACAGTCCCGGTCCGGTCGTGATCGTCCCCCAGCAGGCGCTTCGGGGCGCGCCAAGCGCGCGGATCGTGGTGGGCGTTGATGGCTCGGAGGGCTCACGTCGAGCGCTTCGCTGGTCGGTCGCAGAAGCCAAGGCCCGAGGGGCCGCGGTCGAGGCGATCAGTGTGTGGCGAGGCGTGGAGGACCCCGAGATGGCTCTTGAGTTCCAGAGCTTCCCCACGATCGGTCGCCAGGAGCGTGCGTTGCCGGAGCGTGCACGGCAGCGGGTGGCCGACGCCGTCACCGGAGCCGCCGCCGAGAGCGCCACCGTCAAGGTAGAGCCGCTCGCCGTCGAAGGAGACCCGGCGCAGGTGTTGTGCTCGCGCTCCTCCGATGCTGACCTCCTGGTGGTCGGCTCTCGCGGCCACGGCACCTTCGTTGGCCTGCTGCTCGGATCGGTGAGCGTCAAATGCGCGCACCACAGCCGCTGCCCGGTGGTGATCGTGCCGAGCGACGAGCGCGACGACCCGAGTTTCGTGGCCGCGACCGAGGCGTGAGCGCTGGGTCGGATCCCGGAGCGATCCGCCCGGGGGCCGGGCCCACGTCGCGTGACGGAGGCGGGGCCACCCAGGGAGCGGCGCGAGGTCTGAGCCACGCGGAGGCTGCGTCGCGTCTCGCGAGCTACGGACCGAACGCGCTCGGCGAGGAGCGCCGCCATCGGTTCCGACAGTTGGCGGCCAAGCTCGTCGGCCCGGTGCCGTTCCTGCTCGAGGCGGCGGTCGCGCTGGAGCTGGCGGCCGGAAAGGCGACCGAGGCGCTCATCGTCGCCGGTTTGGTGGTCTTCAATGGGGTGCTCAGCTTCCTCCAGGAGGGCCGGGCCCGTGACGCGCTTTCCCTGTTGCGCAGCCGCCTGGCGGTCCGGGCGCGCGTCGTGCGCGACGGACGCTGGCAGCTCGTCGACGCCGAAGCGCTGGTGCCCGGCGATGTGGTCCGCGTGCGGGTGGGCGACATCGTGCCGGCCGACCTCGGGGTGTCGGACGGTGTCTGCTCGGTCGATCAGTCCGTGCTGACCGGGGAGTCGGCCGAGGTCGACGCCGGCCCCGGCGCCACGCTGTATGCCGGGTCGATCGTGCGGCGAGGCGAGGCGACCGGCGAGGTCATCGCGACCGGCACCGCCACCTACTTCGGAAACACCGCCCAGCTCGTGCGCACGGCCAAGACGGTGAGCCACCTCGAGGAGACCATCTTCAAGGTGGTGTGGGCACTGCTCGCCTTGGACGGTGCGTTGGTCGTGGCGATCCTCGCGTACGGCCTGGTCGTCCACTTGGCAGCCGCCGAGCTACTCCCCTTCGTGCTCATCTTGGTGGTGGCCACCGTCCCGGTCGCTCTGCCCGCGACCTTCACCCTGGCCACGTCGATCGGGGCGCTCGAGCTGGCCCGCTCGGGCGTGCTCGTCACCCACCTCTCGGCCATCGAAGAGGCAGCGGCCATGGACCTGCTGTGCACGGATAAGACGGGCACCATCACCGAGAACCGCCTCTCGGTTTCGGCCGTGCGTCCCTGTCCCGGCCACGACGAGACCGAGGTGCTCGCCCTCGCCGCGGCGGCCTCCGACGAGGCGACCCAGGACCCGATCGACCTGGCGATCCTGCACGCCGCGAGCGCCCGGGGCGTGCCGTTGACCACAGAGCGGGCCGGGTTCGTGCCCTTCGACCCGCGGACCAAGCGCTCCGAGGCCCGAATCGAACACAACGGGACCAAGCTGCAGGTCCTCAAAGGCACCCCTTCGGTGATTCTCGACCTTGCCGCAGCGCCCCCGTCGGCCGCCGCCGACGTCGAGAGCTTGGCCGCGAGCGGTGGGAGGGTGTTGGCGGTTGCCGCCGGCACGACCCGCCTCGAGCTCGTCGGTCTCATCGGGCTTCGCGACCCGCTGCGCCACGACTCCGCCGCGCTCGTCGAGCAGCTCCACGGCCTCGGCGTCCGGGTGCTGATGGTGAGCGGCGACGCCGCCCCGACGGCGCTGGCCGTGGCCAAAGAGGTGGGCATCGGCGACCGCCTCGGCTCCAAGGTCGGCCTGCGGGCGAGAACAGATGCTGGGCTCGACTTCGACGTCGTGGCCGGCGTCCTGCCCGAGGACAAGCTCGCCCTGGTGGAACGGGCCCAGCGGGCCGGGCATGTGGTGGGGATGACCGGCGACGGGGTGAACGACGCCCCGGCGCTCAAGCGGGCCGAGGTCGGCATCGCGGTCTCGACCGCCACCGACGTGGCCAAGGACGCGGCGAGCGTCGTACTCACCGGCGACGGGCTCGGCGAGATCGTGAGCGCGGTGCAGACCGGACGGCGCGTCTACCAGCGCATGCTCACCTACACGCTGAACAAGATCGCCAAGACCTTCCAGGTGTCGCTGTTCCTCGGACTTGGCCTTCTCGTCACCGGCACCTTCGTGACCACCCCGAGGCTGGTGCTGCTGTTGCTCTTCGCCAACGACTTCGTCACCATGTCGCTCGCCACCGATCGAGTGGGCTTCTCCTCCCGTCCCGACCGCTGGCAGGTCCCGGCCATCTCGCTCGCCGCCCTCGGGGTTGCCCTTCCCTGGCTTGCCTGCTCCTTCGCCACGTTCTACATCGGCCGTGACGTGCTCGGCCTCGGTCTCGCCAGCACCCAGACGCTCGTCTTCGTCATGCTGGTCTTCACCGGCCAAGCAACGGTGTACCTCGTGCGCGAGCGCCGCCACCTGTGGGCGAGCCGACCGAGCACCTGGATGTTGGTAGCGACCGCGCTCGACCTCGTCATCGTCTCGGTGCTTGCCCAACGAGGGGTCCTCATGGCGCCAGTCGGCCTCTCGGACATCGCGGTGCTGCTCGGCGCGGTCGCCGGTGCCACCGTCGTCCTCGACATGCTGAAGGCCCCGTTCCTCGGTCGCCTCGGCCCAGGTGCCCCATCGACCGCCGGCTGAGCCCCGAACCAGGCCGTCGGCCGTGGGAACTCGCCCTTCGACGGCGAAAGCGGCAGTCGCGTCGAGCCGACGCGTGACCTGTCGTTCGTCGTGCCAGTCCAAGAGGAGAGCACTTCGCACTGCGGTCGCTTCGTCTTGTCGCCGGAGCAGTTCAGACCTCAGCCCGCTGACGTCTGGCGCCCGCACCAGGCGCACAGCGCGTCGTAGACGAAGGAGGCCTGCTCGAGCAGTCGATCATCGTCAGCTTCCACCGCGAGTCCGCCGAGACCGGTGGCAAGCAGTCCCGCTCCGCCTGGACCGGCGCCCGCCTCCCGAGCGATGTCGGCAGTGCGCACGATCCTGACCAGGCGGTGAAGTGCCGGGACACGATCCAGGCCGGAGGCCTCCAAGAGGACCTCGAGCGTGCAGCGCTCGGCGCCGTCGGCCAGGTGGTTGTGGGTACTTCGCGTCCAGGGCGTCGAAGGAGCGCCCCCGGTGCGGGACGCGGCGCTGCCGCCGATCAGGGAACTTCCCCAGACCTGATCAGCGAACGTCCCCACCCTTGAGGACCGAAGTGGACAGCTCCGGCCACGGGCAGACGATGCGGTCAGTCTTCGGACGTGGTCGGGTGTGCCACCTCACGGGACCTCCTCATCTGTCTGACCGGAACAGCTCGGGCCCTGACGTGGGTATTTTCCTTGGACAGGACTGAACAGAACCTGGCCGATCAGGGGAAACGCGCCCGCCACGGCTGACCGGTTACAGCGCCATCGCTCATGGCCATGGACACCTCGGTGGGCCCGGCGAACGCGTCCACCTCGTCGGTGGGGGCCAGAGCATCAGGCACAAGGTGCCTCCTTGATCGGAATTCGGTCAACGCCCGGCAAGGGAATAGCGACGGCGTTGACAGCACCGGCGTCCAGCCGCGCGAAAGAGAGGAGAGGGCGTAGCGTCTCGGCATGGTCGATGGCCGAGGGGAGGTAAGCCTCGAGCGAGGGACCCTCCTCGGTCGGGGACCGCGCGAGGCCGAGCCACCCTGGGTGCGCGACCCGCGCGCCAGGCGCCACGAGTGGCGGCGCCTGTTCTCAGAGGTGCTCGGCACCTTCCTGCTTGTCGTGGTGGCCGCCGGCGCCCCGGTCGTCGACGCTGTCTCCCACGGCCAGGTCCCCCTCGACGCCCAGGTCGTCGCGCCGGGCCTCATGGTGATGGCCATCATCTACTTCATGGGCATGGTGAGCGGCGCCCACCTGAACCCCGCGGTAACCCTGTCCTTCGCCGCCCGGGGCAACTTCCCTTGGAGCCGGGTGCCGGGTTACATCCTCGCCCAGCTGATCGGAGCCACCGCTGCGTCGCTCCTCCTGCGGGCGCTCTTCGGCACCGTCGGCCATCTCGGGGCGACGCTTCCGGGACCGGGGATCTCCTCGGGCACGGCGCTCGTCGTCGAGACGCTCCTCACCCTCGGCCTCGTGAGCGTCATCCTCGGAACCGCTTCCGGGGCACGCAACGTCGGCGCCAACGCCGCGCTCGCAGTCGGCGGCTACATCGCCCTCGCTGGGCTGTGGGCGGCCCCCATCAGCGGGGCGTCGATGAACCCGGCCCGCTCCTTCGGCCCAGATCTCCTCGCCGGCGACTGGACGAGCTGGTGGGCCTACGTCGCCGGCCCGATCGCCGGTGGCCTGCTCGCGGTCGGCATCGCCTGGATCCTGCGCGGACCTCCGAGCCTGGCCGCCAACGTCGCGGCCCAGGGGCAGACCCCCGACGACAACCTCCCCGAGACCCGGGCACCAGGAACAGGAGGGAGCAGCCATGATCAGTGAGCACTGGAAGGACGATCCCGAAAAGCAGGACTACCCGGCAGCCCGTAGCTACCTATCCCTCCTCGTCGACCCCAGCGAGGCGAAGAAGACCGCCAAGGCGCTCGCGGACGAGCCTGACGCTGCGAGCTACAAGGCCAAGGACATCCTCCGGGCGGCCGGCCTCCCTCTCCTGCCGCTCGACGACCCCGAGGTGGCAAAGGACCTAGCGAAGGTGAGGGCCGGCACGAAGCTCTCCCCGGTCCTGCTCGTGCGGGGCGACCCGCTTTGGGTCGCCGACGGCTACCACCGGATCTGCGCCAGCTACCACCTCGATGAGGACGCCGAGATCCCCTGTCGCATCGCGGCGAGGCCACGCTCCTGACGACGCGTCGAGCCGGCGCGCCGGCGAAGTGCGTGACGAAGCCCCAGCGGCCACCAGGGGAAAACGATGGCCGCGATCTCGGGGCCAGGCGGGTGAACGGCCCGGCAGCACCTCGGCGGAGGCGACAGAGCACCTTCGCCACGACGCGCAAGCTTCCTTCCGGGCGCTGGCAGGCGAGCTGCAACGCAGACGGAAGGCGCCACTTGGCGACCTTCGACGCCAAGGCCGACGCGGACGCATGGCTGGCGAGCGCGCGCACAGCGATGGCGAGGGGCGAGTGGATCAGCCCTGATGCCGGCCAGGTGCGCTTCGGGGAGTACGCCCGCCAATGGCTCGAAGACCGCCTCGGCCTCCGGCCTCGGACGAGCGAGCTCTACGCCTCGGAGCTCAGCTGCCACCTGCTGCCTTCGTTCGGGGCAATGCCCCTCTCGGCGACCACGACGGCGAGGATCCGGAGCTAGCGCGCGGGCATCGATCTGAAGGCGGCGAGGCGTGCCGGGCACGACATCGGCTCGGACCAGGTCGCCCGGCTGATGCGCCTGGCCGGGATCCGCGGCGCCACCCGCCGGCGCAAGGCGTTCACCACCCGTCCCGACCCCGACGCGCTACGCGCCGGCGACCTGGTGAAGCGCAACTTCACCGCCGAGCGCCCGAACGGGCTGTGGGTGACGGACCTGACCTATGTCCCGACGAGGTCCGGCATGGCCTATGTCTGTTTCATCGTGGACGCGTTCAGCCGGATGATCGTCGGCTGGCGCGTGGCGGCCCACATGCGCACCGACATGGTCCTCGAGGCCCTCGAGATGGCGAGACGCTCCCGTGGGGCACAACGTCTCGTCGGACTCGTGACCGACTCCGACGCGGGATCCCAGTTCACCTCTGTGCGCTTTACCGAGCGCCTGGAGGAGATCGGCGCGCGGCCGAGCATCGGCACGGTGGCGGACAGCTTCGATAACGCCCTGGCAGAGACGACCAACGGCCTCTACAAGGCCGAGTGCGTCTACGGGCCCGACGCCGCCGGCTGGGATGACGTCGAGCACCTCGAGCTCGCGACGCTCTCGTGGGTGCACTGGTTCAACGAGCAGCGACTCCACGGCTACTGCAACGGCGTCCCGCCCGCGGAGCTCGAGGCGGCGTTCTACGCTGCCCAAGAGGCCAACCAGCAATCGGTTGGAATCCAATAGCCAGAGCCTCCATCAGACCCAGGGTGGTTCAAAGCTCCAAGCGATCGCCGTAAGCGCGTCCGAGCGGGGCCGCGATCGCGCCGTCGCCGACCACCTCCTCGACGAGATGCTCGCCGCTTCGGTCCGAATCGCGGCTGGGGCAAGTCGCACCATCGTGGTCGCCTGGGTTCACCAACGCAACGAGCCGAGCAAACGGCTGCTCGAGCGCGGGGGACTCGCCTACCGCAGGCCGGCACCTCACGGTTACGTGGAGTGGGTCACCCAGGTGGGCTGAATTCCCTCTTCGGTCGTCCGTGTCGGCGAACCGTGTTGCTCAGCAGTCTCCTAGTCGACGATGCAGTGCGACCCGCTCGACCGCGAGCGCCGGGCAGACCTGCGACCGACCCGAGGTCTGGCTCGTGCGGTTCCGGAGGCGCGGACCCGGCGGAGCGCCGCTCTGAAGGCATCATTGGCCGCATGGCGATCGATTCATTCGCACTCCGACTCGCCACGGTGGAGGACCTGCCCGACGTCGCGCAGGTGGTGGGTGCTGCCTACGCGAAGTACCTGACCCGAATGGACCGCCCTCCTGCCCCGATGACGCGCGACTTGCGACCGCAGGTGCAGGCGCGGCGCGTGTGGGTCGGCGGGCGTCCGATCTCGACGGTCGTGTGTCTCGTCGCCGAAGGCGACGGGCTGCTCGTCGAGAACGTCGCTGTTCTCCCCGAAGAGCAGGGCAAGGGACGTGGCCGGCAGTTGATGGCGTTCGCCGAGGTCGAGGCCCGACGCCGCGGCCTCACCCGCCTGCGTCTGTACACGAACGAGGTCATGACGGAGAACATCGCTTTCTACGGGCACCTCGGCTTTCGTGAGGTCGAGCGTCGCACGAGCGACGGGTACCGGCGGATCTTCATGGAGAAGGTGCTCGGGTGACCACCGCGTTCAGTCCGCGACGCGCGTCGCCAGATCGAAGATGGTGGCGATCTCCTTCGCGTATTGGTCGACGTCGAGGTCCGGGTCTCCGGCAAGCCGGTACGGCACCGATTCGATGGCTCCCCGAATCGCGACGGCCATCACCCGCGGGTCGAAGTCGCCACGGAGCTCCCCTGCAGCCTGGAGTCGCGCGAGCTCCTGCTCGAGGAGGTGGACGGCGACGTCGGCGTCCCGACCGTCGACTCGCCGGCGACCGTCGGCCATCACACCACCGTTCCGTGCGATGTCGACGATGGCGACCATCGAGCTCCGGTGCTCTCGCATGAACGCGAGGTTCGACTCGATGTACGCGCGGAGCCGCGCCGGCCCGGTCGACTCGGCGAGGACGAGCGGGATGATGAAGGCCCTGGCGGCTTCGAATATCTCGATCACGACCTGTCTGATGAGGTCGTCCTTGCCCGCGAAGTGGTAGCTGATCACGCCCTTGCTGACACCGATCCGCTCCGCGATGCGAGCGAGGGACGCCCGCGCGAAGCCGACCTCGGCGATCGTGTCGATCGCGGCGGCGACGATCTGCTGGCGCCTGGCGTTCTCGGTGAACGTCCGCACCTTCGGCTCCATCGGCTCGTTGGGCCCCGTCGGCGCCGCCTCCATGATCAGAATCTACGTGGGCTGACCATCTAGACAGAGATTAGTACAGCTGGTCAGAACTCGTGCTAGCTTCGAAGCGTGCGAGAGCGGTGCACTCCGCGAGCGGGCGAGCGGGCCGGCCATCCCTGACGTGCGTACCCGCTCATGACCTCGGAGCCCGACGGCGGCCGGCACCGGCCGATCCGTGACGGCGAGAGATCCGGTGCCGCGCTCGTCGTCGAGCATCTGACGAAGCGGTTCGGCGAGCGCGTCGCCTACGAGGACGTCTCCTTCGACGTCGGCTACGGCGAGGTCTTCGGCTTCCTCGGTCCGAACGGCGCCGGCAAGACCACGACCGTGCGGACGCTCGGCACCCTCATCGCGCCGACGTCGGGGGCGGCGACGATCGTCGGCGTCCCCTTGAGCGCCGAGTCCGGTCCGGCGATTCGGGCGCGTATCTCGATCATGCCCGAGTCCCCCGGCCTCTACCTCCGGCTCACCGTCGCGGAGAACCTCGAATGCTTCGCACGACTCTACGAGCTCCGCGACGTGCGGGGTCGCATCGACCGGGTGCTGCAGGCGGTCAACCTCACCGGGCGAGCGAGCGACGCCTGCGGCGCGTTGTCGAAAGGCCTCCGCCAGCGCGTCGCGCTTGCACGAGCGCTGCTCAGCGACCCGGAAGTCCTGTTTCTCGACGAGCCCACGTCCGGCCTCGACCCTGTCGCGACGCGTGACGTCCACGGTCTCCTCGACGCGTTGCGCGCGCGAGGGGTGACCATCTTCCTCACGACGCACCGGCTCGAGGAGGCGGAGCGCCTCTGCGATCGGGTCGCGATCTTGAACACCACGCTGCGCCTCGTCGGGCGGCCCGACGAGCTGCGCGCCCAGCTGTTCAGCCGCAACCTCGAGGTGCGGACCCGAACGCAGCTCGACGAGCCGGGCCGCGTGTTCGACGGGCTCTCGAACGTCGAAGGCTGGGAGCAGTCCCCGTCCGGCTCCTACGTGCTCAACGTCACCGATCCCGACGTCGCCGCGCCGGGGATCGCCCGAGCGCTCGTGGCAGCGAATGCCGACATCCTCTCCATGGCCGAGTCGCACCACTCCCTCGAGGACGTCTACCTGGAGCTCGTCGACGAAGACGTCGAGGCGAAGCGCTGATGGGCTTCAGCTGGGTCAGGGTCGGCGCGATCGTGCGGAAGGAGCTGCACGACTACCGCCGCAACCGCTTCGTCGTCGTGACGATGTCGTTCCTGCCGCTCGTGTTCATCGTGGCCCCCGTCATCCAGCTCTTCGCGATCAAGTTGTCGATCACGAGCGCCAGATTCGACGACCGCATCGGGCTCGCCCTCCTCTACATGTTGATCCTCCCGGCCATCATCCCGTCGGTCCTGTCCGCGTACTCCGTCGTCGGCGAGCGCGAGCAGGGCACGCTCGAACCGGTCCTGACGACGCCCATCCATTCGGAGGAGTTCCTCGTCGCCAAGGCCCTGGCCGCGCTCCTGCCGACCCTTGCCGTCGCGTACGTGATCTTCGGCGTCTTCCTCGGCGCCATCGCAGCCTTCGCCCACCCCGCCGTCGCCTCTGCGATCTTCGAGCGCAACCACCTCCTCGTCCAGCTGATCTTCACGCCGCTCGTCGCCGGCTGGTCGATCTGGACCGGCATCGCCATCTCCACGCGCATGAGCGACGTCCGTGCCGCCCAGCAGCTGACCGTCCTCGCGAGCCTGCCGCCCGTCGGCGTCGTCGCCCTCATGAACTTCAACGTCATCACCCCCTCGCTCGGCCTCGCCCTCGGACTCGCCGGAGGCCTGCTATTGATCGACGGGATGGCGTGGCGAGTCGTCGTGGTCTTGTTCGACCGCGAACGCCTCGTCACCGGTGCGCGGGGTTGAACCACTCACCTCGCACCGGCGGACGAGACCCGGAGCTCGACGGAAGGGAGACCCAGGATGCCTGCGACACTGACGGTGACGCGAAGGACGGTCGGCGTGGAGGTCCGTCGGGGCACGTACGACGTCCTGGTCGACGGTGAGCGTGTCGGCTCGGTCGCACTGCACGAGACGTTCGAGATGCCGCTCGAAGCCGGACGCCACACCCTGCAGGTCCGAAGCGGCCGGAACGCGAGCGGGACCCAGAGCTTCGACGCGGTTGACGACGGAGCCGTCGCCTTCCGGTGCGGGGGGAAGCGGCCGTTGCCGATCTTCCTCGTGTCGTTCGTCGTGCCGAGCCTGGCGCTCTCGCTCAGACGCGAGTTCTGAGCGACGCGACGACGCGCCGCTCGAGCCGGCGGCGCGGACCCCAGCCCTGCACCCAGGTGTGGTCGGCCCTCGCCGCGCCCCTCCGAGAGTTCCGGCGCCACGCCTGAGAATTCCCGGTGGCGGCCGCGCGCCGCGACGGTTCGTCGCTCCCGTCCGCCTTCCGGCGGGCACGGTCGTTGGATCTGGCTGCACGGCGCGTGTTCGGCTGCGAGCACCTCGCCCCGCGCGCGCGGGGACGAGCCCGTGGCCCGCGGCCGCGGCGCAAGTTCGTGGAGTTGGGGGGGTTGGGAGGCGACACGTGGCGGCGACCCTCGAGCTGACGCGAGAAGGTGTCGGCATCGAGCTTCGACGCGGCACGTTCGAGGTCCTGGTCGACGGCGGCAGCGTCGGATCGATCGGCTGGCACGACACGCTCGAGGTCCCGTCGACCCGGGGAGCCACACCATCGGCGTTCGAGCAGGCCGATACTCGAGCAAGGACCACTGTTTCGAGGCCGCGGACGGCGAGGTGGTCGCGTTCCACGTCCATGGCGCGATGGTGTGGCCGCGGTGGGTCGCCTCCATCGTCAAGTCGGACTTGGCCATCTCGCTCGAGCGTGACCGAGCCGGCCCACGGTGACCTGAGTCGAGGCGGCTCGGAGGGCCGCCGCCTTCGCGGCGATGGTCAACGGCGATCGATCCGCGTGAGCGCCTCGCCCGGTCGTGGGCCGCGAGCAGGTCCGGGAGGGGCTACCAGGCCGTGGGCCGCCTCGGTCACAGGTGCCGGACGACCCTCGCCGGAACGCCCGCCACGAGTGTCGCCGGAGGCACGTCGCGAACGACGACCGCACCGGCCGCGACGACGGCGCCGGCCCCGACGGTCACGCCGGGAAGGATCGTCGCGGCGGCTCCGATCCACGCGTTCGCGCCGATCGTGATCGGCGCCGTGGTGATGAAGTCCCGCCGCCTGCCTGGCTCGACGGGATGGCCGGCCGTGACCAGATTGACCCTGTGGGCGATCATCACCTCGTCCGCGATGTCAATGGCTGCGTGGCCCGTGAACGTGCAGTCGCGCCCGATGAAGACCGCACGACCGACCCTGATGTTCAGGCCGTAGTCCGCGTAGAAGGGCGGGATCAGCGTGAACGAGTCGCCGACGGGCTTGCCGATGAGCTCCTCGAAGGCCTCCCGGATCGACTCCGCCTCGTCAAGGCAGAAGGCGCTGAGCATGGAAGAGAGGCGGGTTGCGACCTTGACCCGCTCGACGAACGCGCGCGACTCCTGGGTCCTCGTCCTGATCCACTGGCTTTCGTCCATCCGGCTCCCGACCAAGGCGTCGCTCGGCTGCTCGTCGAGACTAGGGGCGCAGGGCGGCGGACCTCGTCCGGAGTCCAGAGAGCTCGAGTCGCTCCTGTCCGTCGCCGGCGGGCGCGACGCGCTCGCACGGCCGTGGACGAGTTCCCGCTCTGACATCACATGGATTTGTGTTATTTCAGGATCTTCTGTAGGGTGGGCCCATGCCGACCGACGGTGAGATCACGTTCGCCGACCACACCGGCCGCTTCTACGCACGCCGCTACGGGATGGCCCCGATGGTCGGACGCGTCCTCGGGTACCTGGGCGTCTGCGACCCACGCGAGCAGAGCATCAGCGAGCTGGCCGACGCCCTGCTGGCGAGCCGGAGCGCGATCGCCGGAGCGGTCGACACGCTCGAGGCGCTCGGGCTCATCCGACGATCCCGGGCGGCGGGCGAGCGCATGGACCGGGTGTACATCGACATGTCGTCGTCCCGGGCCCTGGGTTTCGACGTGTCCGAGTACCAGGAGCAGAGCGAGCTCGCGCAGGAAGGCCTGCGCCTGCTCGCCGACGCCCCACCCGAACGGCGGGCGACCCTGCTCGCCTGGGCGGCGTTCGCGGACTTCCTGGTGGAGCGGCTTCCGCTGCTGGAGCAGGAGTGGAAGGAGCGGATGGAGGCGCTGCGCGCCTCCGGCGAGCTCCCCGAGGTGCCGGCGTCACGTCGAGACGGCAGGGCACGATGACCGGCCGGCCCGGCGCACCCGGGATCGTGGCCCGCGACGTTCGCAAGTCGTACGGCGACCACCTCGTTCTCGACGAGGTGAGCCTCACCGCAGAGCAGGGCACGGTCCTCGCGCTGCTGGGTCCGAACGGGGCCGGCAAGACCACGATCGTCCGCATCCTCTCCACCCTCGTCTCGGCTGACTCCGGGTCCATGCACGTCGCGGGTCGCGACGTGGTCACCGACCCCGACGGGGTCCGGGCGCTCATCGGAGTCACCGGCCAGTTCTCCGCCGTGGACAACTTGCTGACCGGCACCGAGAACCTGCAGTTGATGGCCGATCTTCGCCACCTCGGCCGCGACGCCGGACGACGGCGAGTGGCCGAGCTTCTCGAGAAGTTCGAGCTCACCGCGGCCGCCGACAAGCTGCTCTCCACCTACTCCGGCGGGATGCGACGGCGGCTCGACCTCGCGATGACCTTGGTCGGACAGCCCCGGGTGATCTTCCTCGACGAGCCCACCACCGGCCTGGACCCGCGAAGCCGCCTCACGATGTGGCAGATCGTCCGCGAGCTCGCCGCGGACGGCGTCACGATCCTGCTCACCACCCAGTACCTCGACGAGGCGGACCAGCTCGCCGACCAGATCGCGGTGCTCGACCGGGGGAGGATCGTCGCCGAAGGAACCCCGGCCGAGCTGAAGCGCCGCGTCCCCGGCGGCCACGTCCGGCTCCACTTCGCCGGTCCCGACCTCCTGCGCTCGGCGGTCGAGCTGCTCCCGACGGCCGCTCCCGACCAGGAACAGCTCGCCCTCCACGTCCCCGCGGACGGCACGGTCGACTCGCTGCGCGAGCTGCTCGACGAGCTGCACGCCGCCGGCATCGACGTCGAGCAGCTGTCGATCCACACGCCGGATCTCGACGACGTGTTCCTCGCGGTGACCGGTGGCCACGTCACCGCTCGGCCCGACGCGGACCACGCCCCGAGAGGAGCCGCTCGGTCATGACCACGCTCGCCCACACGCTCGGTGACTCGCGGGTGATGCTGCGCCGCAACCTGAAGCGGCAGCTCCGATACCCGTCCATGACCGTGATGCTCGTCGGGATGCCCGTCGTCTTCCTGCTGCTGTTCGTCTACGTCTTCGGCGGCCAGCTCGGCGCCGGCCTCGGCGCGCACGAGGGTCGCAGCGCCTACCTCGACTACGTGGTGCCGGGGCTGCTGCTCATCGCGGTGGCGTCGGTCGTCCAGGGCACGTCGATCATGGTCGCCATGGACATGACCGGCGGCATCATCGACCGGTTCCGCACGATGGCGATCGCCCGCGCCTCGGTCCTCACCGGCCACGTCCTCGGCAGCCTGATGCAGGCCATCGCGGGGATCGCCGTCCTCGTCGGAGCCGCGTTCGCCCTCGGCTTCCGCACCGGCGCCGGGCCGCTGCAGCTGCTCGCGGCGATCGGGATCCTGGCCCTTTTCGCCTTCGCGCTGATCTGGCTGGCCGTCGCGCTCGGGCTCGCCGCGAAGAGCGTCGAGACCGCCAGCAACACGCCGATGATCCTGATACTGCTCCCGTTCTTCGGCAGCGGGTTCGTGTCGACGGCCACCATGCCGACAGGGCTGCGCCAGTTCGCCGAGTACCAGCCCTTCACCCCCGTCACCGACGCCGTGCGCGCGCTGCTCACCGACACCGCGGTCGGCGGCCACGCCGCCGCCGCTGTCGCGTGGAGCGTCGGCATCGCCGTAGTGGCCCACCTCTGGGCCGTCCACCTCTACGACGGCCGCAGGGCGGCCGAGCCGGCGTAGGCGCCGGCGGGGCGCCGGCGGGACCGCACGGGTTGCCGTGTCGTCGCCCGGAGCGCTTCGAGACGAGCGGTGGACCCCACCTCGCCCACCGACGCGGTCGCTCCCGGCGACGAGCGGCATGACCGGCCGCTTCGCCGTCCCGGCCAGCGCGCCCGCCGGTCGCGACGGGGCCCCTGGTAGCGTGCTGCGCGCCGCTGCAGGAGGTGCAGCCCGTCCGGACCGCAGCGCCGGTGGCTGGCGCGCGCGGCGGGTGGTACGTACGGAGCCGACGAGCGGCGGGCGAGGCGCCCCCGAGGAGAGCGAGCGATGACCGAGAAGCTCTACGTGCCGACGGACTCGCTCGGGGTCCAGCACAGCGACGGGCTCGACGTCACCTGGCGGCTGCCGAGCGGCGGCACGGCCGGTCAGACGACTGCGGCCGGACCCCTCGTGCTGCGGACGGCCGCCGCGCTCGTCGACGACCTCGGCGAGCGCATCTTCCTCGCCGTCCCGGAGGGTGCCGCCGCCGCGCCCGACGCGGCCGGCGTCGTGCGCGTCGACGCCGCGTCCCTCGTCTCGGAGACCCCGTGGGACGTGGCGCGCGCCGCGACGTTCGCGCTCGACTGCGCCGAGCACGTCCTCGGCGACGCGTCCTCGGCCGTGCTCCCCGGAGGCTCCACGCTCGGGTCCGTGATCGCGGACGCTCGCGAGGTGCTCGTGCGCGCGAGCGACGGAGCCGAGCAACGCCTCGGCCTCCTCGCGAAGCTCAGCGCCGCGCGGCGCCTCCGGCGGACGGGGGGCGTGCTCGGGGACGTCGCGTTCGAGGCCGTGCTCGAGGACACCGACGCCGCCGTCGACGCGCTCGAGGACCCCGCGTGGGCGTCGATCGCGAGCGTCCGCGACGCGGTGCTCGCGGCGGTCGAGGCGCTGCGGCACCTCGCCCTGCCGAGGTACGTCGCGGCGCGCGAGCGCACCTACGAGGTGGGCCGCGGCGGAGACGACGAGGTGCAGCGCCCCACGGCCACCGTGTGGACGACGCCGTGGGGGCCGGTCACCTTCGGCGCCGAGCACCGGCAGGACTTCGAGCCCGCGTGGGTCGCGGCTCGCGACGCAGCCGTCCGGGCACGCGACGCTGCCCGCACCGCGGGCGGCGCCGAAGCCGAGCGCGCCGAGCACGCCTGGCAGGCTGCGCGCCTCGCCGCCGCGCTCGGAACGGCGCCCGCCGCTACGACCTGAGCGCTCGACCAGCAGGGCCCGAGGCGACCGGCCCGCGGCCGGCCGGCCGGGACGTGCGGTTGTTCAGACGCCCGCGAGCTGGGAGGTCTCGGCGAGCACGGCACGGACCTCCGCCATCGTCTCGCCGAGCTCGACCGAGGTCGTGAGCGCGCGGCCCACGAGCACGGTGAGCAGGTTCTCCACGGGGACGGCGACGACCGCGTCGACGTCGCGCGCGACGCTCCACACCTGTAGCAACGGGTTCACGACCCGGCTCACCGAAACCGTGCCGCTACCGACCCCGGCGAGGAACGCCTGGATCGTCTGCTCGAGCTCGTCGGCCTGCGTCGGCGGTCCGGTCGCCTCCAGCTCGGCTGCCACCGCTGCGTCGGCGACGACCGTGTCGGCTGCTTCCGGGGCGACGACCGCGAACGTGTCCATCGTCGGGTCCGTCATGTCCTGCCCCTTCGTCTCGTCCACGACCCCAGCGTAGCGGGGGCGGCCGGCGGCGAGGCAGCACCGCCGCGCGCGGCCGCCGCGCGCGGCCGCCGCGGGCGACGGTGCGACGCGGGCGTCAGCCGCGCGCGAGGAGCTCCTCGGCGATCTGGACCGCGTTCAGCGCCGCGCCCTTGCGGAGGTTGTCGCCGACGACGAAGAGCGCGAGCCCGTTCGCGACGCTCGAGTCGCGCCGGATCCGGCCGACGAGCGACGGGTCCCGCCCGGCGGCGCGAAGGGGCGTCGGCACGTCGCTCAGCTCGACGCCGGGCGCGCCGTCGAGCAGCTCGCGCGCCGCCTCCGGGCCGAGATCCCGATCGAGCTCGATGTGGAGCGAGACGGAGTGACCCGTGAACACGGGCACACGCACGCACGTGCAGTCGACCGCGAGGTCGGGCAGCCCGAGGATCTTGCGGCTCTCGTTCCGCCACTTCTGCTCCTCATCGGTCTCGCCCGACCCGTCCGCGACGAGCGACCCGGCGAGCGGCACGACGTCGAAGGCGATCGGCGCCGCGAACACCGAGGGCTCGGGGAGCTCGACCGCGGTGCCGTCGTAGGTGAGCTGCGCCGCCCGGTCCGCGCCCTTGCGGAGCTGCTCGTCGAGCTCGGCGACGCCGGCGAGCCCGGCCCCCGACACCGCCTGGTACGTCGAGACGATCACCCGGCGGAGCCCCGCCGCGTCGTGGAGCGGCTTGAGCACCGGCATCGCGACCATGGTCGTGCAGTTCGGGTTGGCGACGATCCCCTTCGGGCGCCGTGCGAGCGCGCCTGCGTTCACCTCGGGCACGACGAGGGGCACGTCGGGATCCATGCGCCACGCCGACGAGTTGTCGACGACGACCGCGCCCGCCGCGGCGACGCGCGGCGCGAGCTCGAGCGAGGCCGCCTTCCCGCAGGAGAACAGCGCGAGGTCGAGCCCGGCGAAGTCCGCGGCGCTCGCGTCCTCGACGGGGAGCTCGCGGTCCGTCCAGGGAAGCGTGCGCCCGGCCGAACGCGCCGACGCGAAGTACCGCATCTGCTCGACCGGGAAGCCCCGCTCGGCGAGCACCGCCCGCATGACACCGCCGACCTGACCGGTCGCTCCGAAGATCCCGACGCGCATCTCCGCAGCCTATCCGGGCGCGCTCGCGCCTCCAGGCGTGGTCCCGACCACGCCGGGCTACCCGCCGGCGCGTGCGGGGCGGAGCCCGTCGCCGGACGACGCGAGCCCGTACGCGTCGTGCAGGATCCGCACGGCTGCGTCCGCCGAGGCGGCGTCGACCACGCAGGAGATCCTGATCGGCGAGGTCGAGATCATCTGGATGTTGATCTGCTCGCGGGCGAGCGCCTCGAACATCGTCGCGGTCACCCCGGGGTTCGTCTTCATGCCGGCGCCGACGACCGAGACCTGGGCGACCGCGTCGTCGACGAGCACCGCCGCCGCGTCGATCTTCGGCGCGAGCCCCTCGGCGATCTGGACCGCGACGGCGAGCTCGGTGCGCGGGACCGTGAACGAGATGTCGGTCGTCCCGTCGTGCGAGGTGTTCTGCACGATCATGTCGACGTTCACGCTCGCATCGGCGAGGGCCCGGAACAGCGACGCCGCGATCCCGGGGCGGTCCGGCACCCCCGTGATCGTGAGCTTGACCTCGGACGTGTCGCTCGTCACCGCCGACACGATCGCCTGCTCCATGTTGGGATCCTCCTCCGAGACCCAGGTGCCGGGCTCCCAGGTGAAGCTCGAGCGCACCTCGAGCGGGACGTGGTGGTTCCGGGCGAACTCGACGGAGCGCAGGATGAGGACGCGCCCGCCCGTCGCCGAGATCTCGAGCATCTCCTCGAACGACACGCGAAGAAGGCGCCGCGCGCCGGGGACGATCCGCGGATCGGCCGTGAACACCCCGGTGACGTCGGTGTAGATCTCGCAGCGGTCCGCACCGAGCGCCGCGGCGAGCGCGACCGCGGTGGTGTCGGTGCCGCCCCGGCCGAGCGTCGTCACGTCGTGCTCGACCGAGACCCCCTGGAAGCCCGCGACGACCGGGACGACGCCCCTCGTGATCGCGTCGCGCAGACGGTCGCCGCGCACCTCGAGGATCTTCGCGTTCGTGTGGACCGAGTCCGTGACGATCCCGGCCTGGCTCCCGGTGAACGACTCCGCGGCGATCCCCAGCTCGGCGAGCGCCATGCAGACGAGCGCCATCGAGATGCGCTCGCCGGCGGTGAGCAGCATGTCGAGCTCGCGTCCCGGCCGTACCGCGCTCACGTCCTCGGCGAGGCGGATGAGCTCGTCGGTCGTCTTGCCCATCGCGCTCACGGCGACGACGACGTCGTCCCCGGATCGGCGCGTCCTCGCGATGTGGTCCGCGACCGCGCGAATCCGATCGGCGTCCCCTACGGACGTGCCGCCGTACTTCTGGACGACCAGTGGCACGTGGCCAACATAGCTGCCCGGCGCGGCTAGCTTTTGCGACCGTGCCGAGCGAGAAACGAGCGCGCCAGCGCGCGATGCGCGAGCTGAAGGTCGCCGAGGAGCAGCGCGGGCGGCGGCGGCGTCGCTCGTTGCGGCGCGGCGGCACGGTGGTGCTCGTCGTCGCGATCGTCATCGGCCTCGTCGTGCTTCTCAGCAGCGGCAGCACACCGAAGAAGCCGGCCGCGTCCAAGTCGTCGTCCACGACGACCTCGACCTCGACGTCGACTCCCACCTCGACGACCCTCCCGAAGGGGACGCCGACCACCGCGCCCGTCTCGCACACCGCGGTCGCGCCCGTCTGCCCGCCCGCGACGCCCGCCGGCGCGGCGAAGCGCGTGATCGCGTTCACGAAGGCCCCGCCGACGTGCGTGTCGCCGACCGGTGTCTACGACGCGACGGTGCGCACGGACGTCGGGACGTTCGTCGTCCGCCTCGACGCCGCGACCGGCGTAGCGGGCGTGAACGACTTCGTGTTCCTCGCCCGCTACCACTTCTACGACCTCACGGTCTTCCACCGCGTGATCCAGGGCTTCGTCGTCCAAGGTGGCGACCCGACGGGCACGGGCACCGGGGGGCCGGGGTACAGCTTCACCGGGAACACGCCGCCGTCGAGCTGCACCAAGGCGGCAGACTGCTACCCGACCGGGACCGTCGCGCTCGCGAACTCCGGAGCGCCGAGCAGCGACGGGAGCCAGTTCTTCGTCGTGCTGCCGGGCGGCGGCAAGCAGCTCTCCCCGAACTACACGGTCATCGGCCACGTGATCTCGGGAATGGCGGTCCTCGACCGGATCGGTGCGGACGGTGCCCCGAGCACCAACTCGGCCGGGACCCCGAAGGTCCTCCACCACATCGTCAAGGTGACGATCACCCAGGTCGGCGCGTGACGGGCCGACGGGCGTCTCACCGCTCGTACGACCCCGGCGCGCGCCGGACGAGGAGAAACGGAGCCACACGATGACGACCGAGTGCCCGCCCGCCGACGGATCCGCGCCGAGGACCGTGCGCTTCGACGGCCCGCCGCCGATGTGCATCGACCTGTCGAAGCGCTACAGCGCGGTCATGACCACGACGAAGGGGGCGATCACGTTCGCGCTCGACGCGATCGCGGCGCCCCGGACGGTGAACAACTTCGTCGTCCTCGCCCGCTATCACTACTACGACGGCGTCGTGTTCCACCGGATCATCCCGGGCTTCGTCGTGCAGGGCGGCGACCCCACGGGCTCCGGCTCGGGAGGCCCCGGCTACCGCTTCGAGGACGAGCTGCCGCCCGCCGGCCGCTACGAGATCGGCTCGCTCGCGATGGCAAACGCCGGACCCGACACGAACGGCAGCCAGTTCTTCATCATCAGCGGCCCGCAGGGCGCCGCGCTCCCGCCCGCGTACTCGCTGTTCGGAAAGGCGGTGGCCGGCCTCGAGGTCGTGGCCGCGCTCGAATCCGTGGGCAGCCGGTCGGGCAAGCCGGGCGAGCGAGTGTCGATCGACTCCGTGGAGATCGTCGAGCAGGACTGAGCCACGAGCGGCCGCCCCGACGGCCGCCGGGCCCGGCACCTGACGGGCGGCGGCCCGGCTCGGGCGACGCGTGCCCGAGGGGCGTCAGCCGACGGGTCGTCCGGCGAGCGCCGTGAGGTCCGACTCCGCGCCGTCGACGAAGACGGCGGCCGGCCCGGCGCCCTCGACGCGCCACACCCCGTCGCCCTCCCGCACGAGCGCCGTGCGCTCGCCGAGCGCGACGACTGCGCAGCTCGCGTGCGCGAGGCCGAGCGTGCGTCGGAGCTGCGCGTCGGGCGCCCCCGAGTAGTGCGGGACGACGGCCAGGTCGCGCACGAGGCCGAGACCGACCGTGAGGGCGCCGCCGCGGGGGTCGACCATCGGGTCCGTGAGGACCATCGCGCCGGCCGACGACCCGGCGACGACCGCTCCGCCGTGCCAGGCCTCGAGCAGCGCGTGCAGCAGCGGCGACCCCTTCAGCACCGAGCGCAGGTGGAGCGGCGAGCCGCCTGACAGGTAGACGAACGACGCCCCGCGCACGACGTCGACGAGGGCCTCGTCCTGCGCGTCCGCCCGGGTGAGCGCCATGCAGGGGCGCACGCGGCCCCCGAGCGACGCGAACCACCGCTCGGCGGCTTCGACCGCGCGTCGCGGGTTCTCGTACGCGGCGGCCGTCGGCAGGACGACGACGTCGCCTCCCGCCCGCTCGAGCAGCGCCGCGTCGAAGGTCGCGCCCGCCGTCCACTCGCCGCCGCCCACGAGCGCGAGCGGCCCGGGCGCGCCGCCGTCAGACATCGGCCGGGACCGGCGGCGCGACGTAGCGCGCGCGGCGGAGCGCGCCGGCGTCCACCTCGAGCTCCCACACCGAGGCCTTGGGCGCGCGCAGCGGCCCGACGACCTCCACCCCGGCGGGCTCGAGCGTCTCGAGGAGACCGTCGATCACGTCGCCGTGCGAGCACGCGACGACGCTCGCGCCCTGCGCGAGCGACATCGCCGTCCTCACGACCGCGTCGAGCGCCACGAGCGGGTCGCTTCCCTCGGCGAGCTCGTCGAGCTGCTCGAGGTCGACGCCCGCGCGCCGCGCGGCCGGCACGAGCGTCTCGCGACAGCGCAGCGCCGAGCTCGAGAGCGCGCGGGCGAGCGCGGGCCCATCGAGCGGCGCGAGCACCTCCGCGAGCGCGTCGGCCTGGCGCCGACCGAGGTCGCTGAGCGGCCGGTCGCCGTCGCGGTTCGGCCAGCTGCCGCGCGCGACCGCGTCCGCGTGGCGCACGAGATAGGCGACACGCGCTCCCGGGCGCGCGGGCGCGGCGTCGGCCACGTCAGTGGACCGCGGTCCCGATCGCGGATCCGAGACCGTAGGTCACGGCGCCGGCGACCGCGCAGATCACGAGCGAGCGGGCCGCTGAGAAGTACCAGGACCGGACCGTGACGAGCGAGAGCACCGCCCCGACGGCGAGCGCGGCGACGGCCGTGACGGCCACGGAGACGAGTATCGCCGCGGTGCCCGACGAGCCACCGAGGAACGCGACGAGCGGGACGACCGCCCCGAGCGCGAACGTGAGGAACGACGACCCCGCGGCCTGGAGCGGCGATCCGAGCGCGTCCGGGTCGAGCCCGAGCTCCTCGCGCGCGTGGGTCGCGAGCGCGACGTCCGGGTCCGACATGAGCTCACGGGCGAGCTTCGACGCGACCTCCGGCGTGATGCCCCTGCCCTCGTAGATCTTCTCGAGCTCCCGGCGCTCGCTGTCCGGGCGGCGCTCGATCTCGTCCGCCTCGACCGCGAGCTCGCGCTGGAAGGCCTCGCGCTGCGCCTGCATCGAGACGTACTCGCCGGCGGCCATCGAGAACGAACCGCCGAGCAGCCCCGCGAGGCCCGCGATGCGGACGACGCCCGGTGCGGGGTGCGCCGCCGCGGTGCCGAGCACGAGCGAGACGTTGGACACGAGCCCGTCGCTGACACCGAAGATCGCGGCCCGCAGGCCGCCGCCGCGAAGGTCGCGGTGCGTGTGCTCGCTCACGTGGAGCTCGTGCTCGAGGTGGTGGCCGCGCCCTGTCGCCGCCCGGGCGGACGCGCGCGCTCTCGCGGTGGCCCGCGCCCGCGCGGACGCGGCCGGAGCGCCGCGCCGGCGTGCCTCGCTCACGTCGTTCCCGGCCACGCCTGCAGGCTAGTGCGCCGCGCCGAGCACGAGCCGCACGACGAGGAGCGCGCCGGTCGACGCCGCGAGCGCCGGGAGGCCGATCCACCAACCGACCCGCACGAAGTCGCGGTCGCGCACCGGGACGCCCAGCCTGCGGACGGTCGAGATCCACAGCAAGACCGCGAGCGACCCGCCCGGCAGCACGAGCGGGCCGACGTTCGTGCCGAGCAGGACCGCCCAGAGCGCCCAGGACGCGTGGTGACCGGTGAACGGCAGGGCGACGAGGAGCGCGGGGAGGTTGTTCACGACGTTCGCCCCGACGGCCGACACCGCGGTCGTGCGGGCGATGTCCGCGAGCGAGGATCCCGACAGCAGGCCGGCGAGCGGGAGGTGGCCCGCGGCGGCGCTCGCGAGCACGCCGAGCCCGAGGACGGTCGCGATGATGCGCCACGGGAGGACCGCGAGCGGCAGCGAGCGCGTCTCGAGCACGAGCAGGACGTCCGCCACGGCCACGACCTCGTACGGCTCGGCGCCGACGCTCGGCGCGACGACGAAGCCCGCGACGACCGCGACGACGAGCGCGCCGCCGAGCGCGAGCACGCGCGCGCGGTCCGGCCGTCGCCGGCCGGGTGCGCCGGTCCGCCCGTCGGCGCGGCCGGGGCCCCCGGGGTCGAGCGCCTCGATGCGCGACAGCCCCCGCCGGTAGCAGAGCCAGCCGACGACCGTCGCGACGAGGGTCGCGAGCCCGAGGTGCTCGACGAAGGCCGAGGCGGGTACGTGGCTGTGCGCTGCGGCGATGAGGTTCGTCAGGTTCGACACGGGAAGGGCCGACGAGGCGAGCGACGACAGGAGCGCGGGCTGGAGCGCGAGCGCGAAGGCCGACGTGCCGCGCCGCTGCGCGATGCGGACGTAGAGGGGCGAGAGCAGCACGACCGCGACGTCGAGGTTGAGCGTCGCGGTCGTGACCGCGGCGAGGACCCAGAGCGCGCCGACGTAGCGCCGACCGGAAGCCACGAGCTCGGCCAGCTCGGCGAACAGGCCGTACCGGTCGAGCATCACGGCCATGGGCACGGCGAGCGCGACGAACGCGAGCGGGGCGACGAGGGGCCGCACCGAGCTGCCGGCGGCCCCCGGGCTCACGACCCCCGACGCGACCGCGACGCCCGCGAGGAGCGCGGGCGGCAGCCAGCTCGCGCGCCGGAGCTGCGGCGCGAGCATGCCCGCGACCGCGACCGCGAGCAACACGGCCGGCGCTGCAGTCGACACGTCACCTCCCGGGAGCGCTCGGCGGCGGGCGACGCGGCGACGCGGTCCCCGCCGGTGGGCACGAGACTACGGGCGGTCCTCGCCCCGGTGCCTCCCGATCCGGCGCACCGGCGGCGCGCACGGGAGTGCCCGGCGGGGCGCGGCCCGGGATCGCGCCCCGCTCCCGGGAATTCGCCGCTCCCGAGAATTCGCCGCCACGTCACGCGCCGTTCACCCAGGTCGTACACGCGCTTCACCGGCTGCCGCGACGATCGCGGCGTGCCCGCATCGCAGACGCCGACGTCCCACGGGGCGCCGGGCGGCGGGCACGCCCCGCTCTCCGGGGTCGGAACGAGCCGGGCCACGTGGCCGCGCGTCCTCGTCGTCGAGGACGACGAGTCCCATGTGCTCGCGCTCACCGTCGGACTCGAGCGCGAGGGGCTCGCGGTCACGGCGGTGCGCGACGGGCGGGACGCCGTCGCCGTCGCCGAACGGGTGCGCCCGGACGTCATCCTCCTCGACCTCATGTTGCCCGGGACGTCGGGCATCGACATCTGCCGGGAGCTCCGGGCGCGCGGCAACGACACGCCGATCATCGTCGTGAGCGCGAGAAGCGACGAGCTCGACGTCGTCGTCGGCATCGAGGTCGGCGCCGACGACTACGTGCCGAAGCCGTACCGGATGCGCGAGCTCGTCGCCCGGATCGGCGCGCTGCTCCGGCGGCGACGCTCGATCGACGCCGCCTCGCCGGGCACCGGCGCGTCGGCCGGCACCTGGCGCGCGAGCGAGGACGTCCTGAGGGTCGCGGACGTGACGCTCGACCCCTCGCGCCACGAGGTGACCGTGCGCGGCGCCCCGGTCGAGCTGCCGCTGCGCGAGTTCCAGCTCCTGCGCGAGCTCCTCGCGAACTCGGGGCGCGTCGTGACGCGCGACGCGCTGCTCGAGCGCGTCTGGGGCATCGACTACGACGGCGATCCGCGGATCGTCGCGACGCTCGTCGGAAGGCTGCGCGCACGGGTCGAGGAGGACCCCGACGAGCCGACGCGGATCCTCACGATCCGCGGCGTCGGCTATCGCTACAACGACCGTCCCTGACCGGGGAGGCGGCGACCGCGCACGACGGGACCGCGAGCGCGGCACGATCCCGCGCGACGTGCCGCCGCGACGCCGGCACACCCCCGGCCCTACACTCGGGCCGTCATGACCGGCCCTACGACCACGACCGGACCGCGCGACCCGGCCGGGGGGGACGCCGCCGGACGCCTGCGCGAGCTCCTCGTGCTCGTGCGCACGGTCGGCTACACGCGACGTGACGAGCCGTTCGCGCTCTCGTCCGGCGGGACGAGCCACGACTACGTGGACCTCCGGCGGGCGGTCGCCCGCGGGCGCGACCTGCGGCTCGCGGCGACCGCCGTGCTCGACGAGGTCGCCGCGACCGGTGTCGAGTTCGACGCGATCGGGGGGATGACGATGGGCGCCGACCCCGTGTCGCACGCGGCCGCCCTGCTCGGGGACCGGGCGTGGTTCTCCGTGCGCAAGGCCGAGAAGTCCCACGGGAGCCGGCGCCGAATCGAGGGCGCGGAGCTCGGCCCCGGCGCGCGCGTCGTCGTGTTCGAGGACACCGTCACGACGGGGCGGTCGCTGCTCGAGGCGCTCGACGTCGTGGTCGAGTCCGGCGCCCAGGTCGCGCTCGCGTGCACGCTGCTCGACCGCGGCGACACGGGCGCGGCGCTCGTCGCGGCGCGCGGCGTCGAGTACCGGGCGCTGTTCACCTACCGCGACCTCGGCATCGCGCCGATCGCCTCGGCCGCGGGCACCGGACCGGCGTCCGCTGCCCCCGGGGAGCGCGCGCCGGCGTAGGTGGACGCCCTCGACGCGGTCCTCCTGGTCGTGCTCGCGGGCGCCGCGATCCACGGGCGCCGTGTCGGCGCGGTCGTCCAGCTCCTCTCGCTCGCGGGCTTCGCCGCCGGGCTCGCGGTCGGGGTCGTGCTCGTGCTCCTCATCGGCCCGCACCTCCACGGCCCGCTCCTGAAGACGGTCGTCGCGCTCGTCCTGCTCCTCGTGCCCTCCGGGGTGACGAGCAGCGCGGGGCGCCGCATCGGGGTCCGGGCGTGGCGGGCGCTCCGGCGCGCGCGCTTCGGGCCGCTCGACTCCACGCTCGGCGTCGCGCTCGCCGTCTCGGGGACGCTCGTCGGTTGCTGGCTCTTCGCGTCCGTGCTCGTCAACAGCGCGTACCCGGTCATCTCCCGCCAGATCGGCTCGTCCCGGATCATCCAGGGAGTCGAGCGCGTCATGCCGCCGGTCCCCGACGCGTTCGCGACGGTCGAGCGCTACCTGTCGGCGGACGGCTTCCCGCAGGTCCTCGTCAACGTGCTCCCCGAGTCGGTCGGCCCGGTCCGCGTACCGGGTGCCGCCGAGCTGCGCGCGGCCGTCGCGCGGGCGGGACCCTCGACCGTGAAGGTCGTCGCGATCGGATGCGGGCAGGAGCAGGAGGGCTCGGGCTTCGTCGTGTCGAACCACGGGGGCGTGACGCTCGTCGTCACGAACGCCCACGTGGTCGCCGGAACGGGCACGATCTCGCTCTTCGCGCCCAACGGCTCGTCGGCCGCCGCGACGACCGTGCTGTTCGACCCGAAGTTCGACCTCGCCGTGCTCCGCAGCGCGCCGCTCGGCGAGCCGGCGCTCGCAGTCTCGCCCGGTCTCGTCCAGCGCGGCGCGGCCTCGGTCGTGCTCGGCTACCCGGGTGGCGGGAGCTTCTCGGCGCGTCCGGCCGGCGTGCTCGCGCGCTTCGAGGCCCAGGGCCGCGACATCTACGCGACCGCGCTCACGGTCAGGACCGTCTACGAGCTCCAGGCCGTCGTGCGCCCGGGCAACTCCGGCGGTCCGCTCGTCTCGCCCTCGGGCACGGTGCTCGGCGTCGTGTTCTCGCGCTCCTCGACGAACCCGGACATCGGCTACGCGCTCGCGTCCCCCGGGGTCCGGTCGCGCGTCCTCGAGGCCGAGCGGCACCCGACCGACGCGGGCACGGGCGCCTGCGCGAGCTGACCGCGCTCGGGGTCCGCCCAGCGCGGCCGGCGCGCCGTGGGCAATGATGCTCCGATGGCGCTCGCGATCGAGGACTACGCAGTCATCGGCGACACCCATACCGCGGCGATCGTCGGCCGGGACGGCTCGATCGACTGGCTCTGCCTCCCGCGCTTCGACTCCGAGGCGTGCTTCGCCCGGCTCGTCGGCGACGAGCACCACGGATTCTGGCGCATCGCGCCAGCACAGAGCCCGAAACCGGGACAGGGGGCGCCGCTGCTCGCGACCTCCCGGCGCTACCGGGGCGACACGCTCGTGCTCGAGTCGGAGTTCGCCGTCGACGGCGGGACGGTCGTCGTCACCGACTGCATGCCCGTGCGCGAGCAGCTCCCCGAGATCGTCCGCACGGTGCGCTGCACCTCGGGTCACGTCGAGATGCGCATGGACCTGTGCGTGCGCTTCGGCTACGGCGACATCGTCCCGTGGGTGCGGCGACTCGACGGCATGCTCACCGCGGTCGCCGGGCCGGACGCGATCGCGCTCTGGACGCCCGTGCACGTTCACGGCGAGGGCCTCACGTCGGTCGCGACGTTCTCGGTGTCCGAGGGCCAGCAGGTTCCGTTCGTGCTCTCGTGGTACCCGTCGCACACCGACCCGCCGCGGCCGGTGGACGGCCACTACGGGATCCAGGAGACGGTCGACTGGTGGGAGGAGTGGTCGTCGCGCGCCGCGGTCGACGACGGGCCCCATCGAGACGCGGTCATGCGCTCGGCGATCACGCTGAAGGCGCTCACGTACGCGCCGACGGGCGGCATCGTCGCCGCGGTCACGACGTCGCTGCCCGAGGCCCTCGGCGGCTCGCGCAACTGGGACTACCGCTACTGCTGGCTGCGGGACGCGACGCTCACGCTCAGCGCGCTCATGGCGGCCGGCTACCACGACGAGGCCGGAGCGTGGCGGGACTGGCTGCTGCGCGCGGTCGCGGGCGACCCGTCGAAGCTCCAGATCATGTACGGCCCCGCCGGCGAGCGGAACCTCGTCGAGGCCGAGCTCGACTGGCTCGGCGGCTACGACGGCTCGCGTCCGGTGCGCATCGGCAACGCGGCCGCGGGTCAGTTCCAGCTCGACGTGTACGGCGAGGTGATCTCCGCGCTCCACGAGGCGCGGCGCGGCGGGATGGACCCGGCGGGCCCGGCCTGGGACCTCGAGACCGCGCTCGTCGAGTTCCTCGAGGACGGCTGGCGCAAGGAGGACGACGGGATCTGGGAGGTTCGCGGCCCGAGGCGGAACTTCACGCACTCCAAGGTGATGGCGTGGGTCGCGCTCGACCGGGCCGTGAAGGACATCGAGGAGTTCGACTTCCCCGGTCCGGTCGCGCGCTGGCGCGCGATCCGCGACGAGATCCACGCCGAGGTGCTCGAGAAGGCGTTCGACGCGGAGCGCAACACCTTCACGCAGTACTACGGGTCGAGCGCGCTCGACGCGAGCGTCCTCATGATCCCGATGGTCGGCTTCCTGCCCCCGCACGACCCGCGCGTCGCCGGCACGGTCGCAGCGGTCGAGCGCGAGCTCACCCACGACGGCTTCGTGCTCCGCTACGACACCACGGGCACGGGCGAGGTCGACGGCCTGACCGGACGCGAGGGAGCGTTCCTCGCGTGCTCGTTCTGGCTCGCGGACAACCTCGAGCTCGTCGGCCGCCACGACGACGCGCACAAGCTCTTCGAACGGCTGCTCGCCCTCCGCAACGACGTCGGCCTGCTCTCCGAGGAGTACGACCCGATCGCGAAGCGCCTCGTCGGCAACTTCCCGCAAGCTTTCTCGCACATCTCGCTCGTGAACACCGCGGTGAACCTCGCGGCCGACGCGAAGTGGACCGAGGGCCACGGGCAGCGTGCGCGGCTCGCGGGAGTGAAGGTCGCCCGCGGCGGACGACCGAGGTCCCGGTCGCGAGCCGTGCGCAGCGGGCTCGCCCGGCGCCGGCGCCCGACCGTCTAGTCCGGCATCCAGGAACCCAGCGGAGGAACCCCGTGAAGGCACTCACCGTGATCCCGAGGACAGCCTCGTCGAACGAGCTCGGCGACGTCCCCGAACCCGACGAGAAGGACGGCGCGGTCCTCGTCGAGACCATCGCGGTGGGCGTGTGCGGAACGGACATGGAGATCGTCCGGGGCGACTACGGCTGGGCGCCGCCGGGCCACGAGCGGCTCGTGCTCGGCCACGAGTCGCTCGGACGGGTCCTCGACGCGCCGGCGGGCTCGGGGCTCGCGAAGGGCGACCTCGTCGTCGGGATCGTGCGCCGCCCGGACCCCGTCCCCTGCTACAGCTGCGCGGCCGGCGAGTGGGACGCGTGCCGCAACGGCCAGTACACCGAGCACGGGATCAAGCAGCTCGACGGGTTCATGCGGGAGCGCTGGCGCGCCGACCCCGACGCGATGGTCAAGGTCGACCCGCAGCTCGGCGAGCTCGGCGTCCTGCTCGAACCGACCACGGTCGTCTCGAAGGCCTGGGAGGAGGTCGAGCGGATCGGGGGGCGCCAGACCTGGCAGCCGAAGACGGCCCTCGTCGTCGGTGCGGGGCCGATCGGGCTGCTCGCGGCGCTGCTCGGCATGGAGCGCGGCCTCGAGGTCCACGTCGTCGACCAGATGGCGACCGGCCTGAAGCCGGACCTCGTGCGAGCGCTCGGTGCGACCTACCACACGGGCAAGCTCGCGGACGCGCTCGAGGGACCCGACATCGTGCTCGAGTGCACGGGCGTGCCCCGGCTCGTCTTCGACGCGGTCGCGACCGTCGGCGTCGGCGGCGTCGTCTGCCTGACGGGTGTGTCGCCGACGGGGGTCGAGCTCGACGTCGACGCGGGCTCGCTCGCGCGTTCGATGGTGCTCCAGAACACCGCGGTCGTCGGCTCGGTGAACGCGAACGCGCGCCACTACCGCGCCGGCGCCGACGCGCTCGCCCGGGCGGACCACGACTGGCTCGCGCGTCTCGTGACCCGCAAGGTCCCGATCGACCGCTTCTCCGACGCGTTCGAGCACGGGCCCGACGACGTGAAGATCGTCATCGAGCTCGCGCCGTGAGCCGGCCGGAGGCCGGGCGATGCGCCTGATCGCGCCCGGCGTCACGGAGATCGACACGCTGCTCGGCGGCTGGGAGCAGGCGACCGCCGGGTACCTGCTCGACGGGGACGCCCCGGTGCTCGTCGAGACCGGGAGCCAGAGCTCGGTGCCCGTCCTGCTCGCCGCGCTCGCCGAGCTCGGGCTCGGCGCGCACGACCTCGCCGGGGTCGCGGTGACCCACGTGCACCTCGACCACGCCGGTGGCGTCGGCGACGTCGCGCGGGCGTTCCCGCGGGCGACGATCTACGTGCACGAGCTGGGGGCGCGCCACCTCGTCGATCCGACGCGGCTCGTCGCGTCCGCGGCGCGCGTCTACGGCCCGCTCCTCGACGACCTCTACGGCCGGCTCGACGCGACCGAGCCCGAGCGCGTCCAGGTGCTTCTCGACGGGGACACCGTCGACCTCGGCGGTGGCCGCTCGCTCACCGCGATCGACTCCCCCGGGCACGCCAAGCACCACCTCGGATTCCTCGACTCGCAGTCCGGGCTGCTGTTCGCGGGCGACGCGGTCGGCGTCCAGCTCCCGGGCGGCGGCACGCTCCGCCCCGCGACGCCTCCGCCGGACTTCGACCTCGCCCTCGCGCTCGCGTCACTCGAGCGCTTCGCGTCGCACCGGCCGTCGGGGATCGCCCTCGCCCACTACGGCCTCATCCCGGGCCCTCCCGACGAGCTGCTCGCGGACGCGGCCGAGACGCTGAACGACTGGGCAGAGGAGGCGAGGCGCGCGTACGCCGACGGGCGGGACATCGCGGACGCGCTCGCGGCGCGCTTCGCCGCGGACGTCGCCGGCACGGACCCCGCGGCACGGCGCAAGCTCGAGACGCTCAACGGCTTCCACTCGAACGCCGCAGGGTTCCGTCGCTGGCTCGAGCAAAGCGGCGGGCACGCCGTGGGCGCGCCCGAGCCGGCGGCAACCTAGCGGCGCGTCACGCGTCCCGCCGCACGAGGAGCGCGCCGCCGATCACGAGCGCCGCCGTGGCGTAGCCGGCGAGGACGCCGAGCCCGGCCCACGGCGAGAACGCGTGCGCCTGCGGCGCGACGGAGAGCAGCACGACGCCGATGTTCGCCGGCAGGTACCGACCCACCGCGTCGCCGATCGACGACGGCAGCGCAGCGACGATGAGCGGGAGCACGAGCAGCGCTGCGACGAACGCGCTGATCGCGCCCGCGGTGTGCCGCACGATCGTCGCGATGCCGAGCGCGAGCAGCCCGAGCACGAGCAGGTAGAGGCCGCCGCCCGCGACCGCGCGCAGCACCCCGGGGTCGCCGAGCGCGGCGGTCGGCGCCTTCGGGGAGAGGAGCGACTGCCCGAGCAGGAAGGCCCCGAAGGCGACGGCCTCGCCGACGACGAGCACGACCGCGCCGTAGACCGCGACCTTCGCCGCGAGCACGAGCGGGCGGCGCGGGGCCGCCGCGAGCGTCGCCCTGATCGTGCCCGTGCCGTACTCGGCCGACACGACGAGCACGCCGAGGATGCCGACCGCGAGCTGCGCGAACAGCAGCCCGGTCAGGCTCGTGCGCGTGGGGTCGAACGTCAGCCGCTCGACGAACGACGCCTGCGACCAGCGCGCCGCGGTCGTCGCGGTCGCGATCGCGCCGAGTCCGACCCCGAGCGTGACGGTCGCGGCGAGCGTCCACAGCGTGGAGCGGACGGTCCGGAACTTCGTCCACTCCGACGCCACGAGGCCGCGCAGCGGGTAGCGGCCGGGCGGCACGGCGCTCCAGGCACCCGGAGCGGGTACGGCGGCCGCGCTCACCGCGCCACGCTCGGCGCCGACGCGGGCGCGCCGCGCCCCGAGTGCGCGGCTGTCGATCGGGCACTGGTCATGGCTGCTCCTCCGGGCCGCGCCGGGCCGGAACACCGGCGGCGCCGACCATCCTTGCCGAGCACGACCGTCGACCGTCGTCGCCCGCGCGGGACCACCTCGAGCTGTCCGAGCGGAGGGCTGGAAGACGGGCCGGCGCGCCGTCACGGCCCGACTCGGTGATCCCGGCGAGGAGGCTCGACACGGCGGGCGCTCCACCGGCGAGCACCGGGCCACCCGCGCCCGACGCACCGCGCTCCGAGGGTCACGATCTCCGGCCGGAAGGCCCGCAGGCGCCTCCGACCGGGAGAACCGTCCTTCTGAGTGCCGGGTTTCGCGAGGACCCCCGAGCGGGGTGGTTACGAAACCGCGTCGACCCTGGTGGCAGGCCTGCGAGACGCCTGGAGCCGTGAGAGCCGCACACGATTTCGGGGTCGGCGTGCACACGCTCGCCGGCCAC
>DATLRJ010000080.1:0-13561 GCA_035534715.1 Acidimicrobiales bacterium | reverse complement strand
GAGGTCGCCGTGATGCTCGGTGAGCCGGAAGGTACCGTGAAGAGCAGGATCCGGGCGGGGCTCGGCAGGATGCACGGCCATCTCGCTCCGGCGATGGGCGTCAGGGGCGACGAATGACCCACGCGGAGATCGAGGAGCTCCTCGGGGCGTACGCGCTCGACGCGGTCGACGCGCACGAGGCCCTCGCGGTCGAGGAGCACCTTGCGACGTGCCCGCGCTGCCGCGCCGAGGTCGCCGCGCACCGCGAGGTCGCCGCGCTGCTCGGCAACTCGGGCGGCGAGGCGCCAGAGGGGCTGTGGAGCAGGATCGCGAGCGAGATCGACCTCGAGTTCCGCGGACGGCCCTCGCTGCCCGACATCTCCTCCGCGAGGCGGGCGCGGGCCGCGACCTCCGCGCGGGACGGCAACGGGCGCCGCGTGCTGCCGCTCGCTCTCTCCCTCGGCGCGATCGCGGCCGCGCTCGCGCTCGTCGTCGCACTTCTCTCCGCGAAGGTCGGCAGCCTCGACTCGCAGGTGCGGACGATCTCGAGCGCCGTCGCGCTCAACGGCGCCGCGGAGCAGGCGGCGCTCGCGGCCACGGACCCGCGACACCGCAGCGTCCTGCTCACGTCGAGGACCGGCACGGACCTGACGCGAGCGCTCCTCGTCATGCTTCCCTCGGGACAGGCGTACCTGGTCGCACAGTCGGGCCTGACGGCGCTGGCGGGGGACCGCACGTACCAGCTGTGGGCACTCGCGTCCGGCAGGGTCGTGTCGCTCGGCCTCCTCGGTCGGGCGCCTAAGGACGTTGCCGTCCAGGTAACGTCAAACATGACCGAGTTCATGGTGACCGCGGAGCCGCTCGGGGGAACGTCGGCGCCGACGACGCCCGTCCTCGCCCAGGGCTCGCTTCAGTAGCTCACGAGGTGTCGCCCCAGACGATGCGCCACATCACGACGTGGGGGCCGATCTGCGGCTCCTCCCACGTCTCGCCGTGCGTCACGAACCCCGCTCTGCGGTAGAAGGGCACGGCCGCCAGCCGCGCGTTGCACCAGAGCAGCCCGCCGCCGTGATCGGCGACGTGGCGGACGACACGGTCGAGCACGGCGGCGCCGATGCCGAGGCTCCGCACGTCCTCGCGCGTCGCCATGCCCCGAAGCCGCCAGCTCGCGCTCCGCTCGGCGCCGCGGCCATCTGCTGCGATCTCGAGGGGCGAGAACGGCGGGGCCGCCGGAGCGATGCGCGCGACCGAGACGACCGTGCCACTCTCGGCGAGCGCAGCGTAGAAGCCGGTGCCGGGGGAGTCGTCGCCCTCGAGCGCCATCTCCGCCTCGTCCTCGTGCGGCCGGAGCACCGCACGACGAAGGGCGAACGTCGCGCTCGCAGGGACGGCCGTGACCTCGTACTCCACGCTCGCCAGGCTACTCCCGCGGCACCGCCGGCGACTGCGGCGCACGAGGTCGAAGAGCGCCGGGGCCGTGCTCGTCGTCACGACCGCCGAGCTGGCATCATGGCGCGGTGACCGTGCATCCCACGGCGCTCGCGTTCGCGAACGTCGCCGCCGCGTACGAGCGTGGTCGGCCGAGCTACCCTCGCGAGCTTCTCGAGTGGCTCGTCGCACGCGGCGACATGGCGCGCGACCGGACGGTCGTCGACCTCGGCGCCGGCACGGGCAAGCTCACGCGGCTTCTCGCCGGTCACGGTGCCCGCGTGCTCGCGATCGAGCCGCTCGCGGAGATGCGCGCCGAGCTCGAGTCGGTCGTGCCCCAGGCGGAGGTACTCGCGGGCAGCGCGGAGCACCTGCCGCTTCCGGACGCGTGCGCGGACCTCCTCACGTGCGGCCAGGCGTTCCACTGGTTCGCGACCTCCGAGGCGCTCACGGAGATCGCCCGGGTGGTGAAGGTGCGTGGCTCGCTCGTGCTCGTGTGGAACGTGCGCGACGAGCGCGATCCGCTCCAGCACCGGCTCGGAGAGCTGCTGGCGGAGAGCAGCGAGGGGACGCCGAGCTTCGCAGGTGGGCAGTGGCGGGACGCGATCGCCGCGTGCGGGCGCTTCGACGCGGACGGCGAGCTCGCCGTCGAGACGACCCAGCTCCTCGACCGGACGGGACTCCTCGACCGCGTCGAGTCGACGAGCTACGTCGCGGCGCTCGCCGGCCCCGAGCGTGCTGAGCTGCTCGCGCAGGTTGCGTCCCTCGTGCCCGGCGACGGCCACGTCGAGCTCGCATACCTCACCCGAGCGTTCGCGTACTCCCGGCGAGATGGGATGATGGCCCCGTGACCGACCTCCGTGCCGAGCCGCCGCGTCGCGCGTCCCTCCCGGACGCGCTCGCCCCCGACGACCTCGCTGCGGGGGACGTGCTTCTCGCGCCTCGGGCCGGGCCGGACGCGGTGGACGCCGACGTCGCCGCGCTCGACGTCGCGACCGTGCGGGAGCGCACGTCGCTCGTGAGCCGCGCCGTCACGCTCGTCGCGGTCATCGTGCCCGCAGGCGCGCTGCTCTCGGTCGCAGGCGTGCTCTGGGGCGTCGCCTTCCGACCGCTCGACCTCCTGCTCTTCCTCGTCCTCTACGTCCTTACCGGGCTCGGGATCACCGTCGGCTACCACCGCTTCTTCACCCACCGGTCCTTCGACGCGGGCCCGGTCGTGAAGGTCACGCTCGCGATCCTCGGCTCCATGACGCTGCAGGGCCCGGTGACCCAGTGGGTCACCGACCACCGCAAGCACCACGCGCGCTCGGACCGCGACGGCGATCCGCACTCGCCCCACCTGTCCGGGGACGGCTTCGTCGGGGCCGTCCGCGGCCTGTGGCACTCCCACGTCGGGTGGATGTTCTCGACGAAGGGCATGGAGCGCGGCGTCGCCTACGGACGCGACCTCGTCGAGGACCGCACGATCCAGCTCGTCGACCGCCTGTACCTCGTCTGGGTCGCGATCTCCCTCGGTCTTCCGTTCCTCGTCGGGCTCGCGGTCACCGGAAGCGTCGCCCGCGGCCTCGAGGCCATGGTCTGGGCCGGGCTCGTGAGGATCTTCGCGTTCGAGCACGCGACGTTCGCCGTGAACTCGATCTGCCACACCTTCGGTCGCCGCACCTACGAAGCTCGCGACCAGAGCCGGAACAACTGGCTCGTCGCGCTCCTCACCTTCGGCGAGGGCTGGCACAACAACCACCACGCGTTCCCCCGCTCGGCCCGCCACGGCCTTCACGGCACCGAGGTCGACGTCTCGTGGATCGTGATCCGCGCGCTCGAGCGTTGCGGCCTCGCCCGCAACCTCAGGGTGCCGACGCCCGCGCAGCTCGTCCGAGCCGTCCGGGTCGACGCGACCGCGGGCTGACGGACCTGTACACGCACCGTCTCGTGGACCGATTCGCCGTCGCGCTGGTCCTCGGCCCGGCGGCGACCGAGGCGAGAGGCTCCGCCTATCGCGCGGGCCGTGCGAGACTCGCGGCGCGCCAGCCGGGCTTCGCGAAGACGCACTGCACGTCGGTGATCCGCCGCTCGGCGAACGCCGCCTCGCAGTAGCAGAGGTAGTACTCGAAGAGCCGCCGCGAGGTCTCGTCGATGCCGAGCGCGCCCATCCGCGGCTCGTGCTCCTCGAAGCTCGTGCGCCACCGGCGCAGCGTCTCCGCATAGTGGTTGCCGATGTCCTCGAGCGAGAGGAGGCGCATGTCGGTCGCGCCGGCGACGGACCCGACGATCGCGGACACCGACGGGATGCACGAGCCGGGGAACACGTAGCGCTTCACGAAGTCCTCGGTGCGCTTGGCGCGCTCGTAGACCTGGTCGCCGATGACGATCGCCTGCAGCGCCATGAGCCCGTCGGGTGCGAGTCGGTTCGCACACGTCGAGAAGTAGCGGTCGTGCTGGCGCCAGTCGAGCGCCTCGATCATCTCGATCGAGACGACCCGATCGTAGATGCCCGTGATGTCGCGGTAGTCCTCCCGGAGCACTGTCACGAGGTCCTCGAGGCCCGCGGCCTTCACCCGCTCGCTCGCGAGCTCGTGCTGGCGCTCGGAGGTCGTGGTCGTCGTGACCTTGCAGCCGTACCGGGACGCGGCGTGTATCGCGAAGCTGCCCCATCCCGTGCCGAACTCGAGCACGTGGTGCTCGGGCGAGAGCGCGAGCTTTCGGCAGATCCGCTCTAGCTTCTCGACCTGGGCGTCGTGGAGCGTCGCCGACGGGCTCGCGAAGATCGCCGACGAGTACGTCATCGACTCGTCAAGGAACAGGGCGAAGAACTCGTTGCCGAGGTCGTAGTGCGCGCCCACGTTCCGGCGGTCGGCGTCGCTGTTACCGGTCCGGTCGTCCGGTCTCGTCAGCAGACGCCGTATCGGCGCCCTGAGCCGCCCGCCGAACGCGCTCGCCTGCTCGATCGCGTCGAGGTTCCGGATGATGACTCGGAGGAACGTCGTGAGGTCGTCAAGCGTCTCACACGTCCACCATCCGGAGAACCATGACCTCCCGAGGCCCGCGCTGCCCTCGGAGGCGACCGCACGCCAGACGCGGTTGGACACGACGGTGACCTCGGGGACGGGCTCACCCGCGACGGGCCGCCCACAGAGGTGACGCCTCCCCCCGTCGTTGACGATGACCGCGCCGTTACGGACCCGTCCGAGCAGGCCGAGCATGAGCGCGCGAGCCGCGAGGTCGCGGGCCCCGCCGCGTCGTCGGCGCCCGGCGTCCCCTTCGTGCGCGTCGCGGCGGGCGGGCGCGGCTGCTGTCGCCGCGATGCTCGCCGGTGCGCGCGGCTCCCCACGGCGGGCCCGCCTCCCGGCGCGCGTCATGCCACGTCCCGGGCGCCTGCTCGCGCGGGCCGGGCGGCGGTCGTCGCGCGGTCCCTCGCGGGATGTGGGTGGGAAGGGACCCGCATCAGCAGCAGGCGCGCGGCGTCGAGATAGATCGACGCCGAGACGACGAGTGGCACGAGCGGGTAAGGACGGGTGAGCCGCCGGAGCCCGCGGCGGTCGAGGGCCGACGTCCGAGTGCACCACAGGTCGATGTCGACGTACCGCTCACCCGCCTGCCACAGCTCGAAGCGTACGGTGCATCGCTCGCCCGGCACACCGCAGCTGACGCGGTGATCGAGATCCATCGGCATGAACGGCGACACGCGGAGCACCTTCGCCATTCTCGCGTCCCGGACGCGACCGTCAGGTTCCGGGAGGACGACGTAGGTCGCGCGGTCCCCCCACGGTGTGCTCGTGACCTCGAGACGACCACCTCGAGCGCACCGCGGTCGTGCTCGAGGTGGTCGTACACGGTGATCGGCTTGACGTTCCACCCCGCGGTCAGGATCTTCGCGAGCACCCGCACCGGTCCGCCAGGGCGGATCGCGCGAGGACGGGAAGTCCCGAGTCGAGAGCGGCGGTCGACGTCGAGGAGCGTCGCCGCTCGGCGCGCTCCGGCCGGGTCCACCTCCGAGGTCAGTCGGTGCCGGCGGCGGCCGTGGACCGGAGCACCAGCAGCTCGCCGGAGCCGAAGCGCTGCCGGCGTCCGTCTCGCGCGAGGCGCCAGACAGCCTGCCGGCCGGCGACGGCCCACTGCTCGGGCCCGCCGACGAGCGCGGTGTCCTCGTCGATGCCGAGCACCGTCACCTCCGGTGGCGTGGACTCGAGGAGCGTGTCGGCGAGGTCCGGCGCGTACCGGGCGAGCCGGTCGAAGTGCGGGATCGCCGCGATGTGCGGAACGACCGCGAGGCCCCGACCCGAGAAGCGGCCCGGATTGCGGAAGTCGTCGGCGACCGCGCTCAGCGCGCACGCCCCGGCCGAGCAGCCCGCGAGGGCCGCGCCGGCCTCCCAGCAGCGCACGACCGCCTCCCACACCGCGGTCGCGCGCAAGGTGTCCGCGAGATAGCCGGGGTTGCCGCCGGAGAGGTAGACGAGGCCGGCGCCCTCTACGAGCGCGGCGAGGTCGTCCCGCTCGGCGTCCTTCCGGTCGAGGACTCGCAGCGGCACGGCCTCGACGCCGAGTCGCGTGAAGTGGCGCGTGCCGAGCTCGAGCCAGTACTCGACCCGGTCCTCGCCGTCCTCGGCGGCAGCCGTCGGAAGGAACACTGCGCGGCGCGGGCGGCCGTGGAGAAGCGAGGCATCGACTGCCTCCATGACCTCGAGGAACTCGCCGCTTCCCACGAGCGCGATCGGACCCGGCACCGGAGCAACGCTACCGGCTCGCGACAACGGTGTGACCGGAGCCGTGCCGGCGGATGGACCCCGACCCGCGACAGCGGCCGCCGCCCGCGTGGGGGAGCGACCGACCGGGTGCCGGGATCGGCGTGGGGGAGCGACCGACCGGGTGCCGGGACCCGCGTGCACCGCGGCCCGAGATTCGGTGCGATGCTGTAGCGAGCCGGTAGCGCGCCCGAGGAGTCCTCGCGTCCCCGTCCGGCACGGACTCTTCCTCCCATGCTCTCCGCCTCCGACCTCGACCTCGCCGCTGGCGGCCGCGTCCTTCTCTCCGGCGCGACGTTCCAGGTCGCGCCGGGCGACCGTGTCGGGCTGGTCGGCCGGAACGGCGCGGGGAAGACGACACTCACACGCGTGCTCGCGGGCGAGGCGCTCCCTGCGGCCGGGACGCTGCGGCGATCGGGCCAGATCGCCTACCTCCCCCAGGACCCGCGGACGGGCGACCTCGAGGTTCTCGCGCGCGACCGGATCCTCTCCGCTCGTGGCCTCGACGTCGTCGCACGCGACCTCGCCGACGCGGCGGCGAAGATGAGCACGTCCGACGAGGTCGGGCGCGATGCCGCGATGCGGCGCTACGCGCGGCTCGAGGAGCACTTCGTCTCCCTCGGGGGCTGGGCGGCCGAGGCGGAAGCCGCGTCGATCGCTTCGAGCCTCGGGCTCGCCGACCGGGTCCTCACCCAGCGGCTCGGCACGCTCTCGGGAGGCCAGCGGCGCAGGGTCGAGCTCGCACGGGTGCTGTTCTCGGGCGCGCAGGCACTCCTTCTCGACGAGCCGACGAACCACCTCGACGCGGACTCGATCGCGTGGCTGCGCGGCTTTCTGCGCAGTCACATGGGCGGGGTGGTCGTGATCAGCCACGACACCGAGCTCCTCGAGGCCACGGTCAATCGCGTCTTCCACCTCGACGCGAATCGCCAGGTGCTCGACGTCTACAACATGGGGTGGCGCGCGTACGTCGACCAGGCCGCTTCCGACGAGCGGCGCCGCCACCGCGAGCGCGCGAACGCGGAGCGCAAGATCGTCTCGCTCCGCTCGCAGGCGGACCGCATGCGAGCGACCGCGACGAAGGCGCGCGCCGCGCACCAGCTCGACCGGCGTGCGGCGCGCCTCGTCGAGGGCTTGAGCGACGTGAGGCAGAAGGAGAAGGTCGCGAAGCTCCGGTTCCCGGAGCCGGCCCCATGCGGTCGGACGCCGCTCACCGCGGAGGGGCTGTCGAAGCTCTACGGCTCGCTCGAGGTGTTCGAGGACGTCGATCTCGCGATCGACCGCGGGAGCCGGGTCGTCGTCCTCGGGCTGAACGGCGCGGGCAAGACGACCCTGCTGCGCGTCCTCGCGGGCGTCGAGCAGCCCGACACGGGCGAGGTCCGCCACGGCCACGGACTGCGGCTCGGCTACTACGCGCAGGAGCACGAGACGCTCGACGCACGGGCGACGGTCTTCGAGAACCTGCGCCGCCAGGCACCCGCCGCGCTGACCGATGTGGAGCTGAGGAGGATCCTCGGAGCGTTCCTCTTCGGCGGGGACCGGGTCGACCAGGTCGCGGCGACACTGTCGGGCGGGGAGAAGACGCGGCTCGCGCTCGCTGCCCTCGTCGTCTCCTCGGCGAACGTGCTGCTCCTCGACGAGCCGACCAACAACCTCGACCCCGCGAGCCGAGCCGAGGTCCTCGCGGCGCTCGGCAGCTACGCGGGAGCGATCGTCCTCGTAACCCACGATCCGGGCGCCGTCGAGGCTCTCGACCCGGAGCGAGTCCTGCTCATGCCCGACGGGACCGAGGACCACTGGAGCGAGGAGCTGCGCGACCTCGTCGCGCTCGCGTGACCCGGCAGGCGGCGTCCCGAACGTCCGTGGGCGCGTTGCAACCACCGGCGCCGACGCGTAACGTGGGGCCGCCAATGGCACAAGAATGCAAGTTGTTAGGGTTTCGCGCGCGCTGGGCACCGAGGGCCGTGCCGCTCGCGCTCGTCGCGTCGGCCACCCTCGTCGTGGCGGGATCTGCTGCACCCGCGAGTGCCGCCGTGCTCGGGACGTGGTCGCCGACCGTCGCGCTCGCGACGGCGCGCACCGAGGCGACGACGACCGTGCTCGCGAACGGGGACGTCCTCGTCGCCGGCGGGAAGACCGTGACGCGCGGCGCCGTCGGGGCGACACCGACAGCGGAGCTGTTCGACCCCTCGACCCAGCAGTGGACGGCGACCGGATCGATGCCGATCTCGGTAGGGGACGCGACGGCCACCCTGCTCGCGGACGGCGACGTCCTCGTCGCCGGCGGGGATACCCCGTCGTCGGGCGGCCTCACCCCGACGGGAGCGGCCGAGCTCTACCACCCGGCGACGGGCAGCTGGAGCAGCGTCGCTCCCCTCCCCGCGAAGCTTGCCGTGTACGGAGCTGTGTCCGAGAGCCTCTCCAACGGGGAGGCGCTCGTCGCAGGGGGCGCTCGGGTCGTGCGTGGCACGACGAACGCGACCGCCGACGTGGAGCTCTACCACCCGGCGAGCAGGAGCTGGACGCGGGGAAGCGGCATGCCGGGCCCGGGCGTCGTCCACGCCACGGCGGTCGTGCTCCCGAGCGGGAGCGTGCTCGTCGCGGGGGGCGAGAACGCGCTCCTCGACGGCGCTCGCTCGACGACCTCCGCCGCGGAGCTGTACTCGCCGGTGACGGGTCGCTGGGCGCCGACCCCGCCGATGCCCGCAGCGGTGCAGTACGCGAGCGCGACGCGGCTCGGCACGGGTGAGGTGCTCGTCGCGGGAGGCTCGACGACCCCGACCGGCACCCCGACCACCGCCGCCGAGCTGTACGACCCGGCGACGGGAGCGTGGTCGGCGACGGGGCCGCTTCCCGGCACTGGCTCGTACGGCGGCGCGGCGGCGGTCGTCGCCAGCGGGGACGTGCTCTACGTCGGCGGGCTCGTCGACGCCAGCCAGCACGCGACGAGCGCCACGTCGTCCTACGTGCCTGCTTCGGGCACCTGGCAGCCGACGGGTTCGCTCGGCACGGGCCGCGCGTTCGCGAGCGTCGTCGCGCTCCCGGGAGGCTACGTGCTCGCGGCGGGCGGCCAGACCGGGCCGTCGACCGTCACCGGAGGTGCCGAGGTTTATCTCGCAGGCGTGCCGACCGCGATCACGAGCACCTCGTCGGCGACGTTCGCGACCGGTCTCTACGGCTCCTTCACGGTCACGACCGCCGCCGTCCCGGACGCGGCGATCTCCGTGTCGGGATCGCTCCCCCCCGGCGTCACGCTCGCCGCGGGATCGAACGGCACCGCCACGATCTCCGGGGTCCCGTCCGCGACGAGCGCCGGGCGCTACTCGGTCACGCTCTCGGCGACCGACGGGGTCGGCGCACCCGCGACGCAGCCCTTCACGCTCGTCGTCCTTCCGCGCCGGACGGCCGGGTACTGGTACGTGACCTCGACCGGTGCCGTCGAGCACGACGGCGCGGCGCTCCCGTACGGCTCCGCGTCGCGGACCACGCCGTCGCGGGTCGTCGCGATCGTGCCCACGATCGACGGCCGGGGTTACTACCTCGCGGGAGCCTACGGCAACGTCTACAACTACGGGGACGCCGCCTTCCACGGCTCGCTCGCGCACGCGCGCCTCGCCGGGCGGCCGGTCGTCGCGATGGCGCTCTCGCAGGACGGTGCGGGCTACTACCTCGTGACGGCCGCGGGGAACGTGTACGTCTTCGGCGACGCGCGCTTCCACGGCTCCCCCGTGCACGCGCACCTGCGCGCGCCGGTGGTCGCGTTCGCGACGTCGCCGGACGGGCGCGGCTACTGGATCGCGACCGCGTCGGGCGAGGTCCTCGGATTCGGCGACGCGACACCTCGCTCGTCTCCCGCGATCGCGCCGGCGCGCGGCCGCGTCGTCGCGATGGCGGCGAGCCCTGGCGGCACCGGCTACTACCTCGCGACGGCATCGGGCGCCGTATATGCCGGCGGGGGGGCGCCCGCGATCGGCTCGGCGTTGCCCCGCGGTCGGCTCCGCGGCGCGGTCGTCGGCGTCGGGGTCACCGCAGACGGCACGGGCTACTACCTCGTGACGTCGAAGGGGAGCATCTACAACACGCGCACGGCGCCGTTCTTCGGCTCGGCCGCGCATGCCGTGCTGGCCTCGAGCGTCACTGCGTTCGCGCCCGACGACCTGGTGGGCTGAGCTGATCCCCCTTCACCGCGCCCGAGCCGGCCTGCGGGCCGCGCTAGCGGGCGCTCTGGCCTGCACGGCGGCGGTCGTGATCGGCTCGGAGGCCCCGCCCGCCGCCGCCCAGGGTGCAGCCGGGCCACTCGAGATCACGACGACTGCGCTGCCGGCCGCCGAGACGAGCGAGCACCTCGACATCGCGCTCGAGGCGAGCGGCGGGGCGACGCCCTATGAGTGGCAGTCGATCGTGCTGCCCCCCGGTGTCACGGTGACAGTCGGGGGCGTGCTCGAAGGGACGCCGAGCACGACGGGCACGGAGGTCGTCGCCGTCAGCGTCGTCGACGCGGCGGGCGTGCGGGCGAGCACGACGCTGCCCCTCGTCGTCGCGGCAGGGCCGGCAGTCGCCGCGACAGTCCTGCCAGAAGGTCAGGTCGGTCGCTCCTACTCCGCGCAGCTCGAGGCCACGGGCGGCAGACTCCCGTACACGTGGATCGTCCCGCACGGCGGGATCCCTGGCGGCCTCGTGCTCTCGTCCTCCGGCGTGCTGTCGGGACGCCCCGGCCGTGCAGGTCGGTACCGCATAGACCTCGGGGTCTCGGACGCGCTCGGAGCTGTCGGCCGGCTCGGCTTCACTCTCGACGTCCTGCCGGCACCGCCACCTCCCGAGGGGTACGTCACGGTCGACGCCGCCGGCCGGAGCACGTCCGTCGGTCTCGTCGCTCCGTCGTCGGCCGCGCGCCTCGGCGGCTCGACGGTCGCGGTCGCGGCCGAACCGAGCGGCGCCGGCTACTGGACCGTCAACTCGATCGGAGTGGTCCACGCCGTCGGCGCCGCGCCGTTCCACGGCTCGGTCGGGCGGAGATATCTCGATTCGCCTGTCGTCGGCATCGCCGCGCCACCCGGCGGGACCGGTTACTGGGTCGCGAGCTCGCTCGGCCACGTCTACGGCTTCGGAGCGGACCGTTCGCTCGGCTCCGTCCCCGACCGCGCGTTGCGCGGCCGGATCGTCGGCATCGCCGCCGCGACCCATGGGCGCGGGTACTGGCTCGCGAGCTCGGCGGGCCAGGTGTTCGCGTTCGGCTCGGCACGCGCGGCGTCTCGCTCGCCTGTCCAGCGGCTCATGACGGGGCTCGTCGCGATCGCCGCGGCGACGACGACGGACGGCTACTGGGTCGTGGACGCGGCCGGTCGGGTCGAGGGCGTCGGCGGCGTCGGACCCGAGCCCGCCCGGTCCGCAGGAGCCGTCGGTAGGGTGGTCTCGATGGCGGCGGTTCCTGCGACGTCCGGCACCGGGTACTGGCTGCTCGCGAGCAGCGGGGCGGTCTACGCGTTCGGGGCGGCGAGCGTCGTGCCGAGCGTCACGGCCTCACCGTCCGCCCTCCCGGTGGTGCCGCTTCGGGGCATCGCCGGCGCGCGCTGACCGGGTCGAGCACGCGACTCACAGGTACTTCTCAGACCAGTCCCAGCGACACCGAAGGCGGGGCGGGCATGCTGACCGCAAGAGCGGTGGCGCAGGGTTGCCATCGAGGAGCGACGAGCGCAGTGGCGCGGCAGCCGCACGAAGCTGCGGTGGCGGTTCGTCAGAGCGAGAAACCGAGGTGAGGTCGATGGACGAGCACGACGAGACGACGCAGGAGGACGCGACGACCGCAGAGGTCGCGGCGACGTCCTCGTGGGAGTCCCCGATGCCTTTGTCCATGCCCCCGATGCCCCCCGCGGCGCGCGCTCCGGAGCAGCCCTTCGTGCCCGCCGACGTCACCGAGCAGGTCGCCCTTCCCGCCGACGTCACCGAGCAGGTCGCGGGCGCGCCGTCGATCGAGGCTCCGGCGCCGTGGTACGTCGGGGACGCGTCCGGTGCCGGGAGCCTGCCCCCCGGCGACGGCGGACCGCTTCGAGGCGCGGGAGCTTCCCCGGAGCGACCGGGCGGCCGGCACCGTGTCGTCGCAGTCGCGGCAGCCGCGGCCCTGCTCGCTGGCGGTGTCGGCGCCGGTCTCGGCGTCGCGCTCGGCGGGAGCTCGACGCCGACGACCGCGCCGTCGCACGTCCCGGTGATCGCCTCGCCGGGAACCTCGACGCAGACCGCGACCGGGCCGACCGAGTCGACTGCGGCGATCGCGAAGGCGGTGACCCCGGCGATCGTCGACATCAACACGAACGTCGCCAGCCCGGCCAGCCAGGGCCAGGAGCAGGCCGCGGGCACGGGCATGATCATCACGGCCTCCGGTGAGGTGTTGACGAACAACCACGTCGTCGCCAACGCCACGAAGATCTCCATCCACGTCCAGGGCTACGCGGGCTCATACGGCGCGACGGTCATCGGTGTCGACCCCACGAAGGATGTCGCGCTCCTGCAGATCGAGGGCTTCTCGGGCAGGCTGCCGACGGTGTCGCTCGGCAACTCCTCCACCGTCCCGGTCGGCTCCGCAGTCGTGGCGATCGGGAACGCGCTCGGCTTCGGCCAACAGCCGACGACGGTGACCGGGATCGTCTCGGCGCTCGGCCGGACGATCACCGCGAGCGACCAGTCGATCACGACCTCGAGCGAGACCCTCCACAACCTCATCGAGACCGACGCTCCGATCCAGCCGGGCGACTCCGGAGGCCCGCTCGTCAACTCGCACGGCCAGGTCATCGGCATGGACACGGCCGCGTCGTCCGCGTCGCAGGCCGGCTCCACGCTCGGGTTCGCGATCCCCATCAACGAGGCGCGTGCGATCGTCCAGCAGATGGAGAAGGGTCACGCCACGGGCGGGATCGTCCTCGGCGAGAACGCGTTCCTCGGGATTTTCGAAGGCACGTCCTCCTTCGGCTTCGGCGGGTTCGGCGCGTCGACCGGTGCGACCGGCGTGGCCGGCGTCGCGGTGTCCGACGTCGCGATCGGAGGGCCCGCGCAGGCCGCAGGAATCGCCGCTGGCGACACGATCACCGCGGTCGGCTCCACACCGACGACGTCGATCGCGGCACTGCAGCGCGCCATCTCGTCCAACAAGCCTGGTGATCAGGTGACCGTGACCTATGTCGACACGACGGGCGCGTCGCACACGGCAACGGTGACGCTCGCGGGTCTGCCGAAGTAGGCAGGCGAGCGGCGCCGTCGCGGCGCGTGGAGCGCCGTGCTCGGGTGTCACAACGGCGCGAGATCCTCGAGCGATGCGACCGGCGAGCGGCGGTGAGGGCGAGCGGGTCGTGCCACGCTCCGTCCCTGTCGCCTTACCGCCTCGAGGCGGCACCACCCCCACCGAGGCCGCGGCGAGCGCTCGA
>DATLRJ010000079.1:0-4373 GCA_035534715.1 Acidimicrobiales bacterium | reverse complement strand
CACCCGATCTTCAACCTCTACAACCAGCAGTGGCCGATCCTCAGCTGGCAACCGCCCATGCCCCCGGCGAAGTTCGTGTTCGACGACGACGACCGGCGCGGGCACGCTCTCGACTCGCTCGTGAGCTCGGGCGTCATCGTCTCGGGCGGAACGGTCCGGCGCTCCGTGATCTCCACGGGAGTGCGTATCGAGGCGGGCGCGCTCGTGGAGAGCTCCGTGCTTCTCGACGACGTCACTGTGGGCCCAGGCGCAGTCGTCCGGAACGCGATCGTGGACAAGCAGGTCCACATCCCCGCCGGCGCGCGGATCGGCCTCGACCCCGAGGCGGACGCGCGGCGCTTCGCCTTGTCGGCGAAAGGCGTCGTCGTGCTCCGCAAGCGCCAGGAGGTCCCCCCCGCATGAGGGTCGCCCTCCTCACCCGCGAGTACCCGCCCGAGGTCTACGGCGGCGCGGGCGTCCACGTCGAGCAGCTCGCGGACGCGCTCGCCCCGCTCGTCGACGTCGCGGTCCACTGCTTCGGGGCGCCCCGCGCCTCCGCGCTCGTCGAGCGGACCTACGGGCCGTGGGCGGTGCTCGACGCACCGGACGCCGATCCGGTCACGCGTACCCTCGGCGTGCTCTCGGTCGACCTCGCGATGGCCGCGGGCATCGGGGACGCGCAGATCTGCCACTCGCACACCTGGTACGCGAACTTCGCCGGCCACCTCGCGAAGCTCGGGAGAGGCACACCTCACGTCGTGACGACCCACAGTCTCGAGCCCCTGCGCCCCTGGAAGATCGAGCAGCTCGGCGGCGGCTACGCGATCTCGAGCTTCGCGGAGCGGACCGCGCTCGAGGGAGCGGACCGCGTCATCGCGGTCTCGCACGCGATGGCTCGTGACGTCCTCGCGTGCTACCCCGCGGTCGACCCAGCGCGCGTCGAGGTGATCCACAACGGCGTCGACGCGCAGCTGTGGCGCCACGACGACGCGACCGACGCCCTGGAACGCTACGGCGTCGACCCCGGCCGCCCCTACGTCCTGTTCGTCGGGCGCGTCACCCGCCAGAAGGGGATCGCCCACCTCCTCGAGGCCGCACCGCTCCTCGACGGTCGCTCGCAGCTCGTCGTCTGCGCGGGAGCCGCCGACACCGCCGCCATCGCCACCGAAGTGGACGCGCTCGCCCGCACGGCGCGCCGCAGAACCGGCGGCCTCGTGTGGATCGATGCAATGCTCCCCCGCCCCGAGGTCGCGCAGCTCCTCAGCCACGCGACGTGCTTCGTGTGCCCCTCGATCTACGAGCCGTTCGGCCTCGTGAACGTCGAGGCGATGGCGTGCGGCGCGCCTGTCGTCGCGAGCGCGGTCGGCGGCATCCCGGAGATCGTGGTCGACGGCGAGACGGGCCTTCTCGTCCCCGTGGAGCTCGACGGCGGCGCCGAGAGGCGACCCGTCCACCCGGCCACGTTCGCCGCGGGGCTCGCAGTGGCGATCAACGCCCTCGTCGACGACCCCGGGCGGGCACGCGCGATGGGAGCCGCCGGGCGGCAAAGGGTCGAAGAGATGTTCGCGTGGCCCGCGATCGCGGCCCGCACGGTCGAGTGCTACGAGCGCGCCCTCGCACGGTGACGCGCACCTCGGAGGCGTGCGCTGACCGCGATGCTCACGTGGTCGAAACGTAGCCGAGGAGGCTGCTCACCTCGCGGGCTGCCTTGCAGACGAGCGCGGACGCCTCGGAGAGCTCGTCCCGCCCGAGGCGGTATGCGGGCCCAGACACGCTGAGAGCCGCGACGACTCCACCGTCGCGTGCACGCACGGGCGCTGCGACGGCATTGAGGCCGATCTCCCACTCCTCGACCGCGGTCGCCCAGCCACGATCGACGATCACGTCGAGCTGCACTGCGAGCTCCTCGGCACGCGTGAGCGTCGACGCGGTGAAGCGGGCGAGCGGGCGCATGAGTACCTCGCGCCGGCGCGCCGGGGGAAGATGCGCGAGGAGCACCTTGCCGGTCGAGGTCGCGTGCAGCGGCGACCGCCGGCCGACAGGGTGCTGGCTCGTGACCGCGGCCGCGCCGCGCGCCTCGGCGACGCTCACGGCCTCGTCGCCGTCGAGAACCGCGACGCCCGCGGTCTCGCCCGCGGACGCGGCGAGCCAGTCGCAGACGGGACCGCTCGAGCGGGAGAGGTCTGGCGCGCCGGACGCCGATACGCCGGCGAGCAACGCGAGGCGCGAGCCGAGCCTGTAGGGACCACGTTCGCGTACCTGGACCGCGAGACCGCGACGCTCGAGCACTGCGAGCATCCGAGAGACCGTCGACTTGTGCACCCCGAGCTCGACCGCGATCTCCGTCGGTCCCGCCTCGTGCTCCCGGGCGAGGATCTCGAGTACGGACACGGCCCGCTCGACCGACCGCACCGTCGTGTCCGCGCGGCCGGTCGTCCCCCCCAGGTGCGCCATGGCGCAACGATAACCGGAGGCGGCGCGACCGGCACGGACCGGCACGTGCCGGTCAGCGCGTGTCCGGACGCTCGGCGAGCTCGCTGCTCACCCATTCGAGCACGGACGATCGGGCGATCACCTCGGCATCGCCACCGGACCGCCGGCGCGCCTCGACCCCGCCGGCGTCGCGCGCCCGCGACGAGACGACGAGACGGAGCGGCACGCCGATGAGGTCGGCGTCCGCGAACTGCACGCCGGGCCGCTCGCCCCGGTCGTCGAGGAGGACGTCGACGCCGGCCGCCGCAAGCTCGGTGTACAGCTCCTCGGCGGCGTCACGAACCTCCTCGCCGAGGACGCAGACGTGGACCGCGAAGGGCGCGATGCTCCGCGGCCAGACGAGGCCGCGCTCGTCGTGGTGCTCCTCGGCGACGCAGGCGAGGAGCCGCCCGACGCCGATGCCGTACGAACCCATGACGACCGGGTGCTCCTGACCGTCCTCTCCGAGGTAGCTCGCGCCCATCGCCTCCGCGTACTTCGTGCCCAGCTTGAAGATGTTCCCGATCTCCACGCCGCGCGTCGTCCGCAGCGGCGAGCCACAGACCGAGCAGGGGTCGCCGTCCTCGGCGGCGACGAGGTCCGCGACGAGGTCCGCGACGTAGTCCCGCCCGAGGTTCACGTTGCGTAGGTGGTAGCCGTTCCTGTTGGCTCCGGCCACGAGGTTTGGCGACGCGGCGGCGAGGAGGTCGACGACGACTCGGGCCGCGTCGTCGAGCCCGACGGGGGACGCGTAGCCGGGAACGCAGCCAATCGCCTCGATCTCCTCGGTCGTCATCGGCCGCAAATCGCTCGCGCCGAGCACGTTCGCGAGCTTGGTCTCGTTCAGAGTCGTGTCCCCGCGCACGACGGCGACGACGAACGGCGCGCCGCTGCCGCTCGCGTAGCTCGCGGCCACGAACACGACCTTCGCCGTGCGTTCCGCGGGCACGTCCAGCGCGGCCGCGAGCGCCTCGATCGTCGACGCGCCGGGCGTTGCGACCTCCTCGACCGCGAGCTGCTCCTCCGCGAGCGGTTCGCGCACCCCGACAACGGCCACCTGGCGGTTCTGCGCGTAGCCGCAGTGGTCACAGAGCACGAGCGTGTCCTCGCCGATCGGCGTGAGGTACATGAACTCGTGCGCCCCCGACCCGCCCATCATCCCGACGTCGGCACCGACCGCGAGTGACGGCAGACCGCAGCGCTCGAAGATCGCCGTGTACGCGGCGTGCATACGCGCGTACTGTGCGTCGAGGCCCTCGCTGTCCTTGTCGAGGCTGTACGCATCCTTCATCGTGAACTCCCGCGCCCGGATGAGGCCGGCTCGGGGCCGCGCGTCGTCGCGGAACTTCAGCTGGATCTGGTAGACGAGACGCGGCAGGTCCCGCCAGGAGCGGATCTCGGTCGCCGCGAGGGACGCGACGACCTCCTCGTGGGTCATCGCGAGGGCGAGGTCGCGGTCGCGGCGGTCGACCAACCGCGCGAGCTCCGGCCCGACCGCGTCCCATCTCCCGCTCTGCCGCCAGATCTCTGCGGGATGGACGACCGGCAACGAGACCTCCACGCCGCCCGCCGCATCCATCTCCTCGCGCATGATGTCGCCGATGCGCCTCATGACCCGCCAGCCGAGCGGCAGGTAGGAGAAGATCCCCTGGCCGAGCGGGCGGAGGTAGCCCGCGCGCAGCAGCAGCTGCTGGCTCACCGCGTCCGCGCCGCCGGGCGCTTCGCGAAGGGTGGTTCCGAACAGCCGGGACATCCTCATCGGGCAGACGATATCGCCACCGTCGCCCTGCGCCCTGCGCCCTGCGCCCTGCGCCCTGCGCCCTGCGCCCTGCGCCCTGCGCCCTGCGCCCTGCGCCCTGCGCCCTGCGCCCTGCGCCCTGCGCCCTGCGCCCTGCGCCCTGCGCCCTGCGAGAACATGAGCA
>DATLRJ010000078.1:0-10086 GCA_035534715.1 Acidimicrobiales bacterium | reverse complement strand
GCTCGTCGACCGATGCGCGCGCGGCAGCGAGATCGCCAGACTCGCACTGGATCCAGGCGATGTTGTTCAGGACGGCGAGGTGCATCACGGGCTCGGCGAGCCGGTGCGCGAGCTCGAGCGCGCGCTCGAAGAGGTCGAAGGACACGGTTCCCGAGCGGAACGAGCTCGTGAGCAGGGCAAGCGTCATCGTGTGCTCGAGCTGGATGTGGAGCGGGCTCGTGTCGTCGAGAAGCTGGACGCCGCGCTCCGCCTCGTCGAGCGAGTTCGCCCGCGCTCCCAGCCGGTCGAGCGCGCTCGCCATTATCGCGTGGCACCGCGCGAGGACGAGCCGGTGGCCCTCGGCCTCGGCCGCGTCCTGCACGGACCGCACCATCTCGACGGCTCCGGGGACGTCGCGCGTTCGCGCGAGCACGTCCGCCTGGAGAAGGCGGCACCGCAGCTCGGCCTCGCGCATGTCGAGGGCGCGAGCGCGTCGCACGAGCTCGTGCGCCTGGGCGTCGAGGCCCTCGAGATTCGCGTAGAGCTCGATCTCGAGCCGCGTGACCGCGATCGCGATCGCTTCCCGCTCCCCCGCGTCCGCGTCCGCGTCCGCGTCCCGGATCGCATCGCGACCTGTGCTCTCGGCGTCGAGCTCGGGTCGGCCGGACCGCGTCATGTCGTGCGCCAGTGGCCGGTCGCGCGGACGCGGACCTCGCTCACGACAGCTGCTCCATGCGCGCGTCCGCCCACGGCTCTCATTGTCGCAGGTCGCGATCCATTCGTGCCGGGGCGCGCGCAGGAGCGGGGCGAGCCGGTAGCTTCGCGTACGTGGCCATGGACGTTACCGACGCGAGCTTCGAGACCGACGTGCTCGCGCGCTCCGAGCAGGTGCCCGTCGTCATCGACCTGTGGGCACCCTGGTGCGGTCCCTGCCGTACGCTCGGCCCGATCATCGAGCGGGCAGTAGAGGACACGGCCGGCGCGGTCGAGCTCGCGAAGGTCAATGTCGACGAGAACCCGAAGGTCTCCGCCTCGTTCCAGGTCCAGTCGATCCCCGCGGTCTTCGCCGTGAGGGGTCGCGCGGTGGTCGACAGCTTCATCGGGGCGCTGCCGGAGGCCGAGGTGCGGGCCTTCGTCGACCGGCTCGCGGCCGCGCCGAGCGAGGCCGACATGCTCGTCGAGGCCGGCGACGAGGCGTCCCTGCGTCGGGCGCTCGAGCTCGAGCCCGACCACGCGGGCGCGGTCGTCGCGCTTGCGCAGTTGCTCGTCGAGGCCGGCGAGCACGAGGACGCCCTCGCTCTCCTCGCCCGGGTACCCGAGTCCGCGGAGACCCGGCGCGTCGCCGCGATCGCTCGCCTCTCCCGGAGCGACGCCGGATCCGCGGCGCTGCGCGAGGGTGGGGTCGAGTCGCGCCTCGGGGAGCTCCTCGGTTCGGTGAAGACCGATCCCGCAGCGCGTCAGGAGTACGTCGACCTCCTCGAGGCGATGTCGCCCGACGACCCGCGTCGCGAGCAGCACCGCCGGGCGCTCGCGTCCCGGCTGTTCTGACGGGGCGGTCCGGCGCCGTGGCCCCGCCCGCCCGGCCGGCTCGTCCCCCGGGCCCGCGTGCGCTCAGGCTCGGAGAGCGCGTCCTCGACTGCACCTACCGCACGGTCGTGATGGGCGTGCTGAACCGCACGCCCGACTCCTTCTACGACCGGGGTGCGACATTCGCTCTCGACGACCTGCTCCGTCGTGCCGAGCAGCTGGTCGCAGACGGCGCGGACATTCTCGACGTCGGCGGGGTGAAGGCGGGCCCGGGCACCGAGGTCACGCCCGAAGAGGAGCTCGACCGGGTGGTTCCCACCGTCGCCGAGCTCACGGAGCGCTTCGACGTCCCGGTGTCTGTCGACACGTGGCGGGCGAGCGTCGCCTCAGCCGCCTACGCGCGCGGGGCGGTGCTAGGAAACGACATCAGCGGCTTCGCCGATCCCCGCTATCTCGAGGTCGCCGCCGCAGCGGGGGCGTCGGTCGTCGCGACCCACATCCGCCTCGCACCTCGCGTGCCGGACCCCGATCCCGTCTACCCGGGCGGTGACGTCGTCGCCGCGGTGGAGGCGACGCTCGTGGACCGCCTCGAGCGTGCACGACGGGCGGGCATCACGGACGACCGCATCGTGCTCGACGCCGGGATCGATCTCGGCAAGACCGCCGCTCACTCGCTCGAGCTGCTCCGCGCGTCGGACCGGCTTTCGGCCATCGGACCGCCGCTGCTGCTCTCGGCGTCGAACAAGACGTTCCTCGGCGTGCTGCTCGGTCTCGAAATCGACGAGCGCCGCGACGCGTCCCTCGCGGCCGTCGCGCTGGGCGTCACCCGGGGATGTCGGGTCGTGCGCGTCCACGACGTCGCCGGCGCGAGGCGCGTCGTCGACGTCCTCGCGGACGTGCTCGCGGCGTGAGCGCTTCGGACGGCCCGCCCCCGGGGTCCGCAGTGGCTGACCGCGGCGCGCCCTGCGGGCACGCCGTCCTGCTCCAGGGGGACGACCCGGCGCTGCTCAGCCAGGCGCTGTCTGCGCTGCTCGCGCGGCTCACCGCAGGTGACGGAGGCGGGCTGACCACGGTCGAGGAGTACGGCGAGCCCGGTCGCAGCGAGGCGCGCCAGGACGAGACCCCCGCGATCGCCCTCGCGCTCGCAGCGTGCCGGACCCCGCCGTTCCTCGCCCCGCGGCGCGTCGTCGTGCTCCGCGACGCGGCGGCGCTCGACGCGTCGCAGGTCAAGCTCGTCACCGCGTACCTCGCGGAGCCACTCGACTCGACTGTCCTCGTCCTCGTCCACGGCGGGAGGTCGGCTCCCGCCGCGATCGTGAAAGCCGTGCGCGCGTCCGGCACTGTGATCGACGCTGTGCCCGCCGCGGCGGGCCGCGCCCGCTCTCAGTGGTTCGCGGAGCAGCTGCGCTCGGCACCGGTCCGCCTCGCGCCCGCGGCGGTCGCGCTCCTCGAGGAGCACCTAGGCGAGGACCTCTCTCGCCTCGACGGCATCCTCGGTGCGCTCCACGCGACGTTCGGGCCGAAGGCGAACATCGCAGCGGAGGACCTCGAGCCCCTTCTCGGTGCGGCCGGCGGCGCGGCTCCGTGGGACCTGACCGACGCTATCGACTCCGGCGATGCGTCGGCGGCCATCACGACGCTGCACCGCCTCGTCGACGGTGGCGAGCGCCACCCCCTCCAGGTGCTCGCGACGCTGCACCGCCACTTCGGCGCGATGCTGCGCCTCGACGGGAGCGGCGCAGCCGACGAGGCCACCGCGGCAGCGATCACGGGGATGAAGCCCTACCCCGCTCGAAAGGCGCTGACGCAGGCGCGCCGGCTCGGTCACGAACGCATCGCCCGCGCCGTCGCGCACCTCGCGAGAGCGGACCTCGACTGTCGCGGCGGCACCGGGTGGCCGGCCGAGCTCGTGCTCGAGGTGCTCGTCGCCCGGCTCGCACGCCTCGCGCGCGAGCGGCCCGCCCGGCGCGCGCGAACGGCCGCCGGAACCGCGAGATGAGCCCGGGTGCCATGGCCCCGGACGAGGTCGACGCTCTGCGCGACCTCGCGCGCGAGGTCGCGGTCGCCGCTGGTGAGCTGCTCCTCACTGCCCGCGCCGGCGGTGACGGGCTCGGCCGCCTCGCGACCGACGCGACGCGCAAGTCCTCCCGGACCGATCTCGCAACCGACGCCGACCGGGCGAGCGAGGAGCTCGTCCGGGCGATGCTCGGGCGTGCCCGTCCGCACGACGCGATGCTCGGCGAGGAGGGCGGGTCGCGCCCGGGAACCTCGGGCCTGACCTGGGTGGTCGATCCCCTCGACGGCACGACGAACTACGTCTATGACTTCCCGCTCTGGTCTGTTTCGGTCGCGGTCGTCGACCGAGCCGGTCCGCTCGCCGGCGCGGTCCACCAACCGCTCTCCGGGGAGACGTTCTCCGCCGCCCGCGGCCGCGGGGCGTCGCTCGACGGGCGCGAGCTCGTCGCGCGGCGAGCGCCGCCGCTCGCCGACGCGCTCGTCGGCACCGGCTTCTCCTACGACGCAGGCGTCCGCGCCGCCCAGGCTGCCCTTCTCACGACCGTGCTGCCCGCGGTCCGCGATATCAGGCGCGGCGGCTCCGCGGCGATCGACCTGTGCTGGCTCGCCGCGGGCCGCCTCGACGCCTTCTACGAGGCCGGACTGAAGCCCTGGGACCGGGCGGCGGGCCTGCTCGTCGCCCACGAGGCGGGGATCGCGTCTCTCGAGCTCGACGGCGTCGTGCCCGCAGGGGCGACGCTCGTGGCCGCGGCGCCCGACCTCCTCGCCGGGCTCGCGGCGCTGCTCGCGCGAGCCGCCCCGGCGCGCTGACTACCATTCCGGTCGACCAAGCGAGCCTCGCCCCGACGGGGCGTGCGAGGAGGGCCGAAGTGGACTTCGACGTCGTCATCGAGATCCCGAAAGGGCAGCGCAACAAGTACGAGGTCGACCACGAGTCCGGCAGGATCCGGCTCGACCGGACCCTTTTCACCGCGACCCACTACCCCGCTGACTACGGCTTCATCGAGGACACGCTCGGCCAGGACGGCGATCCGCTCGACGCGCTCGTGCTCGTCGAGGTCCCGACGTTCCCCGGCTGCCTCATCCGGTCGCGGCCGGTTGCGATGTTCAAGATGACGGACGAGAAGGGTCCCGACGACAAGATCGTCTGCGTCCCGGCCGACGATCCGCGCTACGACACCCTCCAGGACCTCGGCGACCTCCCCGCTCTCGAGCGCGCGATGATCCAGCACTTCTTCGAGGTCTACAAGGCGCTCGAACCCGGCAAGCGGGTCGAGAGCGCCGACTGGGCGGATCGCACCGCGGCGGAGACCGAGATCGTCGCAGCCCGGCGGCGCCAGCACACGAGCTGACTCCAGCACACGAGCTGAGCGCGGAGCGCGCCGAGGCGGCGCTCCCGGGCCACAGTCGCGATCACAGCCGGACGCGCCAGGCCCGCTCCATCGCCGCGACCGCGGCGCGGCCGAGCAAGTCGGTGCCGCCCGGCGCGTCGATGTGGATCCCGTCGTCGTCGCGCACCTGGACGAGGCTGCCTGAGCCGTTCGGCAGGTACTGGCTGTACGCGCCGGCCGGCGTCGCGAGCAGGCGCCACGTCGAGAGGAACGCGACCCCGGCGTGACGGCGCGCCTCCGCGGCGAAGAGCGCGTTCTCCGTGACCATCGCCGCATTCGACAACGTCGCGGCCGGTGACATCACCGGCATGCCGACCCATAGCACGTGCGCGCCCGACGCGGTCGCCTCACTCATCATCCGGGCGACGCGCGCGCCGTAGACGCGCTGCCACGCCGCGGTCCCGAACCCGATGTAGCGCGTGCCGACGTCGAAGCTCTGCGCGTCGTTGCCACCGAGCATGACGACGACGATCGCCGGGTGGTAGCGGGCGAGCTCGACCTCGAGCTGCGCCGGCCAGTCGTAGTAGCCGATCGCGGCGAGCCCGGTCGATCCGACCGCGTCCTGGACGACACGCACGTATGCGTCGGACGCGAGGACGTCGCCCAGGCCGTAACCGAGATCCTCGCCGATCGAGTCACCGACCTCGAGCAGCGTGATCGGCCGGCCGGGGCCGGGTTGCGCGAGCGGCGGCGGACCTGCGGCGCGCGTCGGCCGCGGCGGTGGCGCAGGCGCTGCGGTGCTCGTCGTCGAGGGCGGCGTGACGCGCGGCAGCCGCTCGGGAGACGGCGTCGGCCCCGCGACCCGGACCTGCCCGACCGCGACGACCGAGCCACCGGGCGTCCCGTCCCTCCCGAGCGCACGGTCCGCTCCGCGCCCGATCCGGTCGAGGCCGACCGCGGCGCTCGCGCGCGCGATAGGGCGGAGCACCGCGACCGCGACCGTGCGGCGCGCGCCAAGCGGCGACGAGAGCGCCGAGTCGTAGAGGTCACGAGCGTCGAGCAGCAGCCACGTAACGAAGCAGACGAGACCGACGAAGAGCACCTGGCCGGCCGCCACGTGCCGACGGCCGCGCGTCGTGCGCCGCGGCGCTCGTCGTGACCAGCTCATTCCGCCCCCATCAGAATCGGAAGTAGATGAACGGTGCGACGCCAGAAGGACCGAGCGTCGTGATCGTCATGAGCGCGACCCCGAGCGCGACGCCCTTCGCGAGCGACCCGAGGGCGACGAAGCGGGCCTCCACGGCCGCTCGCCATCCATGTGGGAGGTACTGCAATGCGAGCGAGCCGGCGACGGCCGCGACGACGGGGAGCCGCACGAGCGGCGCGGGCTCTCCCCACGTCGTGACCAAGCGGTCGACGAGGCTGAACGCTCCGTTGACCGAGTTCGCATCGAAGAAGAGCCAGGCGAAGCTCACGATCGACAGCGTGACGAGGCGCTGGCGCCAGCGCGCCAGGGGCGTGTCCGTGAGCTCGGGCCGGCCGTGGCGCCGTCTCCAGTCGCGTCGGAGATGGCCCGCGCACTGGACGACGCCGTGGATCGCTCCCCATATGACGAAGGTCCATGCTGGCCCGTGCCAGAGGCCACCGAGGACCATTGTGATCATGATGTTGCGGTAGAGGCGGGATCGAGAGCCCCTGCTCCCGCCGAGCGGCACGTAGAGGTAGTCGCGAAGCCACGACGAGAGGGTCATGTGCCAGCGGCGCCAGAACTCCTGCAACGAGCGCGCCGTGTAGGGCCTGTCGAAGTTGCGCGGGAACTCGAAGCCGAGGAGCTTCGCGCAGCCGATGGCGATGTCGCTGTACCCGCTGAAATCGCAGTAGATCTGCACCCCGTAGCCGTACGCGGCGAGGAGGATCTCCGGCGCGCTGTGGAGCGAGGGGTCGCTGAACACGGGGGCCACGATCGCGGAGGAGACGTAGCTCGAGATCACGACCTTCTTGAACAGCCCGCCGAGCACGAGGAACGCGGCCTCGGTGAGGTCGATGCGTCGCGGGTCGCGTTGCGTCGAGCGCGCGATCTGCGGGAGGAGCTCGGAGCCGCGGACGATCGGGCCGGCGAGCAGGTGCGGGAAGAACGACTGGTAGACGGCGACGTCGAGGAATGGCGCCGTACGAAGTGTCCCGCGGTAGACGTCGACGACGTAGGAGAGGCCCATGAAGGTGTAGAACGAGACCCCGATAGGGAGCGCCGCCGCCGCGACGAGCGGGACGGGAGTCCCGTGCACCCCGAGGTGGCGGAGGGCGTTGTCGAGCGACAGCGACACGAATCCGTAGTACTTGAACCAGCCGAGCAGCCCGAGCTGCGCCGCCACTGACGCGCCGAGCCACGCGCGCCGGCGCCGGTCCGAGAGCGCTCGCTGGACGAGGAGGCCGCCGACGTAGGTGAAGAGGGTGGAGGCCGCGAGGAGAAAGACGTAGCGCCAGTCGGCCCACGCGTAGAAGACGTAGCTCGCGACGAGCACGAGCACGCGCGAGATGCGTGGGTGCGGGACGACCAGCCAGTTCCCGACGAACACGACGCCGAAGAAGATGGCGAAGTCGATAGTCGGGAACAGCACGGGACGCCCCCCACCGGCCTACCTGGCCGTTCGAGAGGTGCACACTACCGGGTCGCGAACCGGCGTCCTAGCATCTCCACGCGCCACCCCGGGCGGGAATGACCAGCTCACGATGCGTCGCCCAGCGTGCTCGCGCGACGCGAGAGATCCTTGCCCACCCGGCAACACAGGCGTAACATGTCGCCCGCCGGTGAGTGCCCTCTCGAGAACGTCGGGGGGTGTGGCGCAGGGCAAAGGGAGCGGGGGGCCGCCCAGCCTTGTGAACGCGTGCACAAGCGCGGCGACGTGCGCCATGGCGGCGCCGACGCACCGAGGAGGCGAAGTGGCCCTCAGCTGGAATAGGTCGATCGACTGGGACGGAGATGCCTGGCGCGAACGAGCCGCCTGCTGCGACACCGACCCTGATCTCTTCTTCCCGATCGGCACGACAGGTCAGGCGATCGACCAGATCGAGGCGGCGAAGTCCGTCTGCCGAAGCTGCGAGGTCCAGGCAGGCTGCCTCGAGTTCGCGCTCGCGACCAATCAAGAGTCCGGAGTGTGGGGCTGCACCTCGGAGGAGGAGCGGCGAAAGCTCCGCAAGGCGTGGCTCGCTCGCCAGCGCCGGGCGTCTTGAGCGCCCGGCGCCCTAGCCCGGCGGGGCTCTAGCCCGGCGGGGCCGGGTCCACCTCGACGATGGCTCCGGGGTTGTCGAGCGGCACGGTGAGCCGGACGACGGCCCCGCCGTCCGAGCCGATCGCGATCGACCCGCCGAGCTGGCTGCGCACGAGGTCGCGCACGATCGCAAGGCCGAGGCTGCGCGTGCTGTCGATGTCGAATCCCTCGGGGAATCCGCAGCCGTTGTCGCGGATCTCGACGGAGAGGATCTTGGCGTCGTTCGCCAGCAGCAGCTCGACCCGCGGCTCGAGTATCGCGTCGACGAACGCGTGCTCGACCGCGTTCTGGAGCAGCTCGGCGATCACGACCGCGAGCGGCGTCGCGACGTCAGCGACGAGATCGCCCGCATCGCCGGCGACATCGACCTCGACATGGACCGCGGCCATGTTCGCGTCCTTCGCGAGCTGGACGAGCGCTGGCACGATCTCGTTGAACGGCACCTGCTCCCCAGGTTCACGGGCGAGGATCTCGTGCACGAGCGCGATCGCCCGGATGCGCCTCTCGGCCTCGAGCAGCGCGACGCGAGCGGTTCGGTCCTCGAGCCGCCTGGACTGCAGCCTTAGCAGCGACGAGATCGTCTGGAGATTGTTCTTCACCCGATGGTGGACCTCGCGGATGGTCGCGTCCTTCGAGAGCAGCAGCCTGTCGCGGCGTCTCAGGTCAGTCACGTCGCGCACGAGCACGGCCGCCCCTGTGACCTCCGAGTCCTGGATGAGCGGAATACACCGGACGAGGACCATGACGTCGGGTCGTCGCTCGATCTCCTCGATAACCGGAACCCGCTGCGCGAAGGCCTGCTCGACCGCGTCGGAGTCGATGCCTAGCGAGGCGAGCGTCGAGCCGACTATCGCGGAGACGAGCCCCATCCGGTGGAGCGCGTTCACGGCGTTCGGCGAGGCGAAGGTCACCCTCTGCTCCGCGTCGAGCACGACGACGCCGTCGCCGACGCGCGGCGCCTCCTCGGCGGCGTCCTCGTCGGTCACGAACGGGTAGAGCCCGGCCGCGACCATCGCCGCGAGGCGGTCGAACAGCCGGAGGTAGACGCGCTCGAGGCCGCCCGTGCGACGTCCGACCGACGGCGACCACACCCGGCTGAGCACTGCGACGACGTCCCCCCGCCAGCGCACCGGTATGCACTGGTAGAGCACGGGGCCCTCCTCGGCTCCCGCGGGGCGCTCGCCCGTCATGATCGTCCCGCGCCGCCACGACTCGAGTACGAGCGGAAGCTCGCCGGCGGCGACGACCTGACCGAGCAGGTCCAGCTCGAACAGCGTCTGGCTCGTCGTCGGGCGCATCTGCCCGAGCACGACGAAGTGGAGCCCGCCGAACGACCCGCCCGCCTCGGGTGCGCCACCGTCCCAGGAGTCCGCTCCCGGCTCGGCGACCGCGAGCGAGAACTGGTCGATCGGCACGTAGAGCAACAGGTCCGAGAAGGAGAGGTCCGCAAGCATCCCCCAGACCGCCATGAACCGCTCGAGGTGGTTGCGCGCCCCGATGTCGAGGCCGGTGTACTCGCGGGCGAGGTCGGCCGGCGAGGTCATCGCACGTCGTCCGCGACGATCGGGACGTCGTGTGGGCTCCGGGAGCGGAAGGCCCGGAGGGTCGAGTACCCGGCGGACGAGGCGATCACGGCGAGCTCGCCCGACCTGAACCCGACGCCGGGCGAGCCGTGGGCGTCGGATGCCGTCGTCACCGCCACCCCGCTCTCGCGAAAGCGCTCGAGGAGGCCGGGCGCGGGATATGGCTCGCCGACGGGCGTGCGCCAGCCGGCCGAGGATATCTCGGCGGCCATCCCCGAGGATGCGGCGGCGGCGGCCATCCGGTCGTGGCACTCCTCTAGCAGCGACGCGGGCGGGCGGCGGCCGGTGAGCTTCACGAGGTCGGGATGAGCGAGCACGTCGCACGCGCGCGTCGCGGCGAGCTCCTCGAGAGCGGTCGTGTAGCCGCGCCACGCCTCCTCG
>DATLRJ010000077.1:0-2938 GCA_035534715.1 Acidimicrobiales bacterium | reverse complement strand
GGCGTTCGTCGCGTCGGTCACGTGAAGAGCCGATCCCGACAGTGTCCAGGCGAGCCAGCTGTCGACGGTTCCAAAGCACAGGTCGCGGCTGCGCGAGGGATCGTGGGTGTCGAGCAGGAGCGCGAGCTTCGTCGCCGACTGGTTCGGCGCGAGGCGAAGGCCCTCGGCCGCGAGCGCGAGGCAACGGCCCGCGGTCCGGAGGTCTTGCCAGCCGATCCCCGGTCCGACGGGCTCGCCCGTCGTGCGGTCCCACACGATCGTCGTCGCGCGCTGCGAGGCGATCGCGACCGCGTCGACGGCGCCGACCTCCGCGATCGCGGCGCGCGCGACGTCGAGCGTGCCGGCGGCGAGCGCGACCGCGTCGAGCTCGACGATGCCGGGCGCCGGCGAGCGGGCCCCGACGCTCGCGCGCCGCACGCCGGCGACGGTCCCGTCGGGGCGGATGACCGACGCCCGGACACTGCTCGTGCCGACGTCGACGACGAGGATGCTCACGGCGAGACAGCGTGCCACAGTGGCGTCGCGCGACCTGGAGTCGCGATTAGAACAGTACTAATGTTGGAGTCGGTTCACGAAGGTAGCGGTCGGCTCGCGCACGCGGGTCGACCGCCGACGAGAGGAGCACCGTGCCACCGCTGAAGGACTCGAAGACCGAGGCGAACCTGAAGGAGGCGTTCGCCGGCGAGAGCCAGGCGAACCGCCGCTACCTGTACTTCGCCCAGAAGGCCGACATCGAGGGCTACCCGGACGTTGCCGCGCTCTTCCGCTCGGTCGCCGAGGGCGAGACGGGCCACGCGTTCGGCCACTTCGACTTCCTCCGCGAGGTGGGCGACCCGGTGACGGGCGAGCCCGTCGGCCCGACGTCGGACAACCTCCGCTCCGCGGTCGCGGGCGAGACCTACGAGTACACCGAGATGTACCCGGGGTTCGCGAAGACGGCTCGCGACGAGGGCTTCGCGGAGATTGCCGAGTGGATGGAGACGCTCGCGCGGGCGGAGAAGAGCCACGCGGGCCGCTTCCAGCAGGGCCTCGCGTCCGTCGGAGGCTGAAACCGGCCGGACCGGCACGGGCCACTGCGCGCGCCGCCGCGCCGACCGCGAGCACACGTGCTCGTGCGCGCGGCGCGGCGCACCGGCAGGCGATGCGTGAGCCCTCACCCGAGCCGGCCCGCCGGCGAGAAGCGTCCGAGGATGGACGGAGACGATCGACATGACGACCACCTACGACCCGTACGACCCGCGCTATCTCGACGAGGCGGACATGCGCCAGGAGCTCGAGCGGGTCTACGACCTCTGCCACGGCTGCCGGCTCTGCTTCAACCTCTGCCCCTCGTTCCCGACGCTGTTCGGCGCGATCGACGCCCACGACGGCGACGTCGCCTCGATGACCGTGGCGGAGCAGGACAAGGTCGTCGACGAGTGCTACCAGTGCAAGCTTTGCTACCTGAAGTGCCCGTACGTGCCGCCGCACGAGTGGGACCTCGACTTCCCACGCCTCATGATGCGAGCGAACGCCGTGAAGCACGCGGGCTCCGGTCGCCCGATCGCGGAGAAGCTCGCGGACCAGTTCCTCGGGCGGACCGACCTGCTCGGCACGGTGTCCTCGGCCGCCGCACCGATCGTGAACGCGATCACGTCGAAGGTCGGCTCGCTGCCGCGCCGGCTCATGGAGAGGACGGTCGGCATCCACTCCGAGCGCGTGCTCCCGCCCTACGCGCGCGAGCGGTTCACGACGTGGTTCGCTCGTCGCGGGTCGACTGGGGTCGAATCGCCACGCGCCGAGGTCGCAGTGTTCCCGACGTGCTTCGTCGAGTACATGGCGCCCGCGATCGCGAAGGACCTCGTCGCCGTCTACGAGCGCAACGCGATCGCGTGCTCGCTGCCCGCCGGCACGCGCTGCTGCGGCGCGCCGTGGCTCCACGGGGGCGACGTCGGACGGTTCGAGCGCGTCGCCCGGCGCAACGTCGCGGCCCTCGCGGCCGAGGTGCGCGCCGGCCGTGACGTCGTCGTCGCCCAGCCGACGTGCGCGTACGTGATCCGCAGGGACTACCCGCTCTACGCGCCCGGTGTCGATGCCGACCTCGTCGCGGCCCACACCTTCGACGCGAGCGAGTACCTGATGAACGAGCATCGGCGTGAGGGTGGAGGCCTTGTCACCGAGTTCCCCGGCGAGGTCGTCGAGAGCGTCGCTTACCACCTTGCGTGCCACCTGCGCGCCCAGAACGTCGGGTTCAAGGGTCGTGACCTCGTCCAGCTAACGGGCGCCAAGGTGGCTCTCGTCGAGCGCTGTTCGGGGATCGACGGCACCTGGGGGTACCGCGCCGAGAACTACGAGCTCGCACGCAAGGTCGCTAAGCCCCTCGCACGCGAGATCTCCGCGGCGGCCGCCGACGCGGTGTGCGGCGACTGCCATCTCGCGAACACTGCGATCCTCCAGGAGACCGGGCTCCGTCCCGTGCACCCCGTGCAGATCCTCGCCCGCGCGTACGGGATCGCCGCGGAGGACGGCCGATGAGGCCTCTCACGCTCGCCGACATCAGCGACGGTCGTGCGTACGAGCGCGAGCGCGACTCCTTCCGCCACGAGGTCATCGCGTTGAAGCGCTTCCGCCGCCTCGAGATCGGTCCGATCGTGAGCGTCGTGCTCGAGAACCGAACGACGCTCCGGTTCCAGATCCAGGAGATGGCGCGCGCGGAGCGGATGCTCGCCGACGAGCAGATCGAGGAGGAGCTCGCGGTCTACAACCCGCTGCTTCCCGGGCCGGGGGAGCTGTCGATGACCCTGTTCGTCGAGTTGACCTCCGAGTCCGAGCTGCGCGAGTGGCTCCCGAAGCTCGTCGGAATCGAACGCTCGGTCGTCGTGCGCGTCGGCGATCGCGCCGCGCCGGTCGAGGTCCGATGCACTGTCGATCCGCAGCACGCCTCACAGCTCACCCGCGA
>DATLRJ010000076.1:0-29469 GCA_035534715.1 Acidimicrobiales bacterium | reverse complement strand
AATCCGAACCCGACGGGTTGGAGGCCGACGTCTTGGACAAGCCGCTGACTGTACTCGTGGACCAAGAGGGTTGGCCGGGGGTGGTCGAGGTGGTCGCCGAGGAGGGTGACGTGGTGCTTGCGCATCCGCTGGTGTTCCACTCCGCCAACCCGAACCGCGGCGCCCGTCCTCGGGTCATGGCCCAACCCGCCTTCAGCATGACCGAGCCAATGTGCACCGAGGGCGACGACCTCTATCCGGTCGAGATCCCGTTGGCCCCGCATGGTCCGACGGCGCCGATAGATGCCCCCTCGGGTTCAGGTGCGATCGACCGAGATGGCCGAGGTCATCGACTCAAGGGATGGCCGGGTGACAAAATATCTCAAATTCGTTTGTCGAATCTCGTGGTCTTGGGGTGGCATTATACGAACACCCCTACATCTACAAAAGACCAGGTAGCGGCCACCCTTGATGGCGGACCGATCGGTCTGCCGGCGACGAATGTCCCACTCCGAGCAGGTGACGGCGATCGCTAGGAAGGGGCCACAGGCTGTGGTTCGAGTCTCCTGCCTGGTCCTGGCGCACAGATGGAGTCCCAAAATCGATGGCCTTCTTCTGATGGTCGCTGGCCAACCCAAACCGTGATGCTTTCCGCGGACCGAGATTTTCTCCTCATGGTCACGCGTCGCGGCAGATAGCGCGCTCGGCCATGGCGGTGAGGGTGTCTGCGACGCGCTGGGTTGCCAGCCGGCGGCCTACGTAGAGCAGGTCGAAGGCGTCGAAGCTCGTGAGCAGCCAGAGCGCGTTGGCCGCATCCTCGGGATCGAGGTCGGGTCGCAACTGGTCTTGGCCGGCCAGCCGATTTGCTAGATCGGTCATGGCCCGGGCTCGGCGCTCCTCCAATCGGGCGATCGCACCGGAGAACGCACCTGTGTCGAGTCGCACTATCGAGACCAGAGAGCGGATCACGCCGCGCTCGGCCGCGTACATGGCTGCCAACTCGTGGATTCCGGCGCGCAGGCTCTCGCGTGCGTCGGGCTGTCGTGATTGGCGCAACATCCGCTCGAACCCGGCGCGCTGGAGCAGATCCTCGCCGAGCGCATCGAGCAGCCCCATGCGCGAGCCAAACGCCACATAGACCGTCGACCGAGCGACGTCAGCTGCCTGCGCCACCCGGTCGATGCTGATCTGCTCGGCGGGAGCCGCCCGTAACTGCTCATATACGGCATCGAGGATGCGCCGACGCGTCTCCTCGGCCGCCTCGGCGCGACGGCGCTGCTTGTACTCGCGGGTCGTCACGCCGCTCACTCTAGCTTTCACCAGACGCCTGTAGTATAAAAGACATGTGTCTGATGAAATGAGGAGCGAGCTGCTCTACGCGATCGTGCAGTACCGTCTCAAGCCCGAGTACATCGAGCGCAGCCGGCTAGAAGGCGCCGGGTTGTACTCCGATCTGGCCGCCGATGGCCCGGACTGGCTGCGGCAGGCGAGCTTCGAAGTGGACGACAACGGTGGCGTCCTCACCCTGGTCCAGCTCGAGCGCGACCCCAGCGCACTACGAGATCTCGAGCCGTTTCAGCGCCACCGGGGCGACCTCGCTGAGCGCTGCGTCGAGCCGCCGACTACGACCCCGGTACGGCTGCTCGGCGCGTACCGCCTTTTCTGACCTCAAGGAGAGGACGCCTTGGGCGCAGCAACGACGATCGTGAACGCGAAGGTGTTCGACGGGACAAAGGCGCGGGACTGGACTTCGGTCCGGTTCGCAGACGGCCTGATCACCGAGTGCTCGGCCGCCTCGGCCGCCCAAGCAGGCGACGAAGTGATCGACGCGGGCGGCGGGACGGTGTTTCCCGGTCTGATCGACGCCCACGTGCACCTCGTACCCGGTGCTCTCGCACAATCGTTGACCTTCGGCGTTACCACCGTCCTCGACATGTTCAGCACCCCCGACCTGGTCGCCAGCGCCAAGGAGGAGGCCCGCTCCCGTCCGGACGTGGCCGACGTGCGTTCCTCGGGTGTCGGGGCCACCGCGCCCGGCGGGCACCCGTCCATGATGTACGCCCCGTTCCCGACGTTGACCGCTGCCGACCAGGCCGAGCAGTTCGTCGGGGAACGCATTGCGGAGGGCTCGGACTATCTGAAGATCTTCTCCGGCATCAGGGGTCTCTGGCCCTCGCTGGACGCCGGAACCATCCGAGCACTGGTCATCGCCGGCCATGCCCGCGGGTTGCTCGTCGTCGCTCACGTGAGCTCGACGGCCGGCGTCGAGGAGGTCGTGTCCGCCGGTGTCGACGTGGTGGCCCACGTCCCCGCGAACGCCAAGCTGGACAGGGCCTTGGTCGGACGCATGGCCGAGGCCGGAATCGTGGTCGGTCCGACGCTGGCGACCGTCGAGAACACCCTTGGTGAACCGGGTGGCGCGGCGGTGGCAGGCGACCCGCGGCTTGCCGAGGTGCTCGGGGATGCTTGGGCACGCCGATTGACCTCGAACGTCCCGGGGGGGCATGGCCGGCAAATGCCGCCGTACTCTCGGGCCGAGGACAACGTGCGACGACTGTCCGAGGCGGGGGTCACCCTGCTGGCGGGCACGGACGCTCCGAACCCGGGGACCGTGTTCGGAGCAAGCCTGCACCGTGAGCTCGAACTCCTTGTCCGGTGCGGCATCAGCCCGGCGCAGGCCCTGGCCGCGGCCACGGCTGAACCGGCACGAGTGTTCGGTCTCGCCGACCGGGGACGTATCGCCGCCGGGCAGCGCGCGGACCTGGTCCTCGTGTCCGGTGACCCGTTGACGGACATCACCGCAACGCGCGCCATCGAGCGGATATGGCGCGCGGGTACAGCCTGTGATCGGCATGCCTTCGTCGCGAGCGCCGCCGAAGCCGAGCAGCTCGACGCTTTCGACGCCCAGCTCGCCAAGGTCGTGGCCGCCGTGCGCGAACGCCGGTCCCACTAATTCGAGGAAGGCCCGCTGAACGCGGATCCCGAGCCACCCGCACGACGAACATCCCGGCGGTGTCATCGGTTGGAGAGATGGACTACCACCAAGAAATCGCAAATAGGTTTGTCGAATTTTCGGAGTGGGCGCTGAGGGACTCGAACCCCCGACCTGCTCGTTGTAAGCGAGCTGCTCTGACCACCTGAGCTAAGCGCCCTCGACCCGCCTGCTGGCCGGCCGTCTCGCGCGCGACGCGAGCCGGTGTGCGGTGTGCGGTGTGCGGCCCCGATCTTCGCGCCGGCGGCGCACGCCGCGCGCCGCTCAGGTGCTGAGTGAGGCGAGGAGTTCGATCGCGGTCACCCCGACCGACGGCCCACACGCGCTGAACGACGCTGCGACCGACAGGGCCGAGCCGGCACCGGGTGGAGTGACGTCGATCGAACCGACGGTCGCGCAGCCGACACCGTCGACCGGGACGTTGCCGACCACGAGGTAGAACGCGGCCACGCCGTGGGCGTCGAGCGCGACGCGAGATGCGCTGGCACCAGTGTCCCGCGTCGTGAGCGAGAGCACGGGACCAGGGCCCGTGCCCGTGGTCGTGCCGCGAAATTGCACGGCCGCGAAGCCGTCGATCAGGCACGGCGACGAGGTCGTGTTCGTGAGCGTGAACGCGAGGTCCGCCGAGCCGGCGCCTCCGGCGCTCTTCGCGTTGTCCTCGGCGAGCGCGAGACCGGTCGACGGGCACACCGGCGTCGGAGACGGACGCGGAGACGTCGTCGTGCTGCTCGCCGGAGTCGTCGAGGAGCCCGCGGGCGTCGGTGACGTGGACGTCGTCGAGGTGGTTGTGCTCGGCTTCACCGCGGAGGGCGACGATGAGCACGCGGCGAGCAGGAGACCTCCGGCGGCGGCGGCGATTGCCGCGACGACCGGGGACCGGCCGGTCCGGGTGTGCGAGCGTCCGATCATGGTCCGATGCATACCAGCTACGGGAAAAGGCCGCGCAGTCGGGTCGCCTCGGCGACGCGCTCCACGCCGAGCGCGATCGCCCCGCGCCGAAGCGATACACCAAGGCGCTCCGCGCGATCCCACGTCGCATCGAAGGCCCGCCCCATGGTCGCGTGGAGCCGGTGCGCGACGAGTTCGGCTTCCCACGGGTAGCCCTGGCGCGACTGCGCCCACTCGAAGTAGGACGCTGTGACCCCGCCGGCGTTCGCGAGCACGTCCGGCACGACGACGACCCCGCGTCGCTCGAGCACGGGATCGGCATCAGGTGTCGTCGGGCCATTTGCCGCTTCGACGATGACCTTTGCCCCGAGACGCTGCGCGACGCTGGCACTCACGACGCCCGCGAGGGCCGCGGGGACGGCGAGCTCGCTCTCGATCGTGAAGAGCTCGCCGGGGTCGATAGGGTCCGCTCTCGGAAATGCTCGTACCGTTCCCGTGCGCGCGACGTGCTCCGCGAGGGCAGCCGGGTCGATACCTGCAGGGTTGTACACGGCGCCGGCGACGTCCTCGACCGCGACGACCCGCATGCCGAGCGAGGTGAACAGGTATACGAGAGGAGCCCCGACCTTGCCATAGCCCTGGATCACGACACGTGAGCCGGCAAGGTGCATCCCCAAGCGCGCGAAGATCGCCTCGGCACATTGGAGGACGCCGGCCGACGTCGCGCCGAGATGCCCGGCGCTGCCGCCGATCGCGAGCGGCTTCCCCGTCACGACCCCTGGCGTCGACTGCCCCCGGATCATCGAGATCGTGTCCATGATCCAGGCCATGACGCGCCCGTCCGTGTTGACGTCGGGCGCCGGGACGTCCCGGTCGGGACCGAGCAAGGTCGCGACGTCGAACGCGTACCGGCGCGTGACGCGTTCGAGCTCGCCGACCGACAGCGGGGCCGGGTCGACTGCGACCCCGCCTTTCGCTCCGCCGAACGGGATGTCGACAACGGCGCACTTCACGGTCATCTCCGCGGCGAGCGCCGTAACTTCACGCACGTCCATGCCCCCGCGGAAGCGTATGCCTCCCTTGCCCGGGCCGCGGGACGTGTCATGGTGGACCCGCCATCCGCGAAGGACCTCGACGTGCCCGTCGTCCATCCTCACCGGCACCGCGACCTCGAGCACGCGCTCGGGCATCGCGATCATCCGGCGTAAGCCCGCGTCGAGCCCGAGCAGCTCCGATGCGTCCTCGATCAAGCCGAGCACCGCGCTGAGCGGGTCGAAGGCGCTGTCGTCCACGTGCGCAGGCGCCCCGACACGCAGCTCCTTCGCCGTCACGGGCTCGGGACCTGCCCCCCGTGCGCGCCGGCCGGCCGTGCCGCGGGTGTCAGCCGTTCGTCCCGGGCATTCGAGACGATGAGGGGCGAGTGGCTGAGCACGAAGAGCGAGAAGAACATGACGCCGAGGAACACCCCTTCGACCACCTCCCTGCCCCCGGACAGCCGCAGCCGGTCGCCAAACAGCCAGATCCCCGTGACGATGCTCGCGAGTGGGTTCACGATGAGCAGCGCCGACTGCGACGCCGCGACAGGTCCGGCCTCGAGCGCGTGCTGACTGATCAGGAGCCCAGAAAGCCCCGCGACGGCAACCGCGTACGCCTGCCAGTGGCTGAGCACATACCAGGGACCTCGACCCCACTGATCCGCCGCCGTCTTCACGAACGCCGCGGTCAGCGCGAACGCGATCCCACCAGCGACACCGAAGCACGCAGCCTTCCACGATCGAGGGCCCCGCCGCGTGAGAAGCATCGCGACGGCCATCCCGCCGATGGAGGCGATGAGGAGCAGGATCCAGTCTTCCTGCTGCGGTCGCTGGTGGCCCCCGACCGCGGAGCTCACGCCGAGGAACACTCCGAGACCGGTCGAGGTCCCGACGACACCCGTCCACTCGCGCCAGCCGAGCGAGTGGTGGAACCAGATGCCGAGGATCATGAGGAGGAACACGAGCTCGGTGACCATGACGGGCTGGACGGTCGACAGATCGCCGAGGGAGAGCGCGACGGCCTGCAGGAGGAAGCTCACGGTCGCGAGCCCGAGCCCCGCTACCCAGACGGGCCGCCGGAGCACGCCCGCGATGAGACTGCGCCTGCGATCCGAGCCCGCCTCCTCGATACCGACACGCTGAAGGATCGTGGCAAGAGCATTCGCGCCTGCGGCGAGCAGGGCGAGCACGATGGCCATTGCATCCGTTATAGCCGAGCGCGCGCGCCAGCGCACCGACGTCACGCGCCGCCCGGATCTATAGGCCGAGCGAACGCCCAGCTCCTGCGATGGATCGCAGTGAGACCAAGGCGAGCGACCGCTCGGCGGTGCTCCAGGGTCGGATATCCCTTGTGGCGCTCCAACCCGTACCCGGGGTACCGCTCCGCCTGAGCGACGAGAAGCCGGTCGCGTGTCACCTTCGCCAACACCGACGCCGCGGCTACCGAGAGCGACGTCCGGTCGGCGCCGACCGCGAGGACGGCGCGCGGATGTCCCGTGAAGTCGACCCTGCCGTCGACGATGACCGCATCGGGGACCTCCCCGAGCTCCGCGAGCGCCCGGCGCGCGGCCAGCTCCTGCGCAGCCGTCATGCCGAGTGCGTCGCACTCGTTCGGGCTGGCATGTCCGACTGCGAAGGCGCGGCACGCTCGCGCGAGCAGCGGGTACAGCGCTTCGCGCGCCCTCGGCGAGAGGGCCTTCGAGTCGTCCAGCCCCGCAGGCAGGATCTCGACGCCAGCGAGGTCGACGAGCGCGACCCCCACGCTCACCGGACCGGCCCAGGCACCCCGACCAACCTCGTCGACGCCGGCGACCGTGCGACATCCCCGGGCGAGCAGGCTCGACTCGAGCGCGCTGTCCGGCACCCGGCCGACACTACCGAATGCGACCGCCCGATCCCGACCTGCGGTCCGCAACCGCGTGCGTACACTCGTCGAGGTGCGTGCCGTGCTCGTGCCCGTGAAGTCCTTCGCGAAGGCCAAGCTGCGACTCGCGGGCGCGCTCGACCCGCCGCAGCGCAGGGCCCTCGCGCAGGACCTCGCGGCACGCGTGCTGTCCGCGGCATCCGGTCTCCCCACATATGTCGCGTGCGACGACCGGGACGTCGCAGCGTGGGCAGAACGCCGCGGAGCCCGCGTGCTGTGGACCCCTGGGCTCGGGCTCTCGGGCGCCGTCGCGTCGGGGGTCGCGAGCCTCGCGGCCGACGGCTACGACCTTGCGACCGTGAGCCACGCGGACCTCCCTCTCGTCACGACACTCGGGCACGTCGGTGAGGAGGGCCACGTCACGCTCGCCCCGGACCGCCACCTCGACGGCACAAATGTGGTGAGTCTCCCGACCGCCTCAGATTTCCATTTCTCGTACGGACGCGGATCGTTCCCCCGCCACGTCGCCGAGTCGCGGCGCATCGGCTTGGAACCGCGGATCGTCTACGACTGGACCCTCGCGAACGACCTCGACGTCCCCGAGGACCTCGTTCTCGTGCGCTGACTACGCCCTGCGCGGGACTGCCCGCGTCGCACGAGGCCGTGTGCCGAGCACCGGCCGCACCCGCAGGGCCCCGACGCGTGAACACGTCGACCGACGACGCAAGGTGAGGAAGCAAGGTGAGGAAGAAGGAGGGACAGCCGGTGCCCACGAAAGACCTGGAGACCCCGCGCACGGTGCTCGCCATCGGCGCGCACCCGGACGATATCGAGTTCGGCTGCGGAGCCACTCTCGCGAAGTGGGCCGCCGCCGGATGCGAGATCCATCATGTCGTGTGCACCGACGGATCCCGCGGCACGTGGGACCCCGACGAGGACCCCGCCGAGCTCGTCGTTACGCGCGAGCGCGAGCAGCGAGCCGCGGCGCGCGCACTCGGCGGGCGGGCCGAGGTTACATTCCTGCGTTGGCCGGATGGGGAGCTCGAGGCCGGACTTCGCCAGCGCTGGCAGGTGTGCGACGCGATACGCCGGGTCCGGCCCGACGTCGTGCTCGGCCACGACCCGTGGAAGCGCTACCGCCTGCACCCGGACCATCGCAATGCCGGCTTCCTCGTGACGGACGGCATCGTCGCGGCGCGGGATCCGCTCTTCTTCCCCGAGCAGGGCGCGGCACCGCATCGTCCGTCCACTCTCCTGCTCTTCGAAGCCGATGAGCCGGATCACGTCGAGGACGTCGCCGCAACGGTCGACACTAAGCTCGCGGCACTTCTCGAGCATGCGAGCCAGCTGCACACGACGATGAGTGTCACGTCGGACGCATCATCACGCGATGCGCAGATCGCGGCCTTCGAGGCCCGTATTCGCGCCCGCCTCGCCGAGGCAGGCGCTGCCGATGGCATCCCCGCCGCAGAGGCGTTCAAGCGGATCGATCGGCTCTGAGAGCGCGGCGACTCCCCGGGGCGTCGCGCACGCAGCACCTCAGAGAGAAGGGGCCGGAGCGACGACTGCGCCACTCGTCAGCCGCCCGCGACGGCTCCCGGGTCCGGACAGCGCACAGCCCCGGCGTCGACCGCCGGGGCTGTGCGGGAGCTCGAGAGCCCGAAGGATGCTCGAGGCGATCAGCCTCGCTTCGCGGGTGCCTTCTTCGCGGCGGTCTTCTTCGCGACGACGGCCCGCGCAGGCGCCGCCTTCACCGCGGCGCGCTTCACCGGCGCCTTCGCCGCGACGGTCGTCTTCGCGGCGGCCTTCTTCGCGGCGGGGGCCACTGCCTTGGCCGGGGCCTTCTTCGCCGTCGCCTTTGCCGCTGGTGCTGCCTTCTTCGCCACGACCTTCGTCGCCGAGACGGCAGCAGGAGCCGCAGCGCGTGGCACCGGTGCCGCCTTCGGCTTGGCGATCGCGCCCCGAGAGTTCAGGTCGGCCTTGAGCTTCACTCCGGGCGTGAAGCCGATCCCCTTGGAGGCTTTGACACGCACGGCTGCACCCGTCTGGGGATTGCGACCCCGGCGCGCCTTGCGCTCACGCAGCTTGAACGTCCCGAAGCCGGTGATGCGCACGGGGTTGCCGGCCCGCACTCCGGCGGTGACCTCGTAGACGATTGCCTCGAGCGCAGCCTCCGCCTGCTGCCGTGTCAATCCTGTGTCTGTACTGACCGCGTCGACAAGTTCGGTTCTGTTCACGGCCACCTCCTCGTGATCGTGTCGAAGTCCACGCAATACAAGAGGATTTCCGGCCAAAATGCAAGCATCACCCCTCACGGGCGCCACGCGGGGCAGCGAACGGGTCCGTTCCGATGTCGTGAGCTCGCGTGCCCGACGGCTCCCGCGGGGTCGATGTTCCTTGTATGTACTGCACTATCTCAGGCAGCGGCACTCGAGCGTGTGCCCACGGTATGGACATCGGGACACTCGGGCGTTATCTCGGACTGCACGCCAGAGGACCTGTCTCAGCGAGGTGGAGAGCACGAGCGGTGGGCGCTCGTCGCGGCCGCGTCGCGCGCCGCGGGCTATGGGCTCTACCTCGGTTCCGGAGCTCGCGGCCCGGTCTTCGCGCCCCCGGAGCACGGAGCGCTCGTCCTCGGGCCTCCGCGGTCGGGCAAGACGACAGGGATCATGATCCCGAACGTCCTTGCGGCCTCGGGGAGCGTCGTCGCTGCGTCGACCAAGCCCGACGTGATGTCGTCGACCGCTGCGATCCGCCGATCGACTGGACGCTGCACGCTCCTCGACCCGAGCGGGGCGACGCGCTCGCCGTTCGGAGTGGACGTCGTCGGGTGGTCACCGCTCACGAGCGCCCACAACTGGGACGCTGCGGTGCTCACTGCGGAGTCCATGGTGGGAGCGGCGCGCCCCGGGACCGAACGCGGCGACGCGTCCCATTGGACGGAGCGCGCCGCGGCACTGCTCGCGTGCGTTCTGCACGCGGCTGCGCTCGACGATGCTCGCGTCGAGGACGTCGTCTCGGCAGTCAACCGCCACGACGCGGACCGGTCGACGACAGTGCTTACGCGCAACGGCGCCGACCTCGCGCTCGATCTGCTCACCGGGATCCGCGCGACGGACGGACGCGAGCAGAGCGGCATCTGGTCGACGCTCTCCGGCGTGCTCGCCGCGTACCGCACGGAGGCGGCTCTCGCGTGCGCTCGCGCCGAGCCACTCGACCCCGCGCAACTGCTCGAACCCGGTTCCACGCTCTATATCGTCGCGACGTCGGAGCACCAGCGCCACGCGGCACCAGTCATCGCCGGAGCGCTCCGCGACGTACGTTCGGCGGCGTATACGAAGGCTGCGGCCCATCCGCCCGCCACGGGACAGTCGGGCACGCCGCGCTCTGCGGCCGACGGGAGCGCCGCCGATCCGCCACTCGTGCTCGTCCTCGACGAGCTGGCGGGCATCGCGCCGCTACACGATCTCCCGACGCTCGTCGCGGAGGGCGCGAGCCAAGGTGTGCTCACACTCGCGTCGCTGCAGGACCTCTCTCAAGCACGGGCAAGGTGGGGCGCTGCTGCGGAGGGCTTCCTCACGCTGTTCGGCGCGAAGATCGTGCTGCGCGGCGTCGGAGACACGCGCACCCTCGATGCCCTCTCCCTCCTCGCGGGCGAGCACGAGGAGCTCCGGTCAACGACGACGAGGCCCTCCGGGCTCCGCGGCCGGTGGAGCGCGACACGGTCGGTGACGACGGACTGGCGGCGCAGGCTTCCCGCGGACGCGATCGCGAACGTGCCCGCAGGCACTGCCGTCGTCTACCTGGGCACGCAGCCCGGGCGCGTCACCGTTCCCGCCGTCCACGCGCCAGGTCGCGGACCGTGGCGCAGCGAGGTCGCACGAGCGACTCGACGCACCCGCGAGATCGCGCGCCCGCGTGGATCGTAGGGACCCGCGACCCGCACGCCCGAGATCGATTCGCTCCGGACACGCGCCGAATCGCATCGGGACGCATCGGGACGCATCGGGACGCATCGGGGGATCCGCATACGCGCAGGGCGGCGCCGGCGCGCCGGTCGTTCACCGGATCCCTAGCGCAGGCAGCTCTCGCCCGCACGCGCGGTCACTCGCCGAGAGTGCGGCGCCGACGGTCGGCCCCTCCCGTGCACGGATCTCGAGCGCTCTCGCGTCGCGGCGCCGGCCGGAGGCGAGGTACGCGCCCCAGCGCGCGAGCGTCTCCGGCGGCGCGCCCGGAGGCGCGACCGCGACGTGCACACGGGCGGTCGACGGGTCGCGACGAACCCGCCGATCGAGGACCGCGGCGCCGCCGATGACCACGAGCCCTCCGCCGCGCGCGTCGCGACCGCCGAGTGAGGCGTCGGGCGCTGCGATTACTCGGACACCCGGCCCCACCGCCGCGACGAGCGTCCGCGCGAGCACTCGATCGGCCACGACGACGGTCGACTCCCCGAGCTCCTCACGCTGGCGCGCCTGCTCGACGACGACGGCGCGCACGAGGTCACCCGGGTCCGCGACGAGCTGCACCGCTACCGGACCTGCGCCGTAGCGTCGGAGCACCTCAGGCCCGGGATCCTCCCTCGACCTCGCGGAGGGTGCGGGTGCCACGTCGCGCGCGATGCTCGATCGCTGCCGCGCACGATCTAGTGCGTCTCGAAGCACCCCTCGTCCGACAGCCGTCGTCGACGCGACGAGCACGAGGCTCGACCCGGTACTCCTTGCGGACGCAACTGCCGCGTCGAGGTCGGTCACGAGCCACCGGTCCGCGCCGAACGCCACGACGTGTGACTCGTGCGGCATAATGCCCGCCCTCCCGGGCGGCGCGGCAGCAAGCCCGAGGACCGCCTCCGCGTGGGCGGCCTCGAGGCCCCGAGGCGCGAGCAGCAGCACCGAGCGACGATCTCGAACTGCGCTCCCGATCACGGCCGCGACCTCCGACGCCACCTCGACGGGCACGCTCGCGGACGCGCGAGGACACCACAGCCCCGCGGAGAGCGCTCCGCGCGTGAATGGGCGGGCGGCCGCGATGACGTGCGACATGGCGCGCTCGCGCTCGAGGTACTCGGCCGTCACGAGCCCCGGCTCCTCGAAGCCCGCGGGGATGCGCCCTCCTGCACGGCCACGAAGACCGCGACGCGTCGCCGATCGATCGGGGTCGTCGAGAACGGTGCCCGCGGCCCGGCCCGAGGCGAGCTCGGCGTCGACGCGGCGGACGATCTCTGCGACCGATCCGCCGTCTTCCAGCGCCTGCGCTCGCGCGACGATGAACGCACGGCGGGTGAACGGCGCGTCGGTGACGACGGGGGCGCCTCGGCGCGACCGGTGCGACGCGCCGGGACCGATCGTCTCGACGCGGCTCCGGCGGGGCACGACCGCCGCGACACCGCCCACCGAGATCCCGACGCTCTCGGCTCGCTCCCGCCACTCCTCGACGAGTCGCTCGTAGCTCGTCGATAGATCCTTTGCCGCACGAGTTCGCACGGCAGCTGCTCGAGCCGCCACGGCGCCGGATCGGCCCGACTCGGCGAGCGCCGCGGTGATCTCCTCGTGCCGTCTCGAGAACGCGCGCAGCGCCTCCGGCCGGAGCCCGGCGAGGTCCGCGAACCCGTCACTGCGCCAGCGCCACGTCACGCCGAGCCGTGACACGAGCTCGGCTCGCAGCTGGGCACGGTAGAGGGCGCCCGCGACACCAACGTGGACGAAGAGAGCCCGGGCGTCGAGCGCGCTCCAGCGGCACGTGTCGTCGCGCCCGAGGTTCGCGATGAGGACATGACTGTGGAGGTGGGGATCGGGCGCGCGGCTCGTTCGGTGGAGGAAGCTCGCTCCCGCGAGACCCGCGGACGAGAGCACGCGGTCCTCGCCGCCGGCGCGGCGCCGGACTCGGCCGGCTTCGTCCTCGAGGTAGCTGAGCGCGGCGCGCACGCTTCGATCGTGCGCTTCACGCACGTGGCCGACGACATCGCCGTCGGCCGATAGCGCGTGGACGAGGCTGACGGACTTGGGCGCGCCGAACGTGAGGTCGAAGCCCGCGACGCGCACCCGCGCGTGGTGGGGGTCGAGGACCTCACCGCTCGACGGATCGACCCCGTCGAGCAGGGCGGACAGCGATTCCCGGTCGACGGGCACGCGCTCGAGGCCAAGCGATGCGGTGGTCGCTCCGACCCACGCCCCGTCGGCCTCGACGAGACCGGCCGCGTCGTCGCGGCCCGAGGCCACAGTCTCGAGGTAGTAGGTGAACCGGCCACGCCCGACCCGGGCGACACTGAGCACGGCGCGCACGGTAGGAGAGGGCGATCTCCCCGGACCTACCGCGCCGCGGCACCACGCCATGACATTGGCTCAGCGTGCACCTGGCTTCTGGTACCGAAGGAGCGCCCGCGCGGCGACGTCGCTCGCGACACGAGCGAGCTCCGGCGGGTGGAGGACCTCGGCGTCGGGTCCGAGGCGCAGCAGCAGGCGGCCGAGCCAGTGCGCGTCCCCGACCCGGACCGGGACGGCGAGCCGGCCGTCCGGGCGCGTCTCGACCGGACCGGCAGCGAGGCGGTCGACGAGCGGCTGATGACCGGCCGGCAGCGCCACGAGCGCGACACGCGCCGATGGACCGCCCGCGAACGCTCGCGCGCCGGTTAGCTCGGCGGGGACCGTCCGGCGTTCGAACTGCAGTCCGGTCGGGCGGGCCGCGGCGATACGGTCGAGCTGAAAGCGGCGCCAATCGTCCGCGAGGTGGCAGTACGCGTCGAGGTAGAAGCGGCCCTCGAGCGCGAGGACCGCGTGTGGTTCGACCGTGCGCGTCGTCTCGTCCCCGCGCTTCGACCCGAGGTAGTCGATCTCCACGACATCGCGACGTACGAGCGCACGGCGCACCGCCGCGAGATGCTCCGGGGCGTCGAGCTCGACCTGGAGCCGATCCTCCCCCAGCACTCGCTCCAGCTTCGCCAGCGCGTGCGCGAGCGGGCCGTCGGGGTCGACGCCCGGCACCGCGAGCATGGCGCGAGCGGCAGCCGCGACCGCGAATCCCTCGTCGGGGGTGAGACGGGGAGGTCGCCGGAGCGCGTCGAGGCCGTGCGCGACGACGGTCTCGTCGTCGACGACGAGCTCGAGCAGCTGGTCGGGGGTGTACGGAGGCAGGCCACAGCACGCCGCGAGCTCGAGCTCCCCGACGAGGGTGCGCTCGTCGACGTCGAAGCGCTCGGCGAGGTCGGCTATCGACGCCTGACCGACGCGCGCGAGGTGGGCGAGGATCGCGAGCAGGCGGCGGAGCCGCTCGCCCGCGTCGAGCGGGGGACGCGCCTCGCGGGCCGCGTCACCGGCGCGTGCTCGCGTCTCGGGCCGCGACGTCACCGGGCGACCCTCTCGAGGGAGCGGACTACCGCGTCCCGGAGATCGGGGGGACCGACGACCTCGACGGCGTCCCCACAGCCGAGCACCCAGGCGACAAACGCGTCCTCGTCGCCGACGCGAAAGCGCAGGCGCACGGAGCCGTCCTCGTCGCGCCGCTCGAGCGACGCGGCGCCGGCCAACGCAATCGCGCCTCGGGCCTCGCGGATGTCGACCTCGACGACGACCTCGCGCGCGCCCGCGCCCTCGCCGCTCTCCCGGGGGCCCTCCCCGGCCCCGGGCCCGGCCGTCCGGCCCCACGGAGCGAGATGCAACTCGCCGGCCACGTCGAAGCCCGGTGGGGGCACGTAGGAGCCCGGGTCCCCGGCGAGTGGGGCGTCCTCGACGCGATCGACCCGGAAGGTCCGCACGCTCCCCTCGACGCCCGCGTTGCGGTCCTTGCCGACCAGGTACCATGCGCCCGCCCGGAAGAGAAGCCCGTAGCTCTCGACCTCGCGCAGCGTGCCTCTGTAAGCGAACCTCACGACGGCCTTCGCCCGCATCGCGTCCTGGAGTGCCCCGAGCGCGGGCAGCGAGGGCAGGACCGCGACGGGCGGCAAAGCGGGAAGCCCCGGCGACCCGAGCTTCGCGAGCGCATCACGGCCGACGCCGCCATCGATGCGTACTGCCGCGACCGCGAACGCGAGCGCCTCCTCCTCGTCCGGATCGAGACCGAGGTCGGGAAGGTAGTAGTCCTCTGGTAGGATTCGGTAGCCGACCTGCTCCTCGCCGTCGATTCGCTCGACTGCGATCGGGATGCCTCCTTCACGCAGCGTGCGCTTGTCGCGCTCGAACGCCTGACGGAGCGCCCCGGGCTCGGACGGGTAGCCCGCCACGTCGCCGCCGATCTCGCGAAGAGACAGCGGTCGCGACGTGTCGAGCAGCGCGAGCACGAGGTTCGTGATCCTCTCGAGCCTGCTCGTGCGCACTGCCATGGAGAGCAATCTAAGCCGGTACGGACACCGGCAGACCTACCCCTCCCGGGGCGTCCAGGGAGGCAGAGACGAGGACGGCGAAGTGGCGACGAGAGCAGAGCTGCGCGACGTGGCGATCATCGCCCACGTCGACCACGGCAAGACGACCCTCGTGGACGCCATGCTCAGGCAGGCGGGCACGTTCCACGACCGCGCCGAGGTCGTCGACCGGGTACTCGACTCGATGGACCTCGAGCGCGAGAAGGGCATCACGATCCTCGCCAAGCAGGCCGCGTTCCACTTCGGCGCCCGGCGGCTCAACGTGGTCGACACGCCCGGCCACGCGGACTTCGGAGGCGAGGTCGAGCGCGCCCTCGCGATGGTCGACGGTGCGATGCTCCTCGTCGACGCAGCCGAGGGACCGCGACCCCAGACGCGCTTCGTGCTCCGCAAGGCGTTCGAGTCCGGCCTGCCCGTGATCCCGATAGTCAACAAGGTCGACCGCCCGGACGCACGTATCGGCGAGGTCATCGACGAGACCCTCGAGCTCTTCTTCGACCTCGACGCGCCGGAGTCGCAGCTCGACATCCCCTTCCTCTTCGGGAGCGCACGCGACGGTTGGCTCAGCCTCGATCAGCCGGACGGCCCGATCCTCGACACGCCGGTCGGTGGTGACCTCGGCCCGCTCGTGGACGCTCTCTTCGAGTGGTTGCCCGCGCCGTCCTTCACGGAGGGCGCGCCGCTCCAGGCGCTCGTCACCAACCTCGACGCGTCCCCGTACCTCGGTCGCCTGGCGATCTGCCGGGTCGTGGAAGGGACCATGCGCAAGGGCCAGCAACTCGCGTGGTGCCGTCGCGACGGCACCGTCGACCGGGCGCGTTGCGTCGAACTGCTCGTCGCCGAGGGCCTCGAGCGGATACCGACGGAGTCGGCCGGACCTGGCGAGCTCATCGCGGTCGCCGGGATCGACGAGATCACCGTCGGCGAGACGCTCGCAGACACCGAGTCCCCCGTCGCGCTGCCGCTCCTGCACATCGACGAGCCGAGCCTGTCCATGACGATCGGCGTGAACACCTCGCCGCTCGCGGGGCGTGAAGGCTCGAAGCTCACTGCCCGAATGCTCCGCGACCGACTCGACGCCGAGCTCCTCGGGAACGTCGCGATCCGAGTGCTCGCGACGGAGCGTCCCGACACCTTCGAGGTCCAGGGGCGCGGTGAGCTGCAGCTCGCCGTGCTCGTCGAGATCATGCGGCGGGAGGGGTTCGAGCTCTCCGTCGGCAAGCCCGAGGTCCTCACGCGCACCGTGGACGGGGTGCTCGAGGAGCCCATCGAGCGCCTCTCCGTCGAGGTTCCCGAGGACCACCTCGGCACGATGACCCAGCTCCTCGCGAAGCGAAAGGCGCGTGTCGAGCGCATCGTCCACCACGGCACCGGCTGGGTCAGCCTCGAGCACCTCGTCCCCGCGCGGGGCCTCATCGGCATCCGGAGCGAGCTGCTCACCCAGACGCGCGGCACGGCCCAGATCCACCACGCTTTCGAGCGCTACGAGCCGTGGCAGGGCGTGATCCGCACGCGCGTGTCGGGGAGCCTCGTCGCGGATCGCGCGGGCGTCACGACCCCCTACTCGCTCGCGAGCCTCGCTGAGCGCGGCACGCTGTTCGTCGGCCCGGGCGAGGAGGTCTACGAGGGAATGGTCGTCGGCGAGAGCTCCCGTCCTGAGGACATGGACGTCAATCCGACGCGCGAGAAGAAGCTCACGAACATGCGTTCCTCCTCCGCGGACGTGCTCGTCCGGCTCCCCCCGTGGCGCGAGCTGACGCTCGAGCAGGCGCTCGAGCAGGCGGACGAGACCGAGTGCGTCGAGGTGACACCGCAGACCGTGCGCCTTCGCAAGGTCGTGCTCGACCAGTCCGAGCGTGCCCGCGGCCGCAAGCGCGAGGCGCGCGCGGCGGAATGAGCGGCGAGCACCGGGTGCGCGCCGAGGCGGATCTGCGGTCCGCGGACCGCGCGCAGGTACGCCGCCCACGGCCACCCGGAGCCGCGGGCGGGCGATGCGTGGTCAACTGACCGCGAAAAGCCGGCGGAAGCGCAAGGGCGCTCGTTCGAGCACGACGGTCGCGACGAGCCGCTCGTCCCTCGCGCGGACGACGACGAGGGCGAGACGTCCGGTACGGGCGTCCACCGTCCAGCCGCGCTCGACGCTCGACGCGCTGAATCGCCCGAAATACGCTACGACGCAGACCGCCGCGCCCGAGCGTTCGTCGTGGACCGGCACGTCGACGACCGAGGGGCGCGTGCTCGCGAGCGCGTGAGCGAGCGCCGCGATCGTGAGGTAGCGCACGCCTGCGAACCGGCCTTCGTCGTGGACCGCGTCGCGGGCGACGGGGAGCGCCCTGTAGCAGCGGCTCGTCGACGTCCCGAGCGCGTTGCGCGGTGACGTGCATCCTCCGAGGGCGACCGCGACCGTGACGACGAGGGCGGCCACACCAGCCCGCCCCGCCCGCGTCCGGGACGAGCGAAGCCCGTCACGCCACCGGGCCGCGTGCACGACGCGAGCGCCGCTCACCGGTCGCCCGCCGCGGTCCCGAGCGGGGAGCGCGCGCGCCGGCCGGGCTCGGACCCGGTCGCGAGGCTGACAGAGGTGCGCGCGTCGTCCCGACGATCGGCGAGCGTGATCCCGAGCCACGCAAGCCAGCCGACGGGAAGATAGCCCCAGAAGCTTACGATCCGGTAGCAGATCACAGCAGCGACGGTCGAGAGCTCGGCTCCGCCGAGGGCGACGAGCGCGATCGTGAGGCTCCCCTCGACGACGCCGAGGCCCCCGGGCGTGATCGGCAGGTTCGCGGCGAGCTGACCGGCTCCGTAGGCCAGAAGGAGCCCGCGCCAGGGCACGCCGGCATCGACGGCCATGAAGCTGAACGCCAGGCACGCGCAGTCGAAGGCCCAGTTTCCGAGGCCCGCGAGGATCGTCGCGGCGAGGTCCCGCCATCCGAGGTGCACCGACGCGAGGTGATCGAGCAGACCCTCGACGACCTCGACGGCCTCGCGACGCGGCCGCCCGGCGACCCGCCGTGTGAGCTCGAGGACGGCGATGAGGACGCGCACGAGCCACCGCCGCTGCCAGACGACGGCGTCGGCGACGACTGCCGTGCCGAGGACCCCGAGCGTCACGCCGACGAGGTCGTACGCCGCGCTCTCGCTCGTCGCGAGCAGGACCCCGCCCGTCGCGAGCAGGGCGAGGCTGAGCGCGGCGCAGACGAGGGTTGCCAGCAGCGTCCATCCGGCGAGCGCGTCGTCGGCGCCACGACGCCGATACTGGCGAAAGGCGTACACGCTCGAAAATGCCGGGCCGGCGGGGAGCGAGTCGGCGATCGCGCCCGCCGCGAGGCTGAGGACTGTCGCGTAGGTGAGCCCGACGAAGACGTCGCCGCATGCGAGGAGCCGGCGCTGAAGGACCCCGAACCACACGAATGAGACGATCTCACACGCGATCGCGGCCGCGAGCCAGCCGAGGTCGATGTGAGAGAGAGCTCCCGAGGCGCCGACGAGCTCGCCGCGCTGACCATTAAGTGCCCAGAAGGCGACGGCGGCGAGCGCGAGGCCGACCACGAACCGGATGACCCCCCACGCGAGCGCCCGACGAGCGCCGCCGCGCCGCCGGCCCGGCTTGCCTCCAGTCACGTCGCAGCGTACCGCCCTCTGCTCCTCCGCACGCGTAGCCCTTCCACGCTCCGCGTGGAACGCGTCAGGGGAGCGAGAGCGCCTCGTCGATCGCCGCGCGAAACGCCGCTCGTGCCGCGTCGAGCGTGTAGCGCGCTGCTTGACGGGCACCCGCGGCAACGAGCTCGTCGCGAAGGTCAGAGGCGGCGAGGACCTCGTTCACGGCAGCGGCGACGAGTGTCGGAGACTTCGACGGGAGGAGAACCCCCCCCCTGCCGATCGTCTCGGGAAGCGCCGCGGCCGCGTACGCGACCACCGGCACCCCGCGGTGCATCGCTTCGACGACCGGAGCGCAGAAGCCCTCGTGGTCGGAGCAGCACACGAAGACGTCCGCGACCGTGAAGTACGCCGCTAGCTCCGCGGTCGGCACGGATCCCGTGAGCTCGACCGATCCGCGAAGGCCGAGATCGTCCACGAAGCGCCGCACCGCTCCGATGTACGCGCTGCCCATCTCCCGCCCGACGAGGTGGAGCCGCGCGTCCGGGTCGTAGGCCCGCCTGTAGCACGCGAAGGCCTTGACGATGTCGTGCTGGGCCTTGTGCGGGGCGATCTGGCCGACGAAGAGCCAGTCAGCACCTCCCCGCGACTTCGCGCCCTCGAGCCGCGCGAGCACCGCGGCGTCCGGTAGCGACTCGATGTTGCCGCTGTCGACGAGCACGGGGACGACGCGGGTCCGCGTGTAGCCCGCGTCGTCGAGCTCCGCGGCGTTGAACGCGGAGTCCGCGAACGCGAACCGCACGAGCGGTGCGAGCGCCTTGAGCTGGGCTCGTCCGAGGCGCGTCTCGTCCGCGAGCGGCGGCAGCCAGCGCTCGACGAGCGGAGCGGGCGTGATGTTGTGGTAGTCGAGGAGCTTCGCGCTGGGGTGGCGGGCGAAGACGTCGGCCGCGGGGCTGCCGATCGAGGACTGGTAGAGGAGCCACTGACCTCGCGACTCGCGTGCCGGTAGCTCCTCGAGGGGCCGGACGCGACCCTCGCAGCCGGGGCCGATGATCCGGGCGTAGATCTCGGAGGCGAATCCCATGTCGCGGAGGATCCGCTGCGCCTCGAAGGTATGGTTGCTCACTGCGTCGTGCTCGACGATCGCGGGGATCACCTGGTCGACGCGGCTGGGCGGCGTCACCCTCGTCGCGCGGCCGACTCGACGACCGAGTATGCCGCGCGCAGCAACCGGTCCCCGGCGCGTGCCGCGACCCGTGCGGCGGGCCGCGCCGCAGGCGGAACGACCCGCCGAGCGATCGCGCGTAGGCGCGCGGAACGCTCGGCGATGGCCGGCACGCGCAGCGCCCGGACGGCCGCCGCCTCGAAGCGCTCGTCGAGCTCGCGCTCGAACTGCTCGGTGATCACGCCGGACGCCCGCAGGCGTTCGGCCTCGCGAGACGCGTCGCGCACGAGCGCGTCGGCGTCAACCACGGCCGCGGTCCACGACCCGTTGCTCCCGTTCGAGGTTCGGGCTCGCCCGGCGCGTCAGCGCGCCGAGCTCGCTGCCTGCGGCAGCTCGGAAGAGCCCGGGGGAGTCACCTCGACGCGCATCGGGAGGCCGACGATGCCGATAGCGCGGCCCGGGTTCATGACCTCGAAGTCGCACCCGGGATCGAGGATGTCGAGCACGACGCCGCCAGAGTCGCGGACCTCGAACGTCGCCGAGAAGCGCCCGTCGAGAAGGACCATCGAGTCAAACATGAATGTCGCTGCCCCGTGACCGATGTCGAGCGGCATGCCGGCGACCGCACCGGAGCTCGTCGACGAGAACACGATGGCCCCGCGTTCGGTCATCAGCGTGATCTTGAACTGCACTCCGCTGATCGGCGACGCGACGTCGAAGTCGACGCGGATGTCGATCGGCTCTCCCGTCTCGACGTAGTTGCGCTCGTCCTGGCGCGCGTAGCTCGCGTTCGCACCGAGCAGCTGGACGGTCCGGCGCTTCGTGGTGATCTCGACGGGAGCGCTACCCGCGCTTGGCTCCGCGGGGTCCGGAGGGGGTGGCGCCGACGCGAATCCCGACTCTATGAGGCGCTCGCGGAAGATCCGGATCGCCTCGCCCGCAGGGGCCATCGTGACCCTCTTGCCCCGGTCGAGGACGAGAACGGTGTCACAGATGTCGCGCATGAGGTCGGGCGAGTGGGACACGACCACGATCGTTCGCCCGTCGCGCTGGAACTGCTGGATCCGGTCCATGCACTTCTGCTGGAAGCGCTCGTCACCGACCGCGAGGACCTCGTCGACGAGAAGGACGTCCGGCTCGACGCTCACCGCTACGGCGAAGCCGAGGCGGACGTACATGCCGGACGAGTAGTACTTCACCTGGTTGTCGATGAACTGCTCGAGCTCGGCGAAGGCCACGATCTCGTCGAAACGGCGATCGATCTCCTTCGTCGACAGCCCGAGCAGCGAGCCGTTGAGATAGATGTTGTCGCGTCCCGAGAGCTCCGGCTGGAAGCCAGCGCCGAGCTCGAGCATGGCCGCGAGCTGGCCCCGCACGACGACCTGACCCGCGGTCGGCTGGAGGATGCCTGCGATGCACTTGAGCAGCGTCGACTTGCCCGAGCCGTTCCGACCGAGGATACCGACGGTCTGGCCAGCAGTTATCTCTGCAGAAACGTCCTCGAGCGCCCAGAACTCCTCGAATGGCACGTGGCCGCCATGGACGACCCGCTCCTTCAACGACGTGTACTTCTGGTGATAGAGGCGGAAGCGCTTCGACACGACCTGCACGTCTATCGCGACGCTCACGGGTCGGTCAGAGCTCCTCGGCGAAGTTGCCTTCGATCCGGCCGAAGACCTTCATCGCGCCGACGAGGAGCAGCACGCCGGCGACAAGCACGGCGAGGAGCATCTCGAGGTAGAACCCGGCCGAGTATCCGGCGAGCACCTGGTAGTGCGCCTGGCTCGGCACGGCGACGTCGACGTGACCGTAGAACGCGCGCTGGAACGCGAGCACGAGCGGGGTCACGGGATCGATGAGGTAGAGGTCCATGAGCCAGTGAAAGCTGTGGAGCTTCACGAGCTCGGTGTACACGAGGTTGAAGTTGTACACGACGGGGATCCCCCAGAACCACGCCTGGAGGAGCACGGCGACGAGGTGCTCGACGTCGCGGTAGTAGACGTTCACCGCCGAGAGGAAGATCGCGAACGCCGCGGTGAGAACGATGAGATCGACAAGGGCGAAGAGGGCGACCGGGAGGTACGACCAGTCGGGCGAGTACTGGAAGCCGAGCAGGAAAAGCGCCATCACGATCATCTGGAAGAAAAGGAACACGACGCCGGTGCCGACTTGCGACAGCGGCAGGATCTCCCTCGGGAACGCGACCTTCTTCACGATGCCGGCGTTCGCGACGATCGTCGACGAGGAGCCGGGGAGCACCGTCGCGAAGAGGTTCCAGACGAGCAGCCCCGAGAACAGGTACAGCGCGAAGTCCGGGGTGGGGTTCTTGAGCACGTACTTGAACACGACGTAGTACACCATCAGCACCACAGCGGGATTGAGCATCGACCAGAGCAGCCCGAGAACGCTGCTCTTGTACTTCACCTTCAGCTCCTTGCGGACGAGGAAGACGAAAAGCTCGCGCGACTCCCAGATCTCCCGCACTCGCACTCCGAGACGCACCTTCGAGGAGACGACTCGGTAGGGCAGTTCCCGGGGCGAGGGACGGGGCGGGGTCCCCCCCGCGGCCGGAGGCAGCTCGTCCAGCTGGGTGTCGACCGAGGCGGACACGCCAGCTTCGCTCGCCATCGCCATCGGTACCACCCTTCCTCTGCTCGACTTCGTGACGATGCTCGCCGCCGTCACCCAGGTCCGACCATGTGCCCTGCCGGCCTCGGGTGCAGGAGGCACGAATGGCACCGGTCACGCCAGCTCGAACGTCAGACGGTCGCGACATCCTAGCTGGCAGCGCCGCCCGCGCGGCCGCACGCGCGGCGCGCTCCTTCACCGGCTCGCCCGTCCGCGCGGGCCGCTCGCCCGGACGATCTCGGGCGGCGCGGCCCCCCGCCGGGCTCGATCCGGAGCGGCACGAGGAGCCCGCTGCCTCCTAACATGATCGGGTCGCGACGCGTACGGCGGACTCGACGGACAAGGAGCAGGCGTTGCCGGGAGCTGCACCGAGCCGTGTCGTGCGTCGGGCGCGCACCGCAGCGACGCTTCCCGGCCGGCTCATCGCCGTCGAGGAGCGCTGCGCGGCGATCGAGTCGCACGTAGTGGTCCGCCTCGACGAGATGCGCGCGGAGCTCGCTGCGCTCCGCGCGCTCGTCGAGGCGGTCCTCGAGACCGAGACAGACGTCGCCACGCTCGTCGGCCGCCTGCTCGCGTCGATGGGCGACCGCGTCGACGCTGTCGAGGAGGAGTTGCACGCCCTCGTCGACTCCTCCGCCGAGGACGCGGGCCGCGGCTCGACCGGACCGGTCGCCGGGCCGGAGACGGACGGGAACTCCTGAGCCCGCCGGGCGACAGTCGCGCCGCGCCCGGACCGATCGTCGTCGACTTCCAGGCCGTCCAGAGCCCGGGATACCGCGATCGCGGCGTCGGGCGGTATGCACGCTGCTGGGCAGCGGCTTTGGAGCGTGCAAGGCCCGATCTCGTCGGCCGGTACCTACTCGACCCGTCACTCCCACCACCCGGCGAGCTCGACGCGCTCCTCGCCACGGGAAAGGTCCGCTACGCGGACGCGACCGACGCCATCCCCGAGAGCGCTCGGATCCTCCACAGCCTGTCGCCGCTCGATCCCGCCGCCGCGGTCCTCGACCTCTGGCCCGCGGCCGCCGAGCAGCGCCACCTCGTGCGCAGCGCGACCGCCTACGACTTCATTCCTGCGCTCGATCCCGAGCGCGAGCTCGCAGACGCACCGGAGCGCGCTCGCTACCGCGTGCGCTTCGAGCTCCTCCGCTCGGCGCGCCAGCTCCACGTCCTCTCGCACTCTGTCGCTCGCGACGCGTGGCGGCTGCTCGGTCGCGGTCCCCGAGACGTCGTGGTCGTCGGCGCAGCGCCCGCGCCGTGGTGCGCCCCCGCATCCGACCGTGCCGACGCGCGCCGACGCGTCCAGGCACGCGTCCCGTCGCTCGATCAGCGCTACGTGCTGTATCCGACGGGAAGCCACCCACGAAAGAACAACGAGCGCCTCGTGCGCGCATGGGCGCTGCTCCCTGCCCCCATTCTCGCCTCGTACCAGCTCGTGCTCTCCGGCGACCTCCCGGCGAGCACCGCCCACCACTACGCACACCTCGCGCGCTCCTGCGACGCCGGGGCCTCGGTGACCACTACCGGGCTCGTCGACGACGACCTCCTCCTCGCGCTCTACCAGGGAGCGGACCTCGTCTGCTTCGCCTCCCTAGCGGAGGGCTTCGGCCTTCCCGTCGTCGAGGCGTTCGCGTGCGGGACCCCGGTCGTCGCCTCCGACCGGCCCCCGATCGACGAGCTCGTGGCGCCGGAGCACCGTTTCGACCCGGAGGACGAGACGTCCATCGCCCGCGCGATCGCGTCCCACCTGCCCGAAGCAGGGGGTCCCGCGGCCGGGGCGCCGTCGGGGGCCCGCACCGCGGCCCGGTCCGACGCGATCGGCACCGCGCCGACGTGGGCCGACGTCGCGACCCGCACCGCCTCGGCGTTCGATGCTCTCCTCGACAGTTCGCGACCGGCGCGCTCGACGGGCCATGGCCGCTCCCGGCGCCACGCGATGGCGTTCGTGTCGCCACTCCCCCCGTCGCCCACCGGCATAGCCGCGTACAGCTGGAGACTCGTGGAGGAGCTCCGCGCGACGGGCGCGGTCGAGGTCGACGCGTTCGCCGACGGCCCGACCCCCGACCAGCGGGCGCCAGCGGGCGCCGCTCTCTACCGCGCCCGATCGCTCCCCGAGGTCGAGCTCGTGCGCGGCGGATACGACTCGGTCGTGTACTCGCTTGGCAACAGCCATCACCACCTCGGCGCCCTCGCATCGCTGCGGCGGCGGCCGGGTACCGTGATCGGCCACGACGTGCGCTTCACGAACCTCTACCGCCACGAGCACGGATATCCTGGACTCGCGCCCGGTGGCTTCGCCCGCGCGATCCGCGCTATGTACGGTGCCGCGCTGCCCGATCGTCTCGGGGAGGAGGGCTCGCTCTCAGACGGGGACCTCGACCGCTACGGCGTTCTCATGGCGCGCGAGGTCGTCGCGTCGTCCGAGCGCTTCCTCGTGAGCTCGTCGGGGGCCGCCCGCCTCGCCGGCGTCGACGTCGGGAGCGCTCTCGCGAAGCGGATCGGAATCCTCCCGTTCGCCTTCGAGCCGCCAGTCGGCGGAGCGTTCGCTGACGACCGCTCGGAACCGCCGCACGGCCTCGCCGGCCCGGCCCGCGCCTTCTGGGGTGCATCCGCGACGGCGGTCCCGGCGGGCACCCCCGTCGTCGCGCACTTCGGGATCGTCGACCCCGCAAAGGAGCCGGATACCCTCGTCGCGGCCCTCGCCCGATCTGGCGACCAGCTCGCGGGCGCGGTGCTCGCGTTCGTCGGTCCTATCTCGGATGCGTTCGCGGTCGAGCTCGCCTCGCGCGCGAGCGATGCCGGCATCGGCCGGTCGCTCCTGCTCACCGGCCCGCTCGCGCCGGACGCGTACCGCTCGTGGATGGAGCGCGCGACCGTCGCCGTCCAGCTCCGTCGCTCCTCGAACGGAGAGGCGTCCGCGGCCGTCGGGGAGTGCCTCGCGTCGGGAGTCGCGACGGTCGTAAGTGACCTCGGGTGGGCGCGCGAGCTCCCGGGCGACGCCGTCGTCAGGCTCCCGGTGCCGGCATCTGCCGACTCGCTCGCGGCCGTCCTCGTCGATCTCGTCCGCGACGAGCCGCGGCGAGCCGCCCTCGCAGCAGCCGGTCGGGCAGAGGCCGGGCGGCGCAGCTTCGCTAGTGCGGCAAGGGCGCTGCTCGAGATCGTCGAGTCACCCGCTACCTCCGGGGCGCGCCGACGCGACGTGCTCTTCTGACCCGCCAGCGCGTGCGCGCTCGGGTTACCGGCGCCGGCGCGCCCGCCAGCGCACCGCGATCCGGCGCGAGCGCGCGAGCACGAGGCGAGCGATCTCGACCGGGCGCGCGGCGAGACGAGCGGGAGCTGTCGCGGCGAACGGATCGCCGGGAGTCGCGAGCGCCGCGATCGCGCCGAGCTCGCTACGGGCGCCATTGACCACGCGGTCGCGCGCCGCGCGCGCGCGCACGACCGTTTGGACGGCCTCCCGTAGGTTCGCCTCGGACCCCGTCAATTTGCGCCAGCTCGGTTCGTCGGACGCCGTTCCCGACGTGCCAGGGACGTCGACCACTATCCGCTCGACCGAGATGCCCGGCGCCGCGAGCATCCTGTCGAGATCGTCCGGGTGCTCGAGGACGACGCTCGTCGCCCTCTCCCACAGCGCCCGCGAAGCCCGCCCTCCGACGCCTCCGGGAATCGGGATCGGGTTCGGGAGACGGATCGTCACCTGCGTGTAGCCGCGCATGGCTTCGCCGAGGCTCGCGAGCGTCACGGCCCGCGTCAGCCGGCCCGCAGCGGACGCGAGCGGCAGCCCCGGTTCGAGGTTCAGCACGATGGCGTCGAAGCGACGCGCGCGCAGCGCGACCCGTGCGGCAAGCATCGGCCCCGCGAGCGGCAGGTACGAATGCGACGCGCTGCGGGGGTCCGGCGAGAGCGTCTCCACCACATGCCCGTCGGCCACAAGTGCGGCCGCCAGGTTCGCGAGCCGCTTCGCCGAGGGACCACCCGGAGGTGGAAGCGTTCCGACGACGAGCACCTTCACGCCGGCGACACCGCTCGAAAGCTGGCGAGCGACGCCTCCATCGCGTCGAGCACGCTGTCCCATGTGTAGTTCGCGAGCACGTACTGGCGGCCCCGCTCCGCGAGCGCGGCGGCGGCTTTCGGCGCCTCGGCGACGAACGCGAGACACTCGCCGAGCTCGAGCTCGTCGCTGTAGGTGAGGCCCCCGCCCGAGCGCTCGCAGTGCCACGCGACGACCTCGCTCGCTGCGTCGGCGACCACGGGAGTGCCGGCGAGCCACGCCTCCATGACCGTGCGCGAGAAGCTCTCGTTACGGCTCGGCTGGAGCAGCGCCTCGGCCGCCGCGAACGCGTCGGGCAGCTCGGACGACTCGAGGTAGCCGAGGTCGACGACGCGACCGGCGAGGCCCGCGGGGACATCCGCCGAGCCGACGCCGATCGTCACGAGGTCGAACGGAAGGTCGTGGGAGACGAGCGCGGCGCCGAAGCCCGCGAGGAGCTGGCGCCAGCCCTTGCCCTCCTCGCGACGCCCCGCGTAGAGCACGAAGGGGCGCGTGAGCCGGTGGCGGGACCGGAAGCCCGCCGGGTCGTGCGCCTCGGGGATGGCCACCGCGGCTCCGACGACGGCGTGGCGCGGCGCGAGCCCGGGCGCGACCCGGTGGGCGAGCTGGTGCTCCGGCTCCGACAGGAACCACGCGCCCGCGACCGACTCGAGAGTCGAACGGACGATGCCGAGCCAGGCGTAGGGCTCGTCGTGAAGGCACGGCATCACGATCGACCTCTCCGGAGCGACCTGCGCCCCGTAGATCGTGGACCAGAAGAGGTACGGGGACAGCACGATCGCGTCGAATTCACGCGATTGTCCAATTAGGTGCAGATAGAGGTCGGGAACGCGGAAGCGGCCGTTCACCCAGGCCACTTCCTCCGCCGCGCCGAGCCCCTCGCCACGCTGCACACGCTGCTCGAGTTGCCCAGCGGTGAGGCCCGACCGGGAGACCACCGTCGGGAAGCGCCTGACCGTAACGCCCTCGTCAAGGAACGACCCCGCCGGGAACTCGTTGGCCCAGCTGTAGTGGCTGCGCGCACAGGTCGTGAGCAGGTCGACCTCGTGACCGCGGGTCGCGAGGCCGCGTGCGGCCTCGGCCATCACCGCCTCGGATCCACCCACTACTCCGGGGCCGTACCGGGGTGCTACGAAAGCGAGGTGCACGCGGCGATCGTACGTGATCGACCTCGCGCGCGATCCGCGGAGCACAGAGCGTGGCGATGTAACTACTCTACGTGTCATGATCTCCAAGCTGGTCCGGCTACAAGGCGCGCCGGCGCGTGCCGTTGGTGTCGTCGATGCCACCGCGCCCGCGCCGCGAACGACCGGGGGACGCCACGCCGTCGCCGCGCGCTCGCTGTAGCCCGGCGATGCGACTCGCCCGTCCAGCTCGAAGGTCCAGCGCCCTCCGGCGGGCTGCGGCGGTGAGACCTCTTCTCGCCGCCACGGTCACCGTCGCCGCCCTCGTCGCGGGCGCCGCAGGTGTCGGGGTCGCCGCGCCGGCGGCGGGAGCGGCCCCCCACGTCGTGCACGCGCACCCGACTGCACGACGGGTGCCTTCGAGCGTCACATGGCCCGCGCCGCAGTGGGTGGCACGCACGGTCACAGGTACAAGCGTCGGCTACGTCGCGCAGAGCTCGCCGACTGCGGCGAACGTCGGCGGCCGGACGATCGTCGCCGTCGGGGCCGAGAACGGCTACGTCTACGTCACCGACGCGCAAACCGGTGCGGAGCTGCCCGGTTGGCCTCGGAGGATGGCGGCTCCCCCTGGCGCCAGTGTCGCGATCGAGTCGAGCCCGACCATCGCGTGGCTCGACGGCCCGCGTCGGCCCCCGTCGATCATCGTCGGATCAGGGTCGACGTGGGTGCACGACACGGTCGGCGAAGTCGAGGCTTTCGGCCTCGACGGCGCGGTGCGCTGGGTCTTCAGGGTGGGAGCCGCGCCGGGCACCGCGGTCGGCGTGATCTCGAGCCCGGCCGTCGGCGATCTCACGGGGAGCGGGCAGCAGGACGTGGTCTTCGGCTCCTGGGACCACAACCTCTACGCGCTCGATCCGGCGGGGAAGGTCCTCCCCGGCTTCCCCTACAACAACGCCGACACGATCTGGTCCAGCCCGTCGCTCTACCGCCTCGCCGGGAGAGCGGGCGACGACATCTTCCTCGGGAGCGACGCCTCGGGTCGGCCGGTGTCGAGCGCGGTCGACGCGCAGCACTGCTACGGCGGTTTCGTCGGGGACTACCGCTACGTCCACGGCACGGTCGTGCGTGAGTGGTACCACTGCGAGAACCAGGCAATATGGTCGAGCCCAGCAGTGGGCATGATCGGCTCCTCGCACCGGCCGGTCGTCGTCGTCGGCACGGGCTTCTACTACCAGCCGTTCCCGTCGGACACCGACAAGGTGCTCGCGTACTACGCGGACAACGGTGCGCCCGTGCCCGGCTGGCCGGTTACGACCGCAGGTCCGGCGCTCGGCTCGCCAGCGATCGGCGTCATCAACGGCTCGGGCCAGCCATCGGTCGTCGAGACGACCTGGGTCTGTGCAACGCCGGAACGCACGGGCTGCTTCACCGGGTACCGATCCGAGGTCGACGCGTGGTCAGGGGGAGGCGCCCTGTTGTGGTCTCGCAAGCTCGTCGGTCCCACCGATCTCGCGTCCCCCGTGCTCGTCCCGCTCGAGGGCGAGCCGACCGACGACGTGCTCGTCGGATCTCCCGCGGGCCTCTACCCGCTCGCGGGCGCGACCGGCGGTTACCTGTTCGGCACGAACGGTACCTATCGGACCGCGACCGTCAACGCTGGGTGCGCGGTCTACAACTCCGTTGCCGCGGTCGACGTGCCCGGCCTCGGTCCGCGCAGCGGCTGGCACGTCTTCGAGGGCTGCGGGGGTCCGATCCAGCTCGGGCATCCCGGCGAGCTCGTGAGCTACCGACTGCCGA
>DATLRJ010000075.1:0-15817 GCA_035534715.1 Acidimicrobiales bacterium | reverse complement strand
CTACGACAAGCTCTACCGGTACCGCGTGCTCAGCCAGAGCGAGCTCACAACCTGGAACTCGATCTTCCAGCCGATCTACCAGTCGTGATCCGCCGCCTGCGCTCGGCGTTCGTCCCGTACGCGCTCGCGCTCCCCGCAGGGCTGTGGCTCGCGATCTTCTTCGTCGCGCCGATGATCGTCATGCTCTCGGTCGCGCTCGAGACCGGCAGCCTCATCTCGGGCTTCACGCTGACCTGGCACTTCGCGACGTTCTGGCAGGCGATCGACCTGTACCACGTCCAGTTCATCCGCTCGTTCGTCTACGGCCTCGTCACGACCGTGCTGACGATCGTGATCGGCTACCCGGTCGCGTACTGGATCGCGTTCCGCGGGGGCAGGCGCAAGTCCACCTACCTGCTGCTGATCCTCCTGCCATTCTTCGTGAGCTTCGTGATCCGCACGGTCTCGTGGCAGTTCCTGCTCGCGGACAACGGGATCCTGCTCGGCCACCTGAAGGCGTGGCATCTCATCCCGCAGAACTTCCACGTGCTCGCGACGTCCTTCGCGGTCGTCCTCGGGCTCACGTACAACTTCCTGCCGTTCATGATCCTGCCGATCTACGTGGGCCTCGAGCGCGTCGACGAGAGCCTGCTCGACGCCGCGGCGGACCTGTACTCGAGCAAGCGCCAGGCGTTCCTTCGCGTCGTGCTACCGCTCTCGGTCCCCGGGGTCTTCGCGGGGGTGCTGCTCACCTTCGTCCCGGCGGTGTCGGACTACGTGAACGCCCAGATCCTCGGCGGCACGAGCACGACGATGATCGGGAACATCATCGAGACCGTCTACCTCGAGAACAACCAGTACCCGACCGCAGCGGCGCTCTCGTTCGTCCTGCTCGCCGCGCTCTTGATCGGCATCTTCGCGTACGCGCGCGCGCTCGGCACCGAGGACGTCTTCGAGGCGGCCGCGGCATGACCGCCGACGCCGCCGAGGCGGCCGCGGCGTGAGCACACCACAGACCGCGGCGCGCGACGAGGGCTTCGGCGACGACGCGCCCGAACCGGGTACCCGCCTGCGCGGCGGCCGCCGGTCGCGCGGCCTCCACATCTACACGTGGGTCGTGATCGGCTGGCTCATGCTGCCGATCGTCGTGATGATCGCCTTCGGGTTCAACAACACGACGGGCAAGTTCAACTTCGCCTGGCAAGGCTTCACGCTCCGCTGGTGGGAGCACCCGTTCGCGATCCAGGACCTCACGGGCGCGCTCGTCAACTCGATCACGATCGCCCTCATCGCGACGGCACTGGCCACGATCTTCGGCACGCTGCTCGGCATCGCGCTCGGCCGCCACCGCTTCCGCGGCAAGGGGCTCGTCGATCTCGTGCTGTTCGCGAACATCGCGGCGCCCGAGATCGTGCTCGGCGCCGCGCTGCTCTCGCTGTTCGTGACGCTCGGGGTGAACCGCGGCTACGTCACGATCGTCATCGCGCACGTCATGTTCGACATCGCGTACGTCGCGGTGACCGTGCGGGCAAGGATGGCCGGGGTGGACCCCTCGATCGAGGAGGCGGCCCGAGACCTCGGCGCCGGACCCTGGGCGACGTTCCGCCTCGTCACGATCCCGGTCATCCTGCCCGGGATCGTCGCCGGCGCGCTCCTCGCGTTCGCGCTGTCGATCGACGACTACATCATCACGCAGTTCAACGCGGGCCAGACGCTCACGTTCCCGCTCTGGGTCTACGGCGCGACCCGCTTCGGCGTTCCGCCCCAGGTGAACGTCATCGGCACGATGATCTTCACCGTAGGCGTGCTGCTCGCGGTCGTGAACGGGCTCGTCGTCCAGCGCCGGCGGACGTGGAAGCCGCTGAGCCCCGCGCTCGGCGAGGGCGCGACCGAGTAGTCCCGAGCGGCCCCCGGTCCCGATCTCGAGCTCGGTCCGGGCGCGTGGGCCGCGCGCCGGTCCGCACGGCGCCGCGACGGGTGGGCCGCTACGAGTGGAGGTTGGACATCACGTGCTTGAGGCGCGTGTAGTCCTCGAAGCCGTACATAGAGAGGTCCTTGCCGTATCCGGAGCTCTTGAAACCGCCGTGGGGCATCTCGGCGACGATCGGGATGTGGGTGTTGATCCACACCGCGCCGAAGTCGAGGGCCTTCGCCATGCGCATCGCGCGGCCGTGGTCCTTCGTCCACACACTCGAGGCGAGTCCGTACCGCACGCCGTTCGCCCAGGTGATCGCCTCGGCCTCGTCCGTGAAGCGCTGCACCGTGATGACCGGGCCGAAGATCTCGTCCTGGATCATCTCGTCGTCCTGGCGCAGGCCCGCGACGACCGTCGGCACGTAGAGGTAGCCCCGGTCGCCGAGGCGGCGTCCACCGGTCACGATCTCCGCGTGCGCGGGCGTCCGGTCGAGGAAGCCCGCGACGCGCGCGAGCTGGCCCGAGTTGTTGAGCGGCCCGACGTCCGCGTCCTCGACGTCGGTCCCGCCGACCTTCGTCGCGTCCGCCCGCTCGGCGAGCGCCGCCACGAACTCGTCGTGGAGCGCGGGCGCTACGAGCACGCGGGTCGCCGCGGTGCAGTCCTGGCCCGCGTTGAAGTAGCCGGCCATCGCGATCCCCTCGGCGGCGGCCTCGACGTCGGCGTCGTCGAAGACCACGACCGGCGCCTTGCCCCCGAGCTCGAGGTGCACCCGCTTCAGCGACGGTGCCGCGGCCGTCGCGACCTCGATGCCCGCGCGCACGCTACCGGTGATCGAGACCATCTGCGGGATGTCGTGCGCGACGAGCGCCCGACCGGTGTCGCGGTCTCCGCAGACCACGTTGAACACCCCGGGCGGCAGGTGCTCCGCCATGATCTCGGCCATGTACAGCGCGGAGGCCGGGGTCGTGTCGGACGGCTTGAGCACCATCGTGTTCCCGGCGGCGAGCGCGGGGGCCCACTTCCACACGGCCATCATGAACGGGTAGTTCCACGGCGTGACCGCGGCGCACACCCCGATCGGCTCACGCCGCACGTAGGAGGTGTGGCCGGCCATGTACTCGGCCGCGGCGCGGCCCTCGAGCATGCGCGCGGCCGCGGCGAAGAACCGGATCTGGTCCGCGCTCGGCGGGATCTCCTCGGACAGCATGAGCGCGAGCGGCTTGCCCGTGTCGCGACACTCGATCCGGGCGATCTCGTCCGCGTGCTCCTCGACCGCGTCCGCGATGCGCAGCAGCGCGAGGGATCGCTCGGAGGGCGTCGCGTCGCGCCACGCGGGAAATGCCTGCTCGGCGGCGCGCAACGCGTCGTCGACGTCCTGCGCGCCGGACACCGGCGCGAGCGCGTACGCCTCCGCGCTGCTCGGATCGACGATCTCGGACACCTGGCCCGAGTGCGCGACCACGCGACGCCCCCCGACGAAGTTCTCGAAGCGCTCGAGCGACGAAGCTTCAGCCGTTGCCACCGATCCCCTCCCGCGACGTTGAGCCGACCACCTCTGGCGCAATCCTGGCAGAATTACCGGGTATCGACAAGCGATTTCGTACATCTCGAGCCGCAGCGCGACGGATTCACTTGACGAGAGGCCCGCTCATGGCGCACGGTTGACGGGAGGAGGTCGGCGTGGACGTGCTCGACGAGGCGAACCGGGCGATCATCGAGGAGCTGCAGCGCGACGGCCGGCGGCCGTACAGCGCGATCGCCGCGGTCGTCGGGCTGTCCGAGGCCGCGGTGCGCCAACGTGTCCAGCGTCTGCGCGACGCCGGGGTCATCGAGATCGTCGCGGTCACGGACCCGAAGCAGGTCGGCTTCGCGCGCCAGGCGATGGTCGGCATCCGAGCGGACGGCGACGTCCGCCAGCTGGCCTCGATGCTCGCACGCATCCCCGAGGTCGACTACGTCATCGTCTGCGCGGGCGGCTTCGACATCCTCATCGAGGTCGTCTGCGAGAACGACACCCACCTGCTCGAGATCCTGAACTCGACGGTGCGCACCCTGCCGGGCGTCCGCCACGCCGAGACGTTCGTCTACCTAGAACTGACCAAGCAGACCTACACCTGGGGGACCAGATGACGCCGATGACAAACGACGAGCTCCAGAGCGCGGCACGCAATCACCTGTGGATGCACTTCACGCGCCTCTCCTCCTACACGACCCACGACATCCCGGTGATCGTGCGCGGCGAGGGCGCGTACGTGTTCGACCAGGCCGGGCGCCGCTACCTCGACGGGCTCTCCGGGCTGTTCACCGTGCAGATCGGGCACGGCCGCACCGAGCTCGCCCAGGCCGCCGCGAAGCAGGCCGCCGAGCTCGCGTACTTCCCGCTGTGGAGCTACGCGCACCCCCGGGGCATCGAGCTCGCGGACCGGATCGCGGGGATCGCGCCGGGCAACTGCAACCGGGTGTTCTTCACGACCGGCGGCTCGGAAGCCGTCGAGTCCGCCTGGAAGCTCGCTCGCCAGTACTTCAAGGCGATCGGCCAGCCGCAGCGCTGGAAGGTCGTGAGCAGGGACATCTCGTACCACGGCACCACGATGGGCGCGCTGTCGATCACCGGTGTGCCGGACCTCAAGTCGGTGTTCGAGCCACTCGTCCCCGGCGCGGTGAAGGTCCCGAACACGAACTTCTACCGCGCTCCCGAGCACGGGGACGACGAGACCGCGTTCGGCGTGTGGGCCGCGGACGAGATCGAGCGCGCGATCCTGCGCGAGGGCCCGGACTCGGTCGCCGCGGTCTTCCTCGAACCCGTGCAGAACAGTGGCGGGTGCTTCACGCCCCCGCCCGGGTACTTCCCGCGTGTCCGGGAGATCTGCGACCGCTACGGCGTTCTCCTCGTCTCCGACGAGGTGATCTGCGCGTTCGGCCGGCTCGGTTACTACTTCGCCGGCGAGCGCTACGGCTACCAGCCGGACATGATCACGACCGCGAAGGGCCTCACGAGCGGCTACTCGCCGCTCGGGGCCCTCATCGTCGGCGACCACCTCGTCGAGCCCTTCCTCACGGGCGAGCGCACGTTCCTCCACGGGATCACGTTCGCGGGCCACCCCGTGTCGTGCGCGGTCGCGCTCGCGAACCTCGACGTCATCGAGCGCGAGGACCTGCTCGGGCACGTGCGCCGGAACGAGCCCAGGTTCCGCGCCGAGCTCGAGGCGCTGCGCGACCTCCCGATCGTCGGCGACGTCCGCGGCGCGGGCTACTTCTACGGGATCGAGCTCGTGAAGGACAAGGCGACCAAGGCGACGTTCTCCGACGAGGAGTCCGAGCGGCTGCTCCGCGGCTTTCTGTCACCGCGGCTGTTCGAGGCCGGGCTCGTCTGCCGTGCCGACGACCGCGGGGACCCGGTCATCCAGCTCGCGCCACCACTCGTCTGCGGCGAGGAGCAGTTTGCCGAGATCTCCCAGATCCTGCGCACGGTCCTCGAGGAGGCGTGGAAGCAGCTGTGAACGGTGCCGCGATCGCCTCGGCGCCAGGCGGGACCGCGTGAGCGCCTCGCCGGCAGGCCGGCGCCCACCCGAGGCACACGGCGCGCCCGCGGAGCCGAGACCGCTCGCGGACCTGTCGTACTGGTTCGCGTCGCTCGACTCGCCGGTCGTCGCCCGGCCGCCGCTCGGCGGCGACGCCGCCGTCGACGTCGCGATCGTCGGCGGCGGCTTCACCGGATTGTGGACCGCGTACTACCTGCTGACGAAGGAGCCGTCGACGCGGATCGCCGTGCTCGAGGCCGAGGTCGCGGGCTTCGGCGCGTCCGGCCGAAACGGCGGCTGGTGCTCGGCGCTCTTCGCCGCGTCCGACGGGCGGATCGCGCGCTCGTTCGGGCCCGGCGCGGCGAATGCGATGCGCGCGGCGATGCGCGCGTCGGTCGACGAGGTGGGCCGCGTCGCCGCGCGCGAGGGCATCGACTGCCACTTCGCGAAGGGCGGGACGGTCGGCGCGATCCGCAGCGCGGCGCAGCTCGCGAGGGCCCGGGCGGAGCTCGAGGAGGCCCGGGCGCTGGGCGTCGGACCGGACGACCTCGCGCTCCTCGGTCCCGACGAGGCGAGCGCGATGCTCGCGGCCGAGCGAGTGCTCGGCGCGACCTACACGCCGCACTGCGCGGCGATCCACCCCGCGCGCCTCGTACGCGGGCTCGCGGACTGCGTCGAGCGGCTCGGCGTGACCGTGTTCGAGGGAACGCGCGCCCGCGCGATCGCGCCGGGACGCGTCGAGACCGACCACGGCACGGTCCGGGCGGACGTCGTCGTACGGGCGACCGAGGGCTACACCGCTCGCCTGCGGGGCCAGCGACGCGCGGTCGCCCCCGTCTACTCGCTCATGATCGCGACCGAGCCGCTCCCCGAACAGACTTGGGACGAGATCGGCCTCGGGCGCCGGGAGACCTTCTCCGACCACCGGCACCTCGTGATCTACGGCCAGCGCACCGCCGACGGCCGGATCGCCTTCGGCGGCCGCGGCGCGCCGTACCACTTCGGATCCGCGATCCGGGCCGCGCACGAGCGCGTGCCGCGGGTCCACGACATGTTGGCCGCGACGCTCGTCGAGCTGTTCCCGGCGCTGCGCGACGCGGCGGTCACGCACCGGTGGGGCGGTCCGCTCGGCATCCCGCGCGACTGGTTCTCGTCGGTCGCGTTCGACCGGCGCACGGGGATGGCCGCGGCGGGCGGCTACGTCGGCGACGGGGTGTCCACGGCGAACCTCGCAGGCCGGACGCTCGCGGATCTCGTGCTCGGGAGCGACTCCGAGCTCACGCGACTGCCGTGGGTCGGCCACCGCTCACGGCCCTGGGAGCCGGAACCCCTGAGGTTCCTCGGGGTGAACGCGGGGCTCGCGGTGATGACCTCGGCCGACCGCGTCGAGCAGCGGACGGGTCGCCCGGCGCGCCGGGCGGCGTGGTTCGAGCGCGTCACGGGCGGCTGAGCGCGCCGCCCGGACGCGTCGCTGTCCGCAGCCGCCCGACGGCTCCCGAGCGAGTCGCAGTTGACACCACCTCAGGCGCGCGACCCACTACCGTGCCCTCGTGCCCTCGACGCCCCGCAGCAACCCGACGCATCGCGCCCCCCGATCCGGACCGAACCGGCGGCTGATCGCTGCAGGCGCCGCCGCCGTGGTCGTCGTCGCCGCGGTCCTCGCCGTCGTGCTCTCCGGTACGCCGAAGAAGGCTGCGGGCGGCAAGCCCGCGAGCGCGACGACCCCCACGACCGCGGCGCTCGCGTCCGACGTCTGCCCGCTCACGGACACGAGGGCGCCCGGTGGGACTCCGCCGCGGCGACCGGCGATCGCCGTCAAGATCGGCAACGAGCCGCAGGGCGCACGTCCGCAGAGCGGGCTGAACGAGGCGGACATCGTCTACGACACGCCCGCCGAGGGCGGGATCATGCGCTACGAGGCGATCTACCAGTGCAACAGCGCGTCCTCGATCGGCCCCGTGCGCTCGCTCCGCTGGGTCGACTGGCACATCCTCGCGATGTACCGGAACCTCCCGCTGCTCGTCCACGCCGGCGGGATCATCCCCGACGTCAACGCGCTCGACGCGCTGCGCTACGTGAAGGACGTGAACCTGCTGAGCACGTTCGCCGCGGACGGCACGCGCATCACGAGCCGGGTGCCACCGGACAACCTCTACACGAGCACCGCCCAGGTCTGGGCGTCCTTCCCGAACGAGAAGGCGCCGCCGGCACCGGTGTTCCGCTACTCGGGCAGCCTCCCCGCTGCTGCGAAGCCGGCGAAGAGCATCCAGATCAACTTCTCCCTCGGCACGGACAGCGTGTGGACCTGGAACGCCGCGACGTCGACCTGGCTGCACAGCTACGCGGGCTCAGGACCCGACATCGACGCGCTCACCAACGCCCAGGTCTCGACCGACAACGTCGTGGTCCAGATCGTGAAGTACCAGCTCGGGCCCTACTCGGAGAGCCCGGGCGGCTCGGGTGACGTCGAGAGCGTGCTCACGGGCAGCGGAGCGGGCTACCTGCTGCGCGACGGCAAGGAGATACCGGTGACCTGGCATCGCCCGAACGCGAGCGCGATGACGACGTTCACCGACGCCCACGGCGCCGCGGTCGACCTCGCGCCCGGCCGGACCTTCGTCGAGATCGTCCTCAACACGACCGCCGCGCAGAAGGGCGCGATCACGATCACGCCGTAGACGGGCTGGATCGATACCACCTGGCGTCGGGCGCGTGCGGGCGCCCCGTGTCGCGCTAGCGGGGCACGATCGGCTCGGCCGGGCGGGGGGCGCGGGTCCGGCGGCGGGACGCGCCGAGCGTGCGGGCGACGACGAAGTCGCGCAACGCCGAGTACGGCGGCCGGTGCACCGAGATGTCCGGGCGCGCGCCCCGCTCGAGCACGGACCTCACCTGGGTGAGCGACTCGACGCCGAGGCGACCGTGGGACACGCCCGCGCCCGACTCACCGACGCCGCCGAACGGCAGGCCGGACACGCCGAGCTGGGTCATCGCGTCGTTCACGCAGAACGCGCCCGACCGCGTCCCGCGCTCGATCCGGGTGCGGGCGGCGGCGCTCTCCGAGAACGCGTACACCGCGAGCGGAGGCGGCAGACCGGCGACGACACGGAGCGCGTCGGACACGTCCTCGACCGTGACGACCGGCAGGATCGGACCGAAGATCTCCTCACGCATGACGTCCGAGGCGAGCTCGGGGTCGCGCAGCACCGTCGGCGCGAGGTATCGGCGGGCCGCGTCGTGCTCGCCCCCGGCCACGACCCGGTCGGCGTGGCGCGCGACGAGCGCTGCGAGCCGGTCGTGGTGCGCGGCGTCGACGATGCGCGGGTAGTCCGGGCTCGCGGAGGGATCGGGTCCGTACATCGCGCGGATCGCCCGCACGAGCTCGTCGACGAAGCGGTCCGCCACCGGACGCGAGACGAGGACGTAGTCGGGCGCGACGCAGGTCTGACCGGCGTTCACGAACTTCGCCCACGCGATCCGCCGGGCGGCCGGGCGGATCGCCGCCGTCGCGTCGACGATCGCCGGGCACTTCCCGCCGAGCTCGAGCGTCGTCGGCGTGAGGTGGCGGGCGGCGGCCTCGGCGACGACACGCCCGACCCTCGTGCTCCCGGTGAAGAACACGTGATCGACCCCTGCGGCGAGACCGTCGTGCACGACGTCCGCGCCGCCGAGCACGACGGCGGTCGCGTCGCCGACGGAGCCGCCCTCGAGCAGGCGCGCGAGGGCATCGCCCGAACTCGGCGCGTGCTCGGAGGGCTTCACGAGCACGCAGTTGCCCGCCGCGATCGCGGACACGAGCGGCATGAGCGCGAGGTAGAGCGGGTAGTTCCAGGGCGAGACGACGAGCACGATCCCGAGCGCCTCGCGCGTCGTGCGCGCGCGCCCCGGGCGCTGGACGAGCGGGACGGGCACGCGCGCCGGACGCAGCCAGGCGCGCAGGTGCCGGCGCACGTGATCGATCTCGGCGACGACGAGACCGGTCTCGGTGACGAGGGTCTCGGTCGGGTGCTTGCCGAGGTCTGCCACCAGCGCGCGCTCGAGCGACGTCGGGTCGTCGAGGATCCGGTCCCGGAGCTCCGCGAGACACGCGAGGCGCCACGCGAGCGAACGCGTCTCGCCGCCGTCGTGGAACGCACGGAGCCGCGCGATCGCGTCGCCGACCGGGACCAGCGCTGCGCTCACGACCGCACCATCGCCCGGCACCCTAACGCGGCCGCCGAGGTCGCGGGCCGGCCGCAGCGAGCGCCCGCCGACGCGCTGCGGGCGCCCTAACACATCCCTCGCGGATGACGACTCATTTCGCCAACATCTGGCTGGCAGCGTCGGGTCCATGGTGGTTCGAGGCGACGGGGAGGACCGATGACGGCACTGGTGAACGTGCTCTGGATGGCGCTCGGCGCCCTCGTGCTCCTGCTGTTCGTCGCATCGGTGACCGGCATCGGCGCACGTGACGCTCGCTCGCGGCGCATGCGGGACGACGCGCGCTCGCTCGGAGGGCGGGCGCACGCGTCCGCGCTCGTCCCGGCGCGGGTCGCGGCCCCGGTCGACCGGCTGGACTGACCGGGCGGCTCCGGTAGGGCCCCCGGGCCCCTCCGGCGCGCCACCGCGGCCCGCCTGCAGCCCGCCGGCCGCGGGCGGGCCGCCGTGGCGCGAGACTGCTCCGCCGTGACGACGCGACGAGCCGCAGCGGGACGCGGCGCGTCGCGCCTGCGGTGACCCCGGCCGCGCCGCGGGCCGCCGTCGACGTCGCCCCGGAAACTCCCTCACGGCGCACCCGGGCGCTCGCCGCGGTGGCCCTGCTGCTCGTCGCCGCGAACCTGCGACCGGCGATCGTCGCGATATCGCCATTGCTCCCCGAGATCCGGAGCGCGACCGGGCTCTCCGCCACGCTCGGCGGCCTGCTCACCACGCTGCCCGTCGCGTGCTTCGGGGCCTTCGCCTTCCTCACGCCGAGGCTCACCGCTCGGCTCGGGCGCGAGCGCCTCGTCGTCGCCGTGCTCGCGCTGCTGACCGCGGGCATCTGCGTGCGGCTGCTCGCGGGCACCGTGGCGTTGTTCGTCGGGACGACGTTCGCCGGCGCGGCCATCGCCGTCGGCAACGTCGCGCTCCCCGGCCTCATCAAGCGCGACTTCCCCCACCACGTCGCGCTCATGACCGGCTGCTACGCGACCGCGCTCACGACGGGCGCCGCGCTCGCGGCCGGCCTCAGCGTCCCGCTCGGCCGCGCGACCGGGCTCGGGTGGCGCGGCGTGCTCGGCCTCTGGGCGATCCCGGCCGCGGTCGCGCTCGCCGTCGCCCTCCCGCTCGTCCGTGCCGCGGACCGACGCGAGCCCGAGGCGGCGCCACCGCCTGCACTCGCCGGGCTGTGGCGCGACCGCGTCGCCGTGGTCGTGACGAGCTACATGGGCCTCCAGTCCATGGTCTTCTACGCATCGATCGCCTGGCTCCCGAGCCTGTTCCGCTCCGATGGCGTGAGCGCGGGCGCTGCGGGCTGGCTCGTCTCGTACACCGGCTTCATCAGCATCCCGTCCGCGCTCGCCACCCCGCTGATCGGACGCCGCCTGCGCAGCGGATGGCCGCTCGTCGCGGCCGCCAGCCTGCTCGGCACCGTCGGCGTCGTCGCGCTCATCGTCGACGCCTCCGGCCTCGCGGTCGTCTCGATGACCGCACTCGGCCTCGGTTCGGGGATGTCACTCAGCCTCGCGCTCGGCTTCATCGCGCTGCGCGGCCGCGACGCGCACCGCGTCTCCCAGCTGTCGACGCTCGCGCAAGGCGGGGGCTACGTCCTCGCCGCGGTCGGTCCGCTCGCGGTCGGCGCCCTCCACCAGGTGACCGGCGGATGGGACGCGCCGCTTGTCGTCCTCGCCGCACTGCTCGCGATCGAGATACCCGTCGGCATCGCGGCGGCGCGCGACCGCTTCGTGTCGGGATCGCCGCCGGGAACTCGCGGCACGGAAGGGCGCGTTCGCGCGCGCCCGACTGGAACGCCGAGATGAGCCGCCGCGGGCTGTGGCTCTTCGCCGCGCTCGGCGTCATCTGGGGGATCCCGTACCTGCTCATCAAGGTCGCGACCTCCGGGGTCACGCCGGCGACGCTCGTCTGGGGCAGGACCGCGCTCGGCGGGCTGCTCCTGCTGCCCGTCGCGATCGCGCGGGGCGCCCTGCGCCCCGCGATCGCGCGTTGGCGACCGGTCGCCCTCTACCCGGTCGTCGAGCGCGCGATCCCGTGGTACCTGCTTGCGACCGCCGAGGAGCGTCTACCGAGCTCGCTCGCCGCGCTGGTCGTCGCGTCCGTCCCGATCGTCGGTGCGGTCCTCGCCCGCACGACCGGTGCGCGCGAGCGCCTCGGACGCGTCCGGATCGCGGGGCTCGCAACGGGCCTCGCAGGCGTCGCCGTGCTCGTGGGCCTCGACGTGCGGACGTCCGAGCTCGGGTCCGTCGCGGCGCTCCTCGTCGTCGCCGTCGGGTACGCGCTCGGGCCGTGGATCTTCCACCACCACCTCTCCGACCTCCCGAGCCTCGGGGTCGTCGTGGCCTCCCTGCTCGCCTGCGCGCTCGTCTACACGCCGATCGCGATCTGGCAGGCACCGCACGTCGTGCCGGCCGCGAAGGTCGTGGCATCGGTCGCCGGTCTCGGCGTCGTGTGCACGGCGGTCGCCTTCCTCGTGTTCTTCGGCCTCATCTCGGAGATCGGCCCGGCCCGCGCGACCGTGATCACCTACGTGAACCCCGCGATTGCGGTCCTGCTCGGCGTCCTCGTGCTCGGCGAGCACTTCACTACGGGCACGGGCCTCGGCTTCGTCCTCATCCTCGCCGGCTCGGTGCTCGCGACGCGCACGCCTCGGTCGCGCCCCCAGGTCGCCACGTCCTGAGGTGCGCGCAATCGGCAAACGACCGCGCGCACATTTGTTGCAAATATGTAATGCGCGCCACGGATCGCCCGGGGTAGTGTCAGATGCGGTCCGGGCGACAGGGGGGTCACGTGGCCGCATTCAAGATGCAACAGTTGTCCACCATCGACAGGGTCGTCGCCGGTGCCGGAGCGATCGCACTCGTCTCGCTCTTCCTCCCGTGGTACGGAGCGTCGACGCCGATCTACAGCGCGTCCGTGAGCGGCTTCAGCACGAGCTACGGATGGCTTGGTGGCCTGCTCATCGTCGCCACCGGCGCGTACCTGGCGCTCCTGCGCTCGGGCACGAAGCTCCCGGAGCTGCCCGCCGGTCCCGGCGTCGTGGTCCTCGGCGCGTCACTTCTCGGAACCGTCATCGTCGCGCTGCGGTGGCTCACGCTCCCGAGCGGAAGCGCGTCCGTCGGCGGCGTGACCTATCTCAGCTACGGACCTCGGGTCGGGATCATCCTCACGCTCGTGGTCGGGCTCGTGCAGGTCGGGTGCGCGTTCACCCTGTTCCGGCGCTCCGGCGAGCGCGTGCCCTGGTCGACCTCGCACGGATCGCCGGGCGAGACGCCGCCGCCCGCCGACCAGTAGACGGCGCGCCTCGGCTCACCGGGGTGTACGACGTCTCGCTCCGGATCGTGAGCCCCGCCGCGTACCGGGGCGACCGCTACGGCGTCGGCTGGGCGTTCACGCCCGCGTGCGACTCCGGCGCCTGCTCCGTGTCGGTCTCGACCGTCGCCACCGCGCGCGCGTCGGGCTCGTGATCCTCGCCGCCGAGCTTGCTCGAGTACGCGGACGAGCCGCTACGGCTCGCCCACGGCTCGTACCACGGCACCTTCAAGATCGCGACTGGATGCACAGCGAGCGACGGTACCCACTTCCCGTACGCGTACGTGCAAGGCACGACCCTCTCGCTCCGGCCGCTGGCGAGCCGCGCCGTCGGCGCGGGTCGCTCCGGGCGGCAGGTGACGAAGCTCGCCGGCTCGCTCGTGCTCGTCGGGACGCCGAACTCGACGGGGCGCAAATTCCACTGTGCGCCGTACCGAATCGGGCTCTCGCTCACCGCGATCGCGCAGAACGCCTGAACAACGGCGCGGGCGCGGCGTGCTTCTCGCCGGAGCACCGAGCGGATCCCGGACCCGCGCGCTGCTGCTGCTCGACACCTTGTCGCTGTCCCCGTGCGCGCGGCCGCGCCCACCTGGGCCGTGACCGGACGACGCGGTCACGGTGCCCGGCGGTCGCACAGCGGCGCGCGCCGGTCGAGCTCGCACCCCGAGAACACGCGTGACCTGGTGACGAAGTGCTTGTCGTCGCCGGCGGCCAGGGAGAACCCTTCGGGCTCCCCGTCGCTCACGTCGAGGACGAGCTGGGTGTGCTCCCAGACGGCGAACTGCCGGTGGTCGATGTAGAAGGGACAACCTCCTACGCGCCCGAGCAGGACATCGTTGTCCCCGATCTTCAGCTCGCCGTCGCCGAGGCAGATCGGGAGGCTGCCGTCGCAGCAGCCTCCTGATTGGTAGAACATGACCTGGCCGCGCTCGTCCCTCAGACGGGCGATGGCCTCGAGTGCGGCGTCCGTTGCGAGCACTCGAGCGACGGTGTCGTCTCCGCTCGACATCTCGTGGCTCAGAACAGTCCGAGCGGTTTCGCGCTGTAGCTGACGAGCAGGTTCTTCACCTGCGAGTACTCCTCCAGCATCATCTGGTGGTTCTCCCGCCCGACGCCGGAGATCTTGTAGCCGCCGAACGCCGCGCCCGCCGGGTAGAGGTGGTAGCAGTTCGTCCAGACGCGGCCGGCCTTGATCGCCCGTCCCATCCGGTAGGCGCGATTCCCGTCGCGAGTCCACACGCCCGCGCCGAGGCCGTAGAGCGTGTCGTTCGCGATGCGGATCGCGTCCGCCTCGTCGGTGAAGGTCGTCACTGCGAGCACGGGCCCGAAGATCTCCTCCTGGAAGACACGCATCGAGTTGTCGCCCTTGAGTACGGTCGGCTCGAAGTAGTAGCCGTCGGCGAGCTCGCCCTCGAGAACGTTGCGGTGCCCACCGATCAGGCACTCGGCACCCTCCTGGTGGCCGATGTCCACGTACGAGGTGATCTTCTCGAGCTGCTGAGTGGAGACCTGCGGACCGATCTGGGTGGTGACGTCGAGCGGGTTGCCCTGCTTGATCAGCGCGATCCGCGCGAGGCACCGCTCCATGAACTCGTCGTAGATCGACTCCTGGACGAGCGCGCGCGACGGGCAGGTGCAGACCTCACCCTTGTTGAACGCGTAGAGGGCGAGGCCCTCGACGGCCTTGTCCAAGAACTCGTCGTCCTCGACCATCACGTCGGCGAAGAAGATGTTCGGCGACTTGCCGCCTAGCTCGGTCGTCGAGGGGATGATGTTCTCCGCCGCGTACTGCATGATGAGCCGACCGGTCGTCGTCTCTCCCGTGAACCCGATCTTCGCTATTCGCTTGTTGCTCGCGAGCGCCTTTCCGATCTCGGCACCCGGCCCGGTCACGACGTTGATCACGCCCGGCGGGACAACGTCGTTGATCACCTCGGCGAGCTTCAGGATCGACCACGGCGTCGGCGACGCGGGCTTGATCACCGTGCAGTTCCCCGCGGCGAGCGCGGGAGCGATCTTCCACGCGGCCATCAACAGTGGGAAGTTGAACGGGATGATCTGACCGACCACGCCCAGCGGCTCGTGGAAGTGGTAAGCGACAGTGTCCTTGTCGATCTCGGTGCTCGACCCCTCGAGCGAGCGGGTCGCGCCGGCGAAGTAGCGGAAGTGGTCGATCGCGAGCGGGAGGTCCGCGCCGAGCGTCTCACGCACCGGCTTGCCGTTCTCCCAGGTCTCGGCCACCGCGAGCATCTCGAGATTGGCCTCGATCGCGTCCGCGATCGCGTTGAGGACCTTGGCGCGATCCGCGAGCGAGGTCTCGCCCCACGCGTCCTTCGCGGCGTGTGCGGCGTCGAGCGCGAGCTCGACGTCCTCGGCGCTCGAGCGGGCCACCTCGCAGAAGGCCTTGCCGGTGACCGGCGAGACGTCGGCCATGTACTCGCCCTTCACCGGGGGGACGAAGTGGCCCCCGATGAAGTTCCCGTACCGCGCCTTCAGGCTCACCAGGCTGCCCGGCCGGCCGGGCGCCTCGTACACCTTGGCCGGGGCTTCTGTTCGCTCGTTGGTAGTGGTCACCGACGTCTCCGATCGCGCACGCGGCGACCGCCACGCAGACTCGCCCACCGGCCGCCGCTCCTTCTGCGACGGTACGGCGGGCGGCAGGGCACGCCCAGGGCCCAACGGCACAAGTCGGGCCGGAACCGCGCCGCGGCGGCACGGGCGGCTGCGGCGCCCGGGGCGTCTGCGCGCCCGTCCGGCAGCGTCCGGGTCCGCATCCAGCGACAAGCCATCAGCGCTCGACGCGCACGGTGTGCGCGCTCGTGCGTCCGGCCTCGGCGCAGCCCGCTGGGAGTGCGGGCGCGACGAGCCCCTGGTCCGACACGGTCGTGACCAGGGGCTCTGA
>DATLRJ010000074.1:0-6073 GCA_035534715.1 Acidimicrobiales bacterium | reverse complement strand
GGACTCGACCCGCAGCGCCACGTCGTCGTCGAGGTCGCCACGCTCGTCACCGACGACGACCTCGAGATCGTCGCCGAGGGCCCGGACATCGTCGTCGCGACGACCGAGGCGCGGCTTGCCGATATGGACGACGTCGTCCGGAGGATGCACGGATCGAGCGGCCTGCTCGATGCGATCGCGGCGTCCACGACGACCATTGCTGAGGCGGGCGAGATGACGCTCGAGTTCATCCGTGCACACGTCCCCGAGCCCCGCCGCGTCCCGCTCTGCGGCAACTCGATCGGAGTCGATCGCCGCTTCCTGCGCCACTACCTTCCGGCGGTCGACGAGCACCTCCACTACCGCTCGATCGACGTCTCCACGGTCAAGGAGCTGTGCAAGCGCTGGTACCCGTCGCTCTACGGGCGGGCGCCGAAGAAGGTGGGCGCGCACCGAGCTCTCGGGGACATCCGCGAGAGCGTCGCGGAGCTCGCGTACTACCGGGACCACTTCTTCCGGTTGCCCGGGGCGGCGTCTGCGTCGTCCGACGACGGCCCCGCAGGGTCGGAGCGGTCGCCGGGCGGCTGACGGCGCCTGACGACGGCTGCCCCGGTCTTTCCCCCGATGAGGTGGACCTCGTCCACGGCCGCGAGATCGCGCACCTAGCGGTAGACGCGAGTGAGGCCAACGGCCGGGAACTGCCCGGGCCGCCGGGCGATCTCGGCCCGGCCGCCCGCGCGTGACGTCGGCACGCAGCGCGACCAGATCGCGGCGTTCGCTGAAGATCCTGAGCTCCGTGGGCGCGTACGCCATGCCGGCTGGACTCGCGGAGGAGGGCTCGGACACAATCGACCGATGGCGACCAGGCGCGGGCGTGGCATGGCGCTCGCCTTCACGGCGGCCGCTGCTCTCGCGGCCGCCGTCCCGTCGCTCGGAGCGTCAGCGGCGACGCAGGGCACCGGCGCGCGGGCCGTCCGTGCCGCCACCCGGTCGGTCCTCGCGGGCCAATGGACGACCTACGGCGGCAATACCTTGCGCACCTCTGTGCAGCCCGCGAGCCCGCCGCTCCGGCCATTGCGCCCGAGATGGACGTCCCGAGCGCTCGACGGTGCGGTGTACGGCGAGCCGCTTGTCGTCGGGAGCCTCGTCTACGTCGCGACGGAGTCCGACGTCGTCTACGCGCTCCACGCGACGACCGGTCGGGTGGCTTGGGCGCGTCGCGTCGGGACGCCCGCGCCCTCGTCCGAGCTCCCCTGCGGGGACATAACCCCGTTCGTCGGCGTCACGTCGACGATGGTCGTGGACCCCGCGACCTCGACGCTCTACGTGTCGGCCGAGACGTCCGTCTCGGGGCGTGTCCACCACGAGCTCGTCGCCATCGACGCGACCACTGGGGCACAGCGCTGGCGCCGTGACGTCGATCGGCCAGGCTGGACGGCCGCGGCGCAGCTCCAGCGAGCCGCGCTCGCGCTCGACGCGGGGCGCGTGCTCGTCGGGTTCGGTGGGAACTACGGCGACTGCTCGACCTACCACGGCTGGCTCGTTGGGGTGCCGGAGGGTGGCGCCGGCCCCCTGCGCGCGTACGAAGTGCCGACGACGCGAGAGGGCGCGATCTGGGGTCCGTCGGGGGTCGCGGTCGACACCGCTGGCGACGTCTACCTCGCGACCGGCAACGGCTCGTCCTCGACGACCTTCGACCACGGCGACAGCGTCATCGAGCTCTCTCCCGATCTGCGCCAGATCGGCTTCTTCGCGCCGACGGACTGGGCGCACCTGAACTCCTCCGACTCCGACCTCGGATCGGTCGGGCCCATGCTTCTCCCCGGCGGCCGCGTGCTCCAGATCGGCAAGGGCAGCGTCGCCTACCTGCTTCACGGCGGCCACCTCGGCGGCATCGGGGGGCAGCTCGCAACTCTCGACGCGTGCTTCGCGACCGGTGGTGACGCGTACCTCCCGCCGCTCGCGTACCTGCCGTGCGTGCAGGGAGCGCTCGAGGCCGTGCGCGTCGGCGCGTCGTCGCTGCGGCCCGCCTGGACCGCCCGAGACGTGAACGGCGCCTCGCCGACGATTGCCGGCGGGCTCGTCTGGACGCTCGGCAACGGGGGGCGATTGATCGGGGTCACCCCACGCGGCGGTCGCGTCACGGTCGACGTGTCGGTCGTCCCAGTCGAGCACTACGAGGCGCCGGCGGCCGGCGACGGCCTGATCGTCGTCGCGGGCACGTCGGAGGTCGAGGCGTTCTCCGGCCCGCGGGGGGTGCTCTCGCCGGCGTGACTCCGGCCGACGCCGTCACCACGCCAGGCGACCCTCTGCGGCGTACGATGGCTACCGCTTGGACTCAGAACCAGCCGACGACGTCACGGTCATGATCGTCGACGACCACGAGACGTTTGCCGACGCGCTCCGCCATGTGCTGCAGGCGGAGCACGGACTCGACGTCGTCGCCGTGGCTACCGACGCCGGGAGCGCGCGTCGGCTCGCGACCGAGCGGCGGCCCGACGTCGTCCTCGTCGACCACCGAATCGGAGACGAGGACGGCATCGCACTCGTGAGAGCGCTGCACGCGATCTCACCGCACATGCAGCTCGTGATGCTCACCGCGACGATTGACGACTCGATCGTGCTGGACGCTCTCGAAGCGGGGTGTGCGGGCTATGTCCTAAAGGCGTCGCCTCTCGAGACGGTCGTCGCTGCAGTCCGGTCCGCGGCACGAGGCGACGCGGTCGTGCCACCGGCACTGCTCGCGCGCTTGCTGCCCCGGCTACGCGACGCGGACCGCTCCGCGAGTCGACCGGGAGGGCTCACGGACCGTGAGCTCGACGTGCTGCGGCTCCTCGCCCGCGGCCAGCCGAACGCTGCAGTCGCGAGCGAGCTCGCGATCAGCGTCAACACCGTGCGCAATCACGTGCAGAACATCCTCACCAAGCTCGGCGCGCACTCCAAGCTCGAGGCGGTCGCCAAGGCGCGCGACTCAGGCGTGATCTGACATGGAGCGCGACGCCGGCGCAGCAGCGGCGGCAGCAGCGGCGGCAGCAGCGGCAGCGGCAGCGGCAGCGGCAGCGGCGGCGGCGGCGGCGGCGCACGCCTCGCGTACGACTGTGCACACGTCGTCGACCGCCGCGGACTTGTCGATCGTCGCGATCGCTCCGGCTGACGTCACCTCGTCACGCGAGATCCGGTCCCAATGGCCCGACATCGCGACGACCGCGAGCCCGGGTACCGCGGCTGTTATCTGCCGCGTGAGCTCGACCCCCCCTCCGTCAGGCATTCGGTAGTCGACGAGGGCGACATTCGCGCCACCTCGGGCTGCGGCGGCGAGACCGGACGCGACGCCGTGCGCGACGCGCACGACCTCGATGGCCGCGTCGGACGCGAGAGCGTCCGCGAGCGCGTGCGAGAACGCCACGTCGTCGTCGACGACGATGATCCTGCACGTTGCGACTGTGCCGTCCTGCACCTCGTCCTTTCCCACTCCACGTGCGTGGGCGTGCGATCTCGCACGTTCATCCTCGACGGTCGAGCGGACACGCCGGTAGATGCGTGCGCGCCTCCACGCCTCTAGTACGAACGCACCACGAGGGGGTACAATCGCACCGGGGTGTAGGAGCGCCACTGCAGGAGGGGAGGTCGGCCAACGGCCGGTGACCAGCAGACGCGCGTGGAGCCCGAGGTGCATCTCCGACCGCTGCTCCGCGCGCTCGGGTATTCGCTCGCGACCTGCGACCGGTCCGGGCGAGTGCTCGACGCAGACCCAGCCTGGGCCGGTCACGTCGGTCCGGTGCTCCACGACGTGACGCTGATCCATCCCGGTCTTCGACCCTCGCGTCCTGCGATGCCCGGAGAGGACGGGGCTGTGGCTCCGGTCGACTCCGTCGGCTCGCTAGCTCTCGCCACGGGGGACGCGCTTCCCGGTGTCGTGACGATGATCCTCCCCTTCCATGTCGAGGGCGACGCGCGGATCGTGGAGTTCGCGGTCGTCCCGCTTGGCACCGACGACGGCGCCTACCTCGTCGGCGTCCGCGAGGCACTTGGTCGCGCCGCAGACGACGTCACGCGCATGTACCTCGCTGCATTCCTCGAGACGACGGACGCGGCGGTCGTCGGTGCGAGGTCCGACGGGACGATCCTCCACGTGAACGCGGCGGCCGAGCGCCTCTTCGGCTTCGGCGCCGGGGAGGCCGCCGGGCGGAACGTGCGGGACCTCGTGGCCGAAGAGCGGCGTGACGAGTACGAGCAGGTCATGACCGCCGTCGCTGGCGGTGACCGGATCTACGGCCTCGACACGCTCGGCGTCGCGACCTCGGGCGAGACGCTCGAAGTCTCGGTGTCTGTCGCGCCGATCCGCGGAGCCTCCGGCGCGGTCGTCGGGAGCATCGCGCTGCTGCGCGACGTCGGCGAGCACCGAGAGGCAGACCGGCTCGCGCGACTGTACTTCGAGCTCGCGGAGACGTCGCCGATCGGGATCTCGCTGTGGCGCCGCTCCTCGATCGGCGGCGGTCTCGAGCTTGTCGCGGCGAACGCGCTTGCGCGAGACATGACCGGGCTCACGACAGCGTCGGTCGGACGGACGAGCAACGAGCTCGCGGCGACGTGCCCGGCGCTCGAGCGGCTCGAATGGACAGACGCGCCTGCGGGCTCCGCACCCCTTTTCGAGCTCGGCGCACATCTCATGGTCGGTGCGAACGGCAGGCAACGCGTCATCGACCTCGAGACGTTCCGAGTCGGTCAGGACGTTCTCGCGCTACGCATGACCGACGTCACCGAGGACGTTCGGGCGAGGCGCGATCGCCAGCACCTTCTCCGCCGGGTCGCCGACGCCGAGGACGCGGAGCGCCGGCGCATCGCAGAGGCGCTGCACGACGATACGATCCAGATCCTCGCAGCGGTGAACATGGAGCTCGGAAGCCTCCGCCGGCGCGCGGCCGATCGCGACCTCGCGGCGCGCGTCGAGCGCGTCGAGCACCGGGTCCGCCAGGCAACGCACGCGCTCCGGTCCCTCGTCTTCGAGCTCTACCCGCCGGACCTCGAATCGGGTGGCCTCGTCGTCGCGCTGCCGGCGCTCGCCGACCGGGTGTTCGAGAACACCGAGGTGCGTACGACCATCGTGAACGGGCTGCACCATCGCACAGGCACCGAGGTGCGAATCGCCGCGTATCGCATCGTCCAGGAGGCGCTCGCCAACGTGCGCCGGCACGCGCGCGCGAGCTCTGTCCGGATCACGCTCGCCCACGACGGGGAGACCTTCGTCGCGACGGTCACCGACGACGGGCGGGGATTCGACGAGTCGGCCGCCGAGCGCATCCCGGGTCATCTCGGTCTTCGCACAATGCGCGAGCGCGCCGAGGCGATCCAGGGCTCATTCGCGCTCCGGCCTGCAGCGCCGACGGGCGTCGAGATCGAGATTCGCCTCCCGGACCCTGACCTCGCCGCGGCCGACGAGCTCTGAGCCCTCCGCACGGCGTGCCGGGCGCGTGCGGCGCCACTCAGGGTTCCGGGCATTCCCCGAGCTCGACGTCGGTGCACGAGGCGGGCGGGTGTCCCCGCCGATCGGCGTGGTGCGTCGCGAGCATCTGGAGAAGCCGGCGGAGCTCGGCTCGCTCCGATGCGTCGAGGGGCGCGAGCACCTCGTCCTCGACCGCCGCGAGAAGAGACGCCAGGGAGCACTTCGCGGCGGCTCCCGCAGGGGTCGCGACGACCCGGCGCGCGCGCCGGTCGCATGGGTCGGGCCGCCGTTCGACGAGCCCCGCTGTCTCGAGCTCGTCGACGAGGTGGACCATCACTGTCCGGTCGATCCCGAGCCGCCTGCCGATCGCTTGCTGGTTTCCGTGGTCCGCGCCGCTCGTCACGGCGAGCACGGCATAGCCGCGCTCGCCTCCCGGGAGACCGATCGTCGCCGCCGACGCGGCCGCCCGGTAGGCGCGAAGCAGGACGGAGACGAGCCACCCGAGATCGCGGGAGAGGTCGCCGGGCATCTCGGCGTGCTGTTCGCAACCGTCGGCGCCCACGAAAGCCACGAAAGCAGTGTACGCCGCACCCTGGGACGCGGGCGCGACATCTCTGTGGTTTGACAGATCAGAGGTCTACCCTATTATCT
>DATLRJ010000073.1:0-3130 GCA_035534715.1 Acidimicrobiales bacterium | reverse complement strand
TCTCGGCGAGGGAACGCACACCAGGCGTCGTCGAGGAGCGTGCCGTTGGTCTGCAGGTTGTTGACCAAGGTCCAGCCGTCCGGTAGATGGCGCCTCTGGAGCTCGAGCGCACGGCAGTAGAGCCCGACCCCGGCGAGCGTCGACTCCCCGCCGTGCCAGACGAAGTGCACGAACGGTCCGGGGCTCGCCGCGATGGTGAAGCGCACGTAGACCTCGAGCAGTCGTCGCGCATCGCGAACCTCTCGCCCTGGCCGTACATCTCCATTTTGTCGAGGTAGTAGCAGCAGCTGCAGCGGAGGTTGTAGAGCGGCCCGACCGGCTTGGCCGTGACGACGAAGGGGGCCGCGCTCACGGGGCCCGCCCCGCCCGTCGAGCAGCGGCATGACGTCGTCGAAGCGCCGTGCGGCAGCGGCCCGCGCGACGGCCGGGAGCCGGCGCACGAACGCCGGGCGGCTGAGCGCGGCCCCGAGATCGGGCAGGTGGCGGAGCACGCCCAAGGCGCCCGAGGCGAGGATCGACGGCCAGGAGTAGAAGCGTCGCATTGCCTCGAGGACACCGAGCTGGAGCTCAAGGGGCGTCATCTGCGCGGGGCGCATGACGACGTGGTGTCCGTCGTAGAGCGACCAGTCGTTGCTCACGAGGCGCTCCGCCTCGGCCGTCCGGCTCCACAGCCGTGTGCCTGGGAGCGGGGTCTCGACCATGAGCTGGAACGTGTCGATCCCGATCCGGCGCGCGAAGCCGGCGGTCGCCTCCGCGCTCGCAGCGGTGTCGGTGTCAAGGCCGGCGACGAACATGCCGTGCACCGCGATCCCGTGCTCGTGGAAGCCCGCGACAGCACTCTCGACGCTGGCGACACGCAACTTCTTGCCGATCGCGGCGAGGCCCTCGTCGGTGATGGCTTCGATGCCGACCATCACCATCTCGCAGCCCGAGTCGCGCATCAGACCGAGGAAGCCGTGGTCGATCTCGGGGTGCGCGACCGAGCACTGGGTGGCGTCCGCCCGCACCTGCGCGTACCACGAGGGCGTGAGGTCGGCGTCCCGCATCGCGCGCATCAGCTCGGTCGTCCGAGCCTTGTTGACGACGAAGTTGTCGTCGTAGAAGAAGACGCTGTCCGCGTCAAGCCCGGCGAGCTCGGCGAGCACCTGGTCGGTCCGCCGATGGCGCACGGCCCGCGAGAACATCGCGGTGACTGAGCAGAACTCGCAGTCGAACGGGCAGCCCCACTGGGTCATGAGTGGCTTGGTCGTCATCGCCTCGTGGCCGACGACGAGGGAGAGGTCGGGCGCCGGCAGCGCCTCGAACCCCGCCTGGGAGCAGCGCGGCCGGCCCGCGTTGTGGCGCGGCTCGCCGACGCAGTCCCGGTAGGAGAGCCCTGCCAGACCGTCGAGCGGTCGCCCGCGCTTGAGCGCCCCGGCGAGCTCGCTCATCGTCGCCTCGCCCTCGCCGCGCACGACGTAGGGCGCGTGGGCGAGGGCCTCGTCGGCGCAGAAGGTGACGTGCGGGCCGCCGAGCACGACCGGGACCCCGGCCTCTCCGAGGAGGTCCGCGAGCCGGTAGGCGGCCGGAGCGGTCGCGGTCGTCGAGGAGATGCCCACGAACTCAGCACCGAGCAGGTCCTCGACGTCGACCGGCGCGAGCACCTCGCAGTAGGCGCGCACGTCGTGGCCGGCCCGTGCGAGCATCGCCCCCATGAGCGGCAGGCCGAGGCGCGGGAGCAGCGCCCGGTCGTAGACGTTGTGGCCAGCGGGCCGCGGCTCGACGAGGCGAATCCGCAGACTCATACCGGCACTCCGTCGCCGTGCAGAGCCCACGCGGCCGCAGCGGGCTCGTAGCTGCAGCTCGGATCCTCGCCGAGCGGGTCCCCGGTGCGCGCCCAGGCCTGCGCCCGCGAGCCGCCGCAGACGGCGCGCAGCTCGCAGCAGCCGCAGCGGCCCGTGAGCCGGTCCGGGTCGCGCAGCGCTGCCAGCAGCGGCGCCCGCGAGTAGATCGCCGTGAGCGGTTCCTCCCGCGCGTTGCCGACGACGAGCGGGAGGAACCCGCTCGGGCTGACGTCACCGACGTGCGAGACGAATACGACGCCGCGCCCGTCGCCGACCGCGAGCGGGCTCCGCCAGCGCGGCTCGCGCGCCTGCGGGTCCGGCGGCGATGCGCCGGTAGTGAGGCGCCTCCGTCGTCTTCAGGGGAACGACGTGGGACACCTTGGCGAGGAAGGCGAGCACGTCTTCGGTCTCGTCCGCGGAGAGCGCCGCAAGGTCGCGCCCGCGCCCGACGGGGACGAGGAAGAAGACGCTCCAGAGGCTCGCGCCGAGTTCGGCGACCAGGCGGCAGATTCCGGGGAGCTCGAGGACGGTCTCGCGGCTCACCGTGGTGTTCACCTGGACGCGCAAGCCGACCGAGCGCGCCGCTCGGAACGCGTCGACGGTCCACACGAACGAGCCCGCGACGCGCCGGAACGCGTCGTGCGCCGCGGCGCTCTGGCCGTCGATCGAGAGCGAGACCGCTCCCGCGCCCGCCCGGCGCAGCGCCCCGAAACGGGCGGTGCTCGCCCGCGGCGTCCCCGCGGGCGAGATCGCGACCCGGAGCCCGGAGCGCGTCGCGTGCCGGACGAGGCGCGTAAGGTCCACGCGACGCAGCGGGTCGCCCCCGGTGAGCACGACGATCGGGCGTGGCGCGCCGAGCGACGCGAGGTCGTCAAGCACGGCCGTCACCTCCGCGGTGTCGAGCTCACCGGGGTCCGGCGTGCGGACCGCCTCGGCGCGGCAGTGCGCGCACGCGAGCTCACAGGCGCGGGTCAGCTCGAACAGGACGAGGAACGGGCGAGCCTCGACGTCGAAGTGGAGCCGGCGCACGCGCCGCTCGTCGGGCTCCTCGCGGGAGCGCTGCGCCGGCAGCGACGGGATCATCCGGCTGCCCCGACGCGGGCGATGCCGTAGGTCACGGCGGCGGCCGCGGCGGAGAGCCGAGGCGGGCCGGGCCGAGACCGAACTCCTCACGGGCGTGGGCCACCACGGCGATCTCGGGGTTGGCCATGAGCGCTTCGGCGACGACGTCCGCGAGCTCCGGGCTCAGTCCCCGGGAGCCGTAGAGCCGGACGAGCTTGGCCCGCTCGGCGTCCGGATCGCGAATG
>DATLRJ010000072.1:0-5821 GCA_035534715.1 Acidimicrobiales bacterium | reverse complement strand
ACGCGGTCGAAGTCGTCGATCGTGAGCTCGACGCGCGCCTCGTTGGCTATCGCGAGGAGGTGCAGCACGGCGTTCGTCGACCCGCCGAGCGCCATCGACACCGAGATCGCGTTCTCGAATGCTTCCTTCGTCATGATCTGGCGCGGGCGGAGGCCGAGCTCGAGCAGGTGCACGACCGCGCGCCCCGAGTCGTACGCGACGACGTCGCGCCGGCGGTCGACGGCGGGGGCGGTCGCACCGGACGGCAGCGCCATCCCGATCGCCTCCGCGATCGAGGCCATCGTGTTCGCGGTGAACATCCCCGCGCACGACCCCTCGGTCGGACAGGCGTTGCGCTCGATCTGCAGCAGCGACTCGTCGTCGAGCTCGCCCACGGCGTTCGCCCCGATCGCCTCGAACACGCTCACGATGTCGAGCGTCTTGTCGCGCCAGTGGCCCGGGAGGATCGACCCCGCATAGACGAAGACCATCGGCAGGTCGAGGCGCGCGGCGGCCATGAGCATGCCGGGCAGCGACTTGTCGCACCCCGCGAGGCCGACGAACGCGTCGAAGCGCTCCGCGTGCATCACGACCTCGACCGAGTCCGCGATGACCTCCCGGCTCACGAGGGAGGCGCGCATGCCCTCGTGACCCATCGAGATCCCGTCGGACACGGAGATCGAGACGAACTCGAGAGGGAAACCGCCGGCCGCGCGCACTCCCTCCTTCGCCCGGTCCGCGAGCCTGCGGAGCGGGAGGTTGCACGGCGTGACCTCGTTCCAGGTGGACGCGACCCCGACCTGTGGCTTCGCGAAGTCCTCGTCGCGCATGCCGACGGCGCGCAGCATCGCCCGGGCGCCGGCGCGGCGCGGGCCCTCCGTGACGTCCTGGCTGTGGATCTTGAGCGAGCGGGCGGGCACCTGTGGGTCGTTCGACATGAGAGCAGCCTACGCGGGTGGCATCGCGGGTCGGGCGAAGCCACGCGGCTCGCCGCACACGAGGCGTGGGACCGAGGCGAACGGCGCCCTCGGACCCGGCGGAGTGCTCAGCTCCGCCGGGCGGCGAACGCCTCGGCGACGGCCTTGCCGTTCGCTCGGCCCTTCGTCGCTTTCATGACCTGGCCGGTGAGAAGCTGCGCGACCTTCTCCTCCCCGCCGACGTACCGCTCCCACTCCGCTGGGTGGGCCGCGATGACGCCGTCGACGACGCCTGCGAGCTCGTCGAACGAGAGCGCCTCGTAGCCGAGCCGCCGCGCGATCTCCTCGGGCTCGCCGCCGTGCTCGAGCAGCTCCGCGAGGACGGTCTTCGCCTGGGTGGACGAGAGGGTACCCGTCGCCTCGAGCCCGAGCAGGTCGGCGAAGATCGTCGCGTCGAGCCGGCGCGCGTCCTCGGGACGCTGTGCGGCTTCGTTCGCGGCGCGCCGGAGAGCGAGGCGCGGGTCGGCGCCGAGGCCGACCGCCGCGACGACGAGCTCGTCGAGGCCGAGGTCGACGACGGTAGCGACCTGGTCCGTCGATCCCGCGTCGTCCGTGCTCGCGCCCTCGACGAGGGAGACGAGCCGCTTGCGCCGAGCTGCGGGCATGAGCGGGAGCCCCAACGTCGCCTGCTCGACGAACGCTGCGTCGGGCACCAGCGGGACGAGGTCGGGCTCGGAGAAGTAGCGATAGTCGTTCGCCTCCTCCTTCGAGCGCATCGACGACGTCCGGCCGTCGGCCTCGTTCCAGTGCCGGGTCTCCTGGACGATCCGCTGCCCGGCCTCGAGCAGCGCGACCTGGCGGGCCGCCTCGTGCTCGATCGCCCGCCCGAGCGACCGGAGCGAGTTCAGGTTCTTCACCTCGCAGCGCGTGCCGAGCTCGTCGGAGCCTGTGGGGCGGACCGAGACGTTGGCATCGACTCGGAGCGACCCTTCCTCCATCCTGCCGTCCGAGGCGCCTGCCGCGACGAGGACCGCACGGAGCTCCGACACGTACGCGCGCGCCTGCTCCGAGCCCCGCACGTCGGGCCGGGACACGATCTCGACGAGCGGAACCCCGGCGCGGTTGTAGTCGACGAGCGAGTGGTCGGCGTCGTGGATGCGACCGCCTCCGCCGACGTGGGTCGTCTTGCCTGTGTCCTCCTCGATGTGCGCGCGCTCGATCCCTATGCGCGCCCCTCCCGGCAGCTCGAGGTAGCCGTCGGCGTTGATGGGCTCGTCGTACTGGCTGATCTGGTAGTCCTTCGGCATGTCTGGGTAGAAGTAGTTCTTGCGGTGGAACGTCGACGGCCGGATGTCGCAGTGCAGCGCGCGGCCGATGCGCATCGCGAGCTCGACGGCCCGTCGGTTGAGCACCGGGAGCGATCCGGGGAGCCCGAGGCAGACGGGGCATGTCTGGGTGTTCGCGTCCGCGCCGAACGCGTTCCTGCAGCCACAGAAGAGCTTCGTCGCGGTCGACAGCTCGCAGTGGACCTCGAGGCCGACGACGATCTCCCACCCGTCGGGCACGGCGCCACCGTTGCCCGCGCCGCCGGTCGCGCGATCCTCGACTGCGCTCACGAGACGCTCCTCGCCCCGACCGGGCCCCGCGCCGCGCGTGACGCGCCGGCCTCGACGACCGCCGCCGCCCGGAACATCTCGCGCTCGCCGAGCGCCGGCGCGAGCACCTGCACCCCGACGGGAAGTCCGGACTCACCGAGGGAGAAGGGCACGCTCATCGCGGGGTGGCCCGCGAGGTTCGACGGGATCGTGAACAAGTCCGCGAGGTACATCTCGAGCGGATCGGCCGTCTTCGCACCTAGGGCGAACGCTACCGACGGCGACGTCGGAGCGAGCAGCACGTCGAACTGGCTGTAGGCGCGGGCGAATGCCCGGGCGACGATCGTGCGGACCCGCTGCGCCTGGGCGTAGTAGGCGTCGTAGTAGCCGGCGGAGAGGACATAGGTGCCAAGCATGATGCGGCGCTTCACCTCGGCACCGAAGCCCGCCGCCCGCGTGCGCGCGTTCATCGTCTCGACGTCGGGGCCGTCGACGCGGAGCCCGTAGCGTACGCCGTCGTAGCGGGCGAGGTTGGAGGACGCCTCCGCCGGGGCGATGAGGTAGTACGCGGAGAGCCCGTGGAGCAGCTCGGGCAGCGCGACGTCGTCGACCTTCGCGCCCGCCGACGCGAGGACGTCCGCAGCGGCGCGCACGGCCGCTGAGCAGTCTGCCGACGCGTCGGCGAGGAAGTCGGAGACGACCCCGACGCGCAGTCCGTCGGCGCCTTCCCCGAGCACTTCGGAGCAGCGTGGCGCCGGCAGCTCGAGCGAGGTCGAGTCCATCTCGTCGTGCCCGGCGATCGCCTCGAGGACCGCCGCCGCGTCGGCCACGGTCAGCGTCAGCGGGCCGATCTGGTCGAGCGAGCTCGCGAACGCGACGAGCCCGTAGCGCGAGACGACGCCGTAGGTGGGCTTGACGCCGACGACGCCGCAGAGCGCTGCCGGCTGGCGGATCGAGCCACCGGTGTCGGAGCCGAGGGCCGCCGGGACCATCCCCGCGGCCACGGCTGCGGCGCTCCCCCCCGACGACCCGCCGGGGACGCGTGTCGGGTCCCACGGATTGCGCGTCGGTCCGGTCGCGGAGTTCTCCGTCGACGAACCCATCGCGAACTCGTCGAGGTTCGTCTTGCCGACGGGCACGGCGCCCGATGCGACGAGGCGGCGCACGACTGTCGCGTCGTACGGCGGGATCCAGCCCTCGAGGATCCGCGACGAGCATGTCGTCGGCGCGTCCCGCGTGCAGAGGTTGTCCTTCAACGCGACCGGGACGCCAGCGAGCGCGCCCGGGTCCTCGCCCGCGGCGACCTTGCGGTCGACCTCCGCCGCGACCGCCCGCGCACGGTCGGCCATGAGCGAGTTGAAGCAGTGCAGGTCGTCGTCGCGCTCCGCGATCTCCGCCAGAGCCCGCTCGAGGACGCCCGACGCGCTCTGCTCGCCCGACCGCACGCGGGCCGCGATCGCCGTCGCATCGGCGCCGCCCGCCCCCTCGGTCACGGCTCCTCCCCGAGGATGCGCGGCACCCGGAACCTTCCGTCCTCCGCCTGCGGCGCCCCGGCGAGCACGTCCGCTCGATCGAGGCACGGCCGCGGCGTGTCCTCGCGCAGCACGTTGCGCAGGTCGAGCGCGTGAGACGTAGGCGGCACGCCCGACGTGTCGAGACCGCGGACCGCCTCCACGTGCTCGAGGATCGCCGAGAGCTGGACGGCGAATCGCTCGGACTCCTCCGGGGAGATCTGGAGGCGTGCAAGGCGCGCGATGTGCGCGACGGACTCGCTCGACAGCTGCTCTCTCACGGCGCGGCAGTCTTCGGGGACCGGGGGATCATGGCCGTATGCTACCCAGCGTCCGTACGCCCCCTGTGAGACTCGCCGCGCGACGCAGCCGCTGCACCCGCGGCCCGAGGAGCCGATAGATGCCGAAGTACGCGTTCTTGAGCCCCGAATGGATCGAGGCCGCGCGCGCGGTGACCCAGGAGCGCGCCGACGGCGCTCCCGCGGCCGCCGCAAGCGTCCGGATGAATCTCGTCGTCGAGGAGATGCCCTTCGGCGACGCGACCGTCGACGCCCACCTCGACACGACCGGCGGGGCGTTCGACCTCGAGATCGGCCACCTCGACGCGGCGGACGTCAAGGTGTCGCTCGACTACGCGACGGCCAAGGCGGTTCTCGTCGACGGCGACGGGCAGGTCGCCATGCAGGCCTTCATGGCCGGCAAGGTCCGCGTCGAGGGGGACATGGCGAAGCTGCTCGCGTTCCAGGCGGCCCCCGCCACGGGCCACGCTCTCGAGATCGCCGAGCAGATCCGCGCGATCACGTCCTGATCGCTGCGCGACAGGCGCCCGCGCAGCGCGAGGCGCGCCCCCGTCGACGCGCGGCGCGGGCGCCCCGTCGACGCGCGGCGCTCAGCCGAGCAGCTCGGAGAAGGAGTGGGCGAGCTCGTCGATCGTCCAGCGCCCGCTCTTCTCGATCGTGCCGCCGAGGGTCCACGGCTCGAACGCCTGGACCTTTCCCCCCTGGGCGAGGAACACCCGCCCCGTGACGTCACAGCGCGGCGACGCGAGGTAGGCGACGAGCGGCGAGATGTTGGCCGGGTCCCACATGTCGAACACGTTCGGCTCGGAGGGCGCCTCGAGGAACTTCGCGAGGCCCGGGCTCGTCTCGGTCATGCGCGTGCGCGCCGCGGGCGAGATCGCGTTCACGCGCACCCCGTAGCGCGCGAGCTCCTGGGCACAGATGATCGTGAAGGCTGCGATGCCCGCCTTCGCGGTCCCATAGTGCGATTGACCCGGGTTGCCGACGAGCCCGGATGTCGACACGGTGTTCACGACTGCCGCCTGGACGGGCTCCCCGGCCTTCGAGCGCTCGCGCCAGTACGCTGCGGCGAAGCGCGTCGGGACGACGTGGCCCTTCAGGTCCACGTGCATGATCACGTCCCAGTCCTCCTCTGCCATGTTGACGAGCGCGCGGTCTCGCAGGATCCCCGCGTTGTTGACGACGATGTGCAGGTCGCCGAAGGTGTCGACGGCCTGGGCGATGAGGGCCTCGCCGGAGTCCCAGGACGCGACGTCGAGCGTGCTCGCGACCGCGCGCCCGCCGCTCGCCCTGATCTCCTCCGCGACGTGCTCGGCCAGACCCGCGTCGTCGCCGGTCCCGTCGACCGTCGTCCCCCGGTCGTTCACGACGACGCACGCGCCCTCCGCCGCGAAGAGGTGCGCGTGCGCCCGCCCGAGTCCGCGGCCGGCTCCAGTGATGATCGCGACCTTGCCGTCCAGCTCGCCCATCGGCGATACCTCCCGAGTGCTGCACGCCCGGGCGCGCGCCAGGCGAGTCGG
>DATLRJ010000071.1:0-12839 GCA_035534715.1 Acidimicrobiales bacterium | reverse complement strand
CCGGCACCGGCTTCGCCCAGCCGAACGCCGATCCGGTCGTGAGGATCAGCAGGATCGGAAGAAGCACGGTTCCGATGGGATCGATGTGACGGAGCGGGTTGAGAGAGAGCCGGTGCGCCCGCTTCGCCGTGTCGTCGCCGCACCAGTTCGCGACGACGCCGTGCGAGACCTCGTGCACGATGATCGTCGGGATGAGCACGAGGAAGTAGACGACCTCCTCGCGACTGAGAACGTGCTTGCGCGCGATCTCGTAGGCGATCCCCGCGACGACGGCGCCGCCACCGAGCAACCACGGCCCGTAGCGATGGAACGCTGCCCGGCTGTCTCCCCCGCTCACTGCCACGCGACGGTCAGCGCGGGAGCTGCGCGCACGCGATGCACGTCGTGACCGCGGGCTTTGCCTCGAGGCGCGCGACGCCGATCGGCTGCCCGCAACGCGTGCAGACGCCGTAGGTGCCGGCGTCGAGGCGCACGATCGCGCCCTCGACCTCGGCGAGAGCGCTGCGCAGCTCGGTCGCCAGGCTCTCTGCCTCGCCGCGCTCGGCGGTCACCTGGCTCGAGTCCGCGAAGTTCGAGTCGTAGGACAGGCCCGCGCCGCTCACCCCGCCGAAGCCGAGCTCCTCGAGCTGGCGCTCGAGCGAGCCACGCTCGCTCTCGAGAAGTGCGCGGAAGTCGATCGCTTCCGTGTCAGCCCGCGCGTCGTTAGCCACTCCCGCAGCCTACTTTGTCCACAACCCCGCGGCCGCCGCGGGCGCTTGCGCACGCCCCGAGGCCCGCGACGGCCGGTCAGCCGGCAGGTCCGGGCTACGGCGAAGCGCCGCCCGACGCGCGCGTCGCGCTCGCGCGAGGGTGCGCCGCGACATAGGCGCGCTGCAGGTGCTCCTGGGAGACGCGCGTGTAGATCTGGGTGGTCGTGATGGACGCGTGACCGAGGAGCTCCTGCACGACCCGGATGTCCGCTCCATGATCGAGCAGGTGCGTCGCGCAGCTGTGCCGCAGGACGTGTGGGGTGACCTTCTCGGCGAGGCCAGACGCGACGGCGTAGCGATGCACGGCGGTCCACGCGGCCTGGCGGCTCATGCGCGTGCCGCGAGCCGAGACGAACAACGCGGCCGCGTCCTCCCGTCGCCGACGCGTCGACGCCACGAACGTCGACCTCCCCCCTTCGCCGAGCCACCGCCCGAGCGCTGCGGCCGCCGGCCTTCCCATCGGGACGATCCGCTCCTTGGCGCCCTTGCCGAAGAGGCGGACGAGGCGGGCCTCGAGGTCGAGGTGGCGCACGTCGAGGCCTGTCGCCTCGGAGATCCTCGCACCTGTCGCGTACAGCAGCTCGAGCATCGCGCGGTCCCGGAGCGCCCTCGGGTCGTCGCCTCGCACCGCGTCGAGCAGCCGCGCGACCTCCGCCTCCGAGAGCGCCTTCGGGAGCCCCTGTGGCACTCGCGGCCCGTCGACGTCTGCCGTCGGGTCCTCGGGAGCACCGCGTTCCGCGTGGACGAACGCGTGGAGGCCGCGGATCGCGGCGAGGGCCCGGGCTCGCGACGACGCCGCGAGCCCCGACGCCTCGAGGAAGCCCAGGTAGTCGCGCACGGCCGCCGAGTCGACAGTGGCGAGGCGACGTCCTCGCCACTCGAGGAACTGCTCATAGGCGAGCAGGTCGCGGCGGTACGACGAGATGGAGCTCGATGCGCGCCCGCGCTCGACCGCGAGGTAGGAGAGGTACTCCTCGGCGTCGGACGACAGCGGCCGGGGCGGCTCGTCGAGCACCCCGGCTGGTATGCGGTGCCCCGGCCGCGGCACGGCCGGTGGCTAGGTTTCCCGCTGCCGCGCGGGCGAGGCCGTGCGACGCTCGTCCACGAGTCGCTTCGCGAGGATCGTCGCGAGGATCGTCTTCGCGTCGACGAGGGTGCCGTCCGACACGAGCGCATAGACATCATGGAGCGCGAATCGCTCGACGGTCATGAACTGCTCCTCCACGCCGTCGGTCGACCGACCGACCTCCGTGAGCCCCTCGCCGAGGAAGCAGTGGGTCGCCTCGTCTGTAAAGCCCGGCGAGTTGTAGAACGTCGTGAGCCAGGTGAGGCTCGCCGCCGCGTAGCCGATCTCCTCCGCGAGCTCACGGCGCGCCCCGACCTCCGGTGGCTCCCCGGGGACGTCCATCTTGCCTGCGGGGATCTCGAGCACCTGGAGGTCGACCGCCGAGCGGTACTGCCGGACGCACACGACCTGATCGTCGCCGTCGAGCGGCACGACACACACGGCCCCGGGATGGCGAACGATGTCCCGCTCGAAGGTGAAACCGTCCGGAGCGACGAACGTGCCGCTCACGATCGACAGGAAGCCGAGGCCGACGCGCTCGCGCTCGCCGATCCGACGGAATCCTCCTGGCTCAGCCGGCATCGACGCCGAGCTCGAACAGGTGCGGGTTGCGGGCCCGGGCCCGTTCGACCGCAGCGCCGACGAGCTCGCGAAAGAGCGGATGCGGCCGGTCCGGCCTGCTCTTGAACTCCGGGTGGGCCTGGGTGCCGACCCAGAACCGGTTCGAGGGAAGTTCGATGAACTCGACGAGCAAGTCGTCCGGTGACGTGCCCGAGCACACGAGGCCGGCCCGCTCGAGCCGCTCGCGATAGCGCGGGTTCACCTCGTAGCGGTGCCGATGACGTTCGGTCACGGTGGTGTCGCCGTAGACCGTCGCGACTTGCGAGCCGGGCTGGAGCCTCGCGACATAGGCTCCGAGGCGCATCGTCCCTCCCATGTCGACGACCTCGGCCTGGTCATCCATGATGTCGATCACCGCATGGGGCGTCGAGCTGTTGAACTCGCGGGAGTTCGCGCCCTCGAGCCCCGCCACGGATCGTGCGTAGTCGACGACCATGACCTGGAGACCGAGACAGATCCCGAGGCATGGGAGATCGGTCTCCCGCGCGTACGTGGCAGCGGCGATCTTGCCTTCGACACCCCGCTCCCCGAAGCCTCCAGGGATCACGATGCCGTCGAGGTCGCCGAGGTGCGCCTCGGCGAGCATGCCCGTGACCTCGCTCGCCTGGACCCAGTCGATCTCGACACGGACGCCGTGGTGGAACCCTGCGTGCCGCAGCGCCTCGGTCACCGACAGGTAGGCGTCCGGCAGGTCGACGTACTTGCCGATCACCCCGATCCTCACGACGTCGGTCGCGGAGAACACCCGGTGCACGAAGTGCTCCCACGCGCTGAGGTCGATCGCATGGTCCGGGCCGTCTAACCGGAGGATGCGGCACACGGTGTCGTCGAAGCCCTCCTCGTGGAGCAGGAGCGGGATCTCGTAGATGCTCGCGGCGTCGACGGCCGAGACGACCGCCTCGATCGGGACGTCGCACAGGAGCGACACCTTGCGCTTCAACTGCTCGGATATGGGGTGATCGCTCCGGCACACGATGACGTCGGGCTGGATCCCCCGGCTGCGGAGCTCGGTCACCGAGTGCTGGGTCGGCTTCGTCTTCTGCTCGCCCGAGGGCGCGAGATACGGGACGAGCGTGAGGTGCACGTAGCAGACGTTCTCCCGGCCGACCTCCCGGCGGAACTGCCGGATCGCCTCGAGGAACGGCACGATCTCGATGTCGCCGACGGTACCTCCGACCTCGACGATCACGACGTCGACACCCGTCACAGCAGTCTCGAGGCGCCGGATGCGTTCCTTGATCTCGTCCGTAATGTGGGGAATGACCTGCACCGTCTTGCCGAGGTAGTCCCCTCGGCGCTCCTTCTGGATCACCGCCGAGTAGATCTGGCCGGTCGTCGCGTTCGAGCTGCGGTGCAGGTTCTCGTCGATGAACCGCTCGTAATGGCCGAGGTCGAGGTCCGTCTCGCCTCCGTCCTCGGTGACGAACACCTCGCCGTGCTCGAACGGGTTCATCGTCCCAGGATCGAAGTTGATGTACGGGTCGAGCTTGCACATCGTCACGCGCAGACCCCGCGACTTGAGCAACCGACCGAGCGAGGAGGCCGTGAGCCCCTTGCCGAGCGAGCTCGACACGCCGCCGGTCACGAACACGAACTTCGCCACACTGTCCTCCGCAGATCGCCCACGCCAACCTACAGGCACTGGCGCTGCAGGGCGCGGACCGGGCTCAACGGCGCTGCGCCCCCGAGAGAAGCTCTGCTGCGTGCTCGCGCGCGGCGGCGCTTCCCGGGTGGCCGGAGAGCATCCGCGACAGCTCGGCCAGGCGCTCGTCGCCTTCGACCGCTCGAGCTCGGGTGACCGTCCTGCCGTTCAGCTCGGACTTCGCGACGGCGATCTGACGGTCGGCATGAGCCGCGACCTGTGCGAGGTGGGTAACCACGATGACCTGGCGGTCCCGTGCGAGAAGCGCGAGGGCGCGCCCGACCGCCAGTGCCGCCTCGCCACCGATCCCGGCATCCACCTCGTCGAACACGAGGGTCGGCGGCGCCGTCGCGAGCACGAGGCGCAGCGCGAGCATCGTCCGAGCGAGCTCGCCGCCGGACGCGGCCTTCGCGAGAGGGACGAACGGCTCGCCAAGGTTCGCCGCGAGCAGGAGCTCGACGTCGTCGCCGATCCCCGCGTCCGGCACGACGACGCGAAGGCGCGCCCGCGCGAGTGCGAGCTCGCCGAAGTGGCCCTCGACGGCGTGCGCGAGGCCCGGGGCAGCCGCGCGCCTCGAGTCGCCTACGGCGGACTCGGCGAGGTCGAGGGCGGCGCCGAGCTCGGAGCGCTCCTTCGCGAGCGCGAGCACGGCCGCGTCACCTGCCAGGAGCTCGTCGACTCGACGCCGGGCGTCGTCCGCGAACCTGAGGACGTCGCCGAGATCGTCTCCGTGCTTGCGCACGAGGGCGTGGATCCGGGCGCGCCTCGCTCGCACCGTAGAGAGGCGAGCGGGATCCTCTTCGAAGCTCTCCGACGACCTCCGGAGCTCGCTCGCGGTGTCGGCGAGCTCCGCGAGCAGAGACCGCAGGCGACCGGCCGGCCCCGCGAGCTCGAGGTGGTGCTCGAGGAGGCCGAGCGCCTCCCCGGCGGCGTCGGCGGCTCCGGCGCGTCCCTCGCCCGAGAGGAGCGCGTACGCCGACTCGGCCGCCTCGCGCAGCGCGACGGCATTCGCGAGCGCCGACTCCTCGGACGCGAGCTCGTCGTCCTCGCTCGCCGACGTGATCGCGAGCGCCTCGATCTCCGCGAGCTCGAAGCTCAGCAAGTCGAGCTCGCGTGCACGCGAGCGCTCGTCCCCGCCGAGGGCCGCGATCCGTGCGTCGACCTGCGCGATCTGGCTGCGCAGCTCGCGCACCGGGCCGAGGTCCACTCCCGCGTAACGGTCGAGCGCCTGGCGCTGTGTCGGCTGCTGGAGCAGCGACTGGTGCTCGTGCTGGCCGTAGAGGTCGACCAGCGACCGCCCCAGATCCGCGAGCTCGCCAGCGGTGGCCATGCGACCACCCACAAAGCCCCGCGACCTCCCGGATGCGGGGATCGCGCGCCCGAGCACGAGCTCCTCGCCGCGCTCGTCGACGAACCGGCCCTCGACGAACGCCTCGTCGGCCCCGCCACGCACGACTGCCGGATCCGCGCGTCCGCCGACGAGGAGCGAGAGTGCCTCGACGACGAGTGTCTTGCCCGCGCCCGTCTCACCCGTGAGGGCGGTGAGCCCGGCGCCGAGCACCACGTCGAGATCGGCGATCACGCCGAGCTCGCGAGCGCGCAGCTCTACGAGCACGGCATGGCATCCCGTCGCGCCACTGACCTGCTCACCTGTCCGTGAGCCCGAACTTCCCGCGCAGCACCGCATGGAAGTCCGGCCGGCCGAAGCGAACGACGAGAGCGGGTCGGCGGCCCTCCGCTATCTCGACCGTCGCATCGATCCCGAGCGGCACGACGGTCGACCCGTCCACGGTGAGGACCGCGCTCCGCCCGTCGAGGAGTCGCAGGCCGACGGTCTCGTCTGGCTCGAGGACGAGCGATCGGTCGAAGAGCATGTGCGCCGATATCGGCGTCAACACGAACGCGCGCAGTCGCGGCGACACGATCGGCCCGCGAACCGAGAGGTTGTACGCCGTCGACCCCGTCGGTGTCGCCACGATGATCCCGTCGGCCACGTAGGTGAGGAACGGTCGGTCGGCGATCGAGACCGCGACGCGGATCGTGTGACCGGGGACGCTCCTCTCCATCGCGACCTCGTTCAATGCGACGAGCGTGGGCCGGCCCCCTCCCGCGCCCCCTACCGTCACGCTGAGAGTCATGCGCTCTTCGACGTCGAAGTCGCCGGCAACGAGCCGCCTGAACGCGAGCTCGATGTCCGCAGGCTCGACCTGGGTGAGGTAGCCGAGGTTGCCGAGGTTGACCCCGAGAACCGGGACCTGGCGGTCGAGCACGAGCTGGACGGTCCTCAGCATCGTCCCGTCCCCGCCGAGGCTCACGGCGAAGTCGAGTGGGCCGTCGGCCAGTGCCGAGACCTCCGAGCCGTCGTGGACCAGCACGTCGAACCCGCGCTCCTCCCACCATCGGCGCGCGCGGTGCGCGAGGTCGCTCGCGCTCGGTCGCGTCGTGTTCACGACAAGAGCGACCGCGCGCCGTCCCGGATCAGCCACGCCGACATCCTCGCGGGCCGGGGAGCGTGCGGCAACGACGCATTCGGCGGGTCTGGGGGGTCGGCGCCGCGCGCGCCGGGCGCGCCGACGAGCGGTGCGCAGGCTGCGGCACGGACCGGCTGCTAGGCGCTCCCGCCCGCCGTCCCCCGGTCCGTGGAGGGGGCTCCGACGTCTCCCGCGCCCGGGGCAGTCCGCTTCGCGGGCGCCGTCTTCGCTGGCGCCGTCTTCGCGGCCGACCCGGGTGCCTTCTTCGCTGGTGCCGTCGTCGCCGGCGCGCTCGCGGGCTCCGTCCTCGCGGCCGACCCGGACGCCTTCCTCGCCGGCGTCTTCCTCGCCGGCGCCTTCTTCGCCGGCGCGCTCGCGGGCGCCGTCTTCGCCGCCGCCGTGGCTGTCCTCGGCGTCGCCGACGCGGGCGCCGGCGGTGCGTCGCCGCGGGTCGTGCCCGCGGAGGGCGCCGCCTGGCGCGCCACGCCGCTCGCGTCGTCGACGCCCCACCGCGAGTCCGAGGTCGTCGACGCCGGACGCGCTCCCCGACCGCCTCCGGCGAGATCGCCGACGAGGTCTCCGACGATCGAGCCGACCTTGTCGACGATATCGGCGAGGTCGGCTCGGCCCCGTGCCGCAAGGGAGCGGAGCATCTCCTCACGCCGGCGCGCGGCGCGCGCGGCGACCTCCCGGCGGATCTCCGCCCGGACGACGTCGGCGAGCTGCTCGGCGCTGCGCCGCGAGCGTGCGACGAACTCCTCGACGAGGTCCTCGACGCGCTCGCGGCTCGTCGTCGCCTCGCCGGCCAGGTCCTTTATCAGGCTCTCGACCTCGCCGCGCCCATATCTCGACAGCGACGCGCCCGCCTCGAGGTAGCGCTTGACGTTCGCCCGGAGCTGCTCTTTGTCTGGCACATGCCAAGGATAGCGCCCGCGCTTGCAATAGCTAGCGCGGGCGGACGACCTCTCGCGCGAATGCGGCGCGACCGCTCGCGAGTCGCGTCCCGAGCACCGCAGCGCCGGGGCGGGTCGTGGCCGCGGGCACGTCCGCGACTACTACTCGAGAGCCGACGCGACGAGGGAGGCGACGTCTGCCGCTTCCACATCGGGCTCCGGGTCGAGGGGACCGTGGCCCGGGGCGGTGACTCCCGAGAGCACGAGCGCGAACCGTGCCCCGAGACCGCGAGCGAGCGCCCCGTCTGTCGACGGTCGGTCGCCCACCACGACGGCCGGCTTCCCGATCCGGCTCATGACGAGGTCGACCGATGGCTGGTGCGGCTTGCCCGCGACGATCGGGACCGCGCCGGTCGCGTACGCGACGGCCGCGAGGATCGCCCCGCCCCCTGGGAGCGGGCCGTCTGGAGTCGGGAACGTCGGATCGTCGTTGGTCCCGACGAGTCGCGCCCCGCGGCCGATCGCCGCGGTCGCGCGCGCGAGCCTCGTCGCGTCCAGATCCGGATCGATCCCGACGAGGACGACGTCGAACGGCCCGTCTCTCGCCTCGCTCGCGTCATGCGCGTCGACGCCGCGTCGCTCGAGGGCCTCGCGGATCCCGGGGCCACCGAGGACGAGAGCGTGCTCGCCCGGCTCGCACAGCGCGGCCGCGGCGTCCGAAGAGGTGAGCAGGTCATCGTCGGAGGCACCGAGCCCGAACCGTTGCAGCTTGTCGAGGTGCTCCGCCCGACGCGGGAAGGAGTTGTTCGTGAAGTACGCGACACGGAGGCCCGACGCGACGAGACGCGAGATCGCGTCGGCCGATCCGGGGATCGGCACGCCCGCGAGCCAGACGACCCCGTCAAGATCGAACAGCCAGCATCCGCGCTGGTCCTCGATCGCGGGCGTCCGCTCCTCGATCACGGGCGTCCCGCCGCGAGCGTGCATCGCACGATCCTGCCACCTGGAGCACACCTACAGGTTCGAGCGCACCCACCGCGATGTGATACGCAGGAGAGATGCCACGTTTCGAGCCGTTCACCGGACTACGCTACGACCCCCGCGCGGCAACTCTCGGCGAGGTCATCGCCCCGCCGTACGACGTCGTCAGCCCCGAGGACCGCTCTCGTCTCGCCGCGCGCAGCCCGTACAACGCGATCCGCGTCGAGCTCCCGGTGGCGGACGAGGCACTCGGCTCGGACCGGTATGCGACCGCCGCCGCCCTGCTGGAGCAGTGGGAGCGCGACGGCGTCCTGCGCCGCGACGGCGATCCCGCGTTCTACGTCTACCGGATGCGCTTCCAGAGCGAAGACGGGAGCGAGCGGTCGACGACCGGGGTGATCGGGGCGCTCGCGCTCGACCACGTCGGCGGGAGCGAGGTGCTCCCCCACGAGCGGACCATGCCGAAGCCGAAGGGCGACCGGCTCGACCTGCTCCGCGCGTGCAGGGCGAACCTCTCCCCTATATGGGGCCTCTCGCTCTCCGAGGGGCTCGCCAGAGCGTGCGCAGCGGTAGCGGCGTCGCCCGTCGACGCGCAGGCCGTGGACGAGGACGGCGTCGTCCACGAGCTCTGGCGCGTCGCGGACCCCTCGACCGTCGAGTCGATCGCCACGCTCGTCGCAGCGACGCCCGTCGTCATCGCGGACGGCCACCACCGCTACGAGACCGCCATCTTCTACCGGACCGAGCGCCAGGCGGCGAGCTCGGGCCAGCCCGGCGCCTACGACCTCGTGATGGCACTCATCGTCGAGCTCACGTCCGACGAGCTCGTCGTCCAGGCGATCCACCGCCTCGTGTCCGGACTGCCGGAGGAGCTCGACGTGAGAGCCACACTCGCCGAGAGCTTCGAGATCACCGATGGACCAGAGGATCCCGCTGATCTCCTCGCAGCGATGACGAGCGTCGGTGCGATCGGGCTCGTCAGCCCCGCGGGGAACCTCCTGCTCGTGCCGCGACCATCGATCCTCGAGTCAGCCGAGGCCGACCTCGACTCGAGCCGGCTCGACGTCGCCCTCGCGACGTTCCCGGCCCACGAGCTGACCTACCAGCACGGGACCGCGCTCGCCGCCGATGCGGTCGCGTCGGGCAGATCCCAGCTCGCGTTCCTCCTACGCCCCGCGACGGTGGCACAGATCGCGGACACCGCCCACAGCGGCCGGCGCATGCCGCCGAAGACGACGTTCTTCCACCCGAAGCCGCGCACGGGGATGGTCTTCCGGTCCGTTCCAGGATGAGCACGCCGTCCTGTGACGGTCACTCGCGTCTCGGCGGGTCGTAGAGCCGCGACCGTCGAGATGATCGGCGGTCGGGCCGCGGCCCGGAGCGCGATCGGGATCAGTCGACGGTCCAGGTCGTTCCCGACCGGAGCAGCGCGTCGAGATCGCCAGAGCCCTTTCGCGCGCGCACCTGGGAGATCTGCTCGTCTACGAGATGGCCGTAGTGGGGGCGCTCGACCGCTCGGAACACGCCGACCGGCGTCGGCTCGTACGGCCCGCGCGCAAGTCGCGAGAGCATGAACGCGAGGCTCGGGTCGCTGCGATGCTCGTCGTGCACGAGCACGGCGTCCTCGCCGACCTCGGCGACGTCGACGAGGCGCAGCCGGGCGTCGCCGCCGAGGACGACGCCCCGCGAGCCGTCCTGCCCGAAGCGGATCGGCTCGCCGTGGACGAGTGGAACGAGCATCTCGTCGCGGTTCGCCTTGCCCGTCACGGCCTCGAACGCTCCGTCGTTGAAGACGTTGCAATTCTGCAGGATCTCGACGAACGCGGCGCCCCTGTGGTCGTGCGCGCGGCGCAACGTCGCCATCATGTGCTTGCGGTCCATGTCGTGGGTGCGGGCGACGAAGGTGGCCTCGGCGCCGATGGCGACGGACAGGGGGTTGAACGGCGTGTCGAGCGAGCCGAACGGCGTCGACTTGGTGACCTTGCCGTGCTCGGACGTCGGCGAGTACTGGCCCTTCGTGAGGCCGTAGATCTGGTTGTTGAACATGAGGATCGTGAGGTCGACGTTGCGTCGAAGCGCGTGGATGAGATGGTTGCCGCCGATCGACAGCGCGTCGCCGTCCCCCGACACGACCCATACGTCGAGGTCCGGGCGGCTGAGTGCGAGACCCGTCGCGATCGCGGGAGCGCGACCGTGGATCGAGTGCATGCCGTAGGTGCTCATGTAGTACGGGAAGCGAGCTGCGCAGCCGATGCCCGAGACGAATACCGTGTTCTCTCGCTTCACCCCGAGCTCGGGGAGCAGCAGCTGGACCGCGGCGAGGATCGAGTAGTCACCGCACCCCGGGCACCACCGCACCTCCTGATCGCTCGACCAGTCCTTGCGCGTCGTCAGCTGCACCGGCGCCTCGTCCGGCGCCGCGATCCGATCGGTGGTGGTCACGCCGAGCCCTCCTCGTCCGGAGCGATCGACTCGAGCAGGTCGACGATCGCCTGCTCGATCTCGCTCACGCGAAATGGCCGTCCCTCGACCTTGTTGAGCCCGACCGCGTCGACGAGAAAGGCCGCGCGCACGAGCTTCACGAGCTGGCCGAGGTTCGTCTCGGGGACGAGCACTCGTTCGTAGGACGAAAGGACCTCGCCGAGGTTCGCCGGGAACGGATTGAGGTGGACGAGGTGTGCCCGCGCGACCGCGAGGCCACGGGTGCGGCTGCGCCGCACGGCCGCAGTGATCGCGCCGTAGGTCGAGCCCCATCCGAGCACGAGCAGGGGCGCACGCTCGCCCGCCGCGAGCCCGGGGTCGTCGAGCTCGACGGGCGGGATCGTGCGTGCGATGCCTGCGATGCGCTCGGCGCGCAGCCGCACCATGGTCGCGTGGTTCGTCGGATCGTAGGAGACGTCACCTGTGCCGTCCTCCTTCTCGATGCCACCGATGCGGTGCTCGAGCCCCGGTGTTCCGGGAACCGCCCACGGTCGCGCGAGCGTCTCCTCGTCGCGCAGGTATGGCCAGAAGTCGGGCGTCCCGTCCGGTGCGATGTGGTTGGGCTCGCGCTGGAACTGCGGGTCGATGACGGGGAGCGATGCCGCATCCGGGAGCCGCCACGGCTCTGCCCCGTTCGCGAGATAGCCGTCGGAGAGCAGGTAGACCGGGGTGCGGTACGTGACCGCGATCCTCACCGCCTCGAGCGCCGCGGCGAAGCAGTGTGAGGGCGTCGACGCCGCGACGATCGGCACGGGCGCCTCCCCGTGGCGCCCGTACATCGCGTGCAGTAGGTCCGCCTGCTCGGTCTTCGTGGGCAGGCCCGTCGAGGGGCCGCCACGCTGGACGTCGACGACGACGAGCGGGAGCTCGAGGCTGACGGCGAGGCCGATCGTCTCGGCCTTCAAATCGATCCCCGGTCCCGATGTCGTCGTGACGCCTAGCGCCCCCCCGAACGACGCGCCGAGCGCGGCGCCGACACCGGCGATCTCGTCCTCTGCCTGGAGAGTGCGGATCCCGAAATGCTTCTGCTTCGCGAGCTCGTGGAGGATGTCCGACGCAGGCGTGATCGGGTACGAGCCGAGGAAGAGGGTGAGCCCCGCCTGGTGCGCGCCGGCTATCAGCCCCCACGCGAGTGCCGTGTTGCCCGTCACGTTCGTGTACGTGCCTGGCTCGAGCGAGGTCGGCGGCACCTCGTAGGAGGACTCGAACAGCTCGGCGGTCTCGCCGAAGTTCCATCCGGCGCGGAGCGCGAGCGAGTTCGCCTGGACCACGAGCGGATGTGCGGCGTAGCGGCGCTCGACGAATGCGATCGTCGGATCGAGCGGATGGTGATAGAGCCACGAGACGAGGCCGAGCGCGAAGAAGTTCTTGCTCCGCTCCGCGTCTCGTGGCTTCGCCCCGACGGGCTTGCACGCCTCGACCGTGAGGGTGGTCATCGGTACCTGGTAGACGCGATAGGACGCGAGGCAGCCGTCGGTCAGCGGATCGGTCGTGTAGCCGGCCTTCGCGATGCTCCGCTCGTCGAACGCGTCGGAGTTCACGATCACAGAGCCGCCTGTCGTGACGTCGGCGATGTTCGCCCGCAGCGCCGCGGGGTTCATCGCGACGAGGACGGTCGGCGAGTCGCCGGGTGTCAAGATGTCGTGGTCCGCGATGTGGACCTGGAACGCCGACACTCCGGCGAGCGTGCCGGCTGGTGCGCGGATCTCCGCCGGGAAGCTCGGGAACGTCGCGAGGTCGTTGCCGAACAGCGCGCTCGACGCCGTGAACTGGTCTCCGGTGACCTGCATGCCATCGCCGGAGTCGCCGGCGAAGCGCACGACGAGGCTCCCGATCGTCGAGACCGAGTCCCGAGACGGGTTGAGAGTGCTGGACACGTGGCCTCCTCGTTGAGGCGATGCTTCCGGATACGCGGCGCCGGCGGCGGTGTCCCCC
>DATLRJ010000070.1:0-14491 GCA_035534715.1 Acidimicrobiales bacterium | reverse complement strand
GAGCGCCTCCGGGCGGCCTGGCACGCTGCCGGAACGACGGGCTACGAGGTGATGGACGATATGGGCGGCGCGCTCGTCGAGCCGGGTGGACTCGAGAGGCTCGCCGCCGCGGGGCGCGCGGAGGGCGAGCCCGACGTCGCGACGTGCGCGGCCGAGGGCCGCCGGCTCGTCGCGACGACAGCCTTCGCCGGCGCTCTCGGGCGTGTCGCGAGCGGACTGCGCGTCGAGGCGCCTGCTGTCGTCGAGGCGGCGATCGCCCTTCCCGTGTACCGCACCTACCTCGATGGGGGCGAGCCCGACCCCGACGACGTCGCGGCGATCGCCGCTGCGACCGGCGGCTCGGACGAGGTGCGCGGGGCTCTCGAGGACCCTCTGCGCGTGCAGGCCGTCATCGCGTGGCAGCAGACGACGGGGGCCGTCATGGCAAAAGGCGTCGAGGACACCGCGTGGTACCGGCTTCCGGGACGGCTCGCGTTCTGCGAGGTGGGTGGTGCGCCTGGTAGCCCTCGGGAGGTGGGAGCGCGCCGGCTCCACGAGCGCGCCGCGGCGCGCGCCGCAGATGGGCGAGCAGGCCTCGTCCCGAGCACGACCCACGATACGAAGCGGTCCGGTGATGCGCGCGCCCGGCTCTACGCGCTGACCGAGCTCGCCGAGCCGTTCGAGGACGGGCTGCGCCGCTACCGTGAGCTGCTTCTCGACGCGAGCGGACCGACCGGCATCCCCGCCGTGCTCGAACGTGCCGTCGCTGGCGAGTCGCGCCTTCTCGCGCAGATGATCCTCGCGGTGCTGCCGGCCGGTCCCTGGCCCGATCGGACAGCCACCACGGAGCGCGAGCCCGACGGAGCCCAGCTCCCCGAGCGAGTCGCTCTCGCGCTCGCGAAGAGCGCCCGGGAGGCGAAGCTGCGGACATCGTGGAACGCGCCCGACCTCGCGTACGAGGCGGCGCTCGCTCGGCTCGCAGAGATATCGCTGCGCGACGGGGCACGGGTGGTCCACGACGCGTTCTCCGGGCTCGTCGGCGACGTCGCCCGGCTCGGCGCGACCCTCAGCCTCTCCTCGGTCGTGCTCCGCTCTGCGCTTCCCGGTGTTCCCGACTGCTACCAGGGCGACGAGGTCTGGAACCTCTCGCTCGTCGACCCGGACAACCGCCGATACGTGGCCTTCGACGCGCTCGCCCGGCGCCTCGAGGCGCTCGAGCTCACATCGGACCACCGGCCCACGCCCGGCCTCGCGCGCGAGTGCCGCTCGCGATGGCGCGACGGCGACGTCAAGCTGCTCGTGACCGCGTCGTGCCTCGCCGCGCACCGGTTCGCTCCGGGTGCGCTCGCACCGTCGGCACGTTACCTGCGCGTCGGTGCCGTCGGGCCGGCGGCCCGCAACGTCCTCGCGTTCGGACGCCTGAGCCCTGGTGCGATCGCGCTCGCGATCACTACGCGATGTCCCGGTGTGCTCGACTGCGCCGACGACGACCTCCCCGCGGGCGCCCGGTCGTACGGGGAGACGAGGATCGAGCTGCCCGGCGAGCTGCGCGGGCGGCTCGCCGACGTCTGCACGGGCCGCGAGGTCGACGCGACCTCGGGTCGGCTCGAGGTCTCCGCCGTGCTCGCCGACCTCCCCGTCGCCCTGCTCGTCGGCGCGTAGTGCGCCGAACGCGCGCCGGCACCTCTCGGGTCGCGTGGAAGGATCCCGCCGGGCTCAGGGGCGCGTGAGGACGACCACCGAGCGTGCCTCGACCTCGACGGCGGCACCGGCGCGGACCTCGACGCTCCCCTGTGCCGGGAACGATCCCTTCTCGCGCGCCGTGTCGAGGACGTAGGTCCAGACCGCGCCGAACCGCTCGTCGGGCAGGACGAAGTCGAGCGGCTCCCAGTGCGCGTTGAGGACGAGAAAGAAGCTGTCGTCGCGCATGGCCTCGCCGAGCACGGCCGAGGGGGGGAGCTCGGAACCGTTGAGGAACACGCCGATCGACTTCGCGAAGCTGACCTGCCAGTCCGCCTCAGCCATCTCCTTGCCCTCGGGCGAGAACCACGCGATGTCGCTCACGCCCGCACCGTGGAGCCTGCGCCCCTGGAACCAACGGCGGCGGTGGAACACGGGGTGCTCGCGGCGCAGCGCCGTGAGCAGGCGGGTGAACTCGAGGAGCTCCTCGTCGGCGTTCTCCCAGTCGAGCCACGAGGTCTCGTTGTCCTGACAGTACGCGTTGTTGTTGCCCCCCTGCGTGCGACCGATCTCGTCACCCGACAGCAGCATCGGGACACCCTGCGAGACGACGAGGGTGACGAGGAGGTTGCGCACCTGGCGGCGCCGCAGCGCGAGGATCTCGACGTCGTCGGTCTGCCCCTCGACCCCGCAGTTCCACGACCGGTTGTGGTCCTCGCCGTCGCGGCCGTCCTCGCCGTTGGCACCGTTGTGCTTGTCGTTATACGAGACGAGGTCCGCCATCGTGAAGCCGTCGTGGCACGTCACGAAATTGACGCTCGCCCAGGGTTTGCGGCCGTTGTGGCCGTAGAGGTCCGAGCTTCCGGTGAGCCGGTAGGCGAGCTCGGGAAGCGTCCGGTCCTGGCCGCGCCAGTAGTCGCGCACGCAGTCGCGGTACTGGCCGTTCCATTCGGACCAGAGCGGGGGGAAGTTGCCGACCTGATAGCCGCCCTCGCCGACATCCCACGGCTCCGCGATGAGCTTGACCTGGCTGATGACCGGGTCCTGCTGGATGATGTCGAAGAACGCCGAGAGCCGGTCGACCTCGTGAAGCGTGCGGGCGAGCGCGGACGCGAGGTCGAAGCGAAAGCCGTCGACGTGCATCTCGGTGACCCAGTAGCGCAGCGAGTCCATGAGCAGCTGCAGCACGTGAGGGTGACGGACGTTGAGCGTGTTGCCCGTGCCCGTGTAGTCGACGTAGTAGCGCGGGTCCTCGGCGAGGAGCCGGTAGTACGCGGCGTTGTCGATGCCCTTGTAGGAGAGCATCGGGCCGAGGTGGTTCCCCTCGGCCGTGTGGTTGTAGACGACGTCGAGCAGCACCTCGATCCCTGCGGCGTGCATCGTCTTCACTACCTGCTTGAACTCCTGCACCTGCTGCCCGAGCGAACCCGCTGAGCTGTAGTCCGCGTGCGGCGCGAGGTAGCAGATCGAGTTGTAGCCCCAGTAGTTGCGAAGGCCGCGCTCGACGAGGTGCTGCTCGTGGACGAACTGGTGGACGGGCTGCAGCTCCACTGCCGTCACGCCGAGAGAGAGCAGGTGCTCGACGACGACGGGGCTCGCGAGCCCGGCGTAGGTCCCCCGGAGCTCTTCGGGGACGCCGGGGTGGCGCGCGGTCATCCCCTTCACGTGCAGCTCGTAGACCGTCGTCTTGTGCCACGGCGTCTCGGGCGGGCGGTCGTTGCCCCAGTCGAAGAAGGGACTGATGACGACCGACCTCGGCATCGCGGGAGCGCTGTCGGACCGGCTCGCACGAAGCTCGTCGCCCGGCTGGTGGCCGAAGAGGGAGCGCCGCCAGCGGAGCGCCCCGTCCACGGCCTTGCCGTAGGGGTCGAGGAGCAGCTTGTCCGGATTGCACCGGAGCCCTTGCGACGGCCGCCAGGGGCCGTGGACTCGAAAGCCGTACCGCTGGCCGGGTCCGATGCCCGAGAGGTAGCCGTGGTGGATGTGCGCCGTCTCGTCGGGAAGGGTGTGGCGCGTCTCGTGACCCGAGGAGTCGAACAGGCACACCTCGACCCGCTCCGCGACCTCGGAGAACACGGAGAAGTTCGTCCCGACGCCGTCGTAGGTCGTGCCGAGCGGGTACGGCCTGCCAGGCACCAGGGCCTGGGCGGGTCTATCCATCCCGACAGGCTAGGCGAGATCGGCCCGCGCTCCGGCCGGTGGCGCGCGCGACCAGGCGGGTCCGCGCTGTTCGACCGGCCGACGCCCGGATCCGGGCGCCGCCGGTGCTGGCCGTCAGGCCGGGCGGACGTTCGCCGCCTGGAGCCCCTTCTGGCCCTCCTGGACCTCGAACTCGACTGCCTGACCCTCTTCGAGGCTGCGGTAGCCGCTCATCTGGATCGCGGAGTGGTGGACGAACACGTCCGCTCCGTCGGGCTGCGAGATGAAGCCGAAACCCTTCTCGGCGTTGAACCACTTGACTGTCCCGGTCGCCACCTCGGCGAACCCCCTTCTTTCGATGGTACAAAAAGCGAGAGGGATCCGCCGCGTCGCCGCCGCCGGACCGGTGATGCGGGCGAGCCACCCGCCGCAGCGGGGCCCACCGTGCTTCCGGCTGCCGCCGCCAGCTACGAGCTCGTCTACTCCCGCTCGCGACGCTAGCAGCCCGAACCGGCGACGTCACGGGTGATCTGCTGGCGTGAGGGCCGCGGTGACTGCCGCTCAGTCACCGAGCGCGGAGCGCAGCTCGACCCGGGCCCGCTCGAGCTGCTTGCGGACGGTCGACTCGGCGATACCGAGCGCGCGACCCGCGTCGCGCGGCGACGCGCCCGCGACGATGCAAAGCACCGCACAGGCGCGCCGTCCGCTCGGCATCGCGCGAAGTGCCGTCGCGAGATCGGCACGCGCGACCGCGAGGCCAGCCATATCGCCGGCCAGGCCGGACGGGGCGGCCAGCGCACCAGCGACCGCGCCACCGCCGTCGTCGAGCACGAGCGTGACGGCGCGCCGCCGCCGCGCGAGGCGGAACGCGACCGTGAACAGATAGCCCGCAGGGTTCGTCCCGCGTCGCACGCGTCGCCAGTGCGAGAGCGTGCGGGCGAACGCTTCTTGCGCGACGTCCTCCGCGTCCGGACGCGACGCCCCGCCGAGCTCGAGCGCGCGGACGACGCGCGGGTAGTGGATCTCGTACAAGGTGACGAAGTCGTCGTGCAGCTGCGCCGGGCCGGTCGCTATCCCCCCAGTGTGACCCGCAGCGAGCGTGCCCGGAGAGATTGCGGCCAGTGCCTCAGCGGCCGGGGGCAATCACGCTCCCCCGCCCCGCACACGCGGCGGGGGCCGCGACCAGGGGCACGCGCGCGACCCGGGTCGACGCGACCACGCGCCCGGAGCCGATCGTCGCCGACAGCGCGACCGGCAACCCCGCCACGGCGTGGGCGGCGCTCGACACCGCCTCGTCCACGAGCACCGCCCACCCACCCACCGGGCGCATCGCGTCGAGCGCGCCGCCGCCGAAGCGCGCGGAGACGGACCGGACCGGCGAACCGGCGCGGACGACGACGACGACGACGGGCGCCCCCTCGCGCACTCCGACGACGCGGGCGGCGGAGACGTCGAGCGCGCGCTCGCCCGGGTGCGCCGGCACCGGGACGGACCCGCCGACGACGCCCACCGCGCGGGCGTCGGAGACCTCGGCGACGAGCGCCGTGCGCACCGGGCACACCCCGACACCTGCCACGGGGCCCACGGTGTACGCGCGCACGGTGACGCCGGCGTGTCGGCGGACGAACAGCAGCCGGAGCGCCGCCGTCCCGCATGGCCCGGCCCCACACGCCGGCACCGCGCCGGCCCGCACGCTCGTCGATCCGGGCGCGCTGAACGCGAGGTGCTCCGGCGCGACCTCGCCGCGAGCCGTCCCTCCCGTGACCGCTGCACTGCGGCCCGACGAACCTCCGGGACGTGCCGTCGCGCTCGGCACTCGGGCGGCAGCCCGCTTCGGCCCGGGAGCGAGCGCGGCCGCCGTCGCGCTCGGCACTCGGGCGCCAGCCCGCTTCGGCCCGGGAGCGAGCGCGGCCGCGGCCGGTCGAGCCGCAGGGCGTGCCACCCCGGACGCCGCGACCGCGACGGACGCGACCGCGACGACGACCGAGACCGCGGTGACGCGCTGCAGGCGGCGGGCGCGCTCGCTGTGGTGGCGCGCGACGATCGCGTCGAGCGTGCCCGCTCCCGCAACAGGCGCGCCCGCGTCGAGCGCGCGCCCGAGCTCATCCTCGAGGCTGCTCACGGCTCGAGGTCGAACGTCACCCGACCGCCGTGCCCGAGCGCCCGGGCCTGCGTCGAGGGCGCCGCCCCCACGTCAGCCGCGCAGCTCGTAGACGATCCGCACCTGGACGCTCAGCTGCTGGCTCCCGGCCTGGAGAGGGACGCTCCGGGTCGGACCCGCCGCGAGGTTCGCGGCGTATCCCGGCACCTGGAAGACCGGCGGGGGAAGCTGCTCCTGGTCGTTGATGCTGTGCACGGGACCGAGACGGGCGCCCGCCGCCGTCGCGAACGCTTCGGCCTTGGCCTCGGCGGCGCGCACCGCACGGATGCGCGCGGTGTCGAGCAGTGCCGAGGTGTTGGAGATCGAGAACGCGATGCCGTCGATATGGACATCGTTGCCGACCGCGTGCGCAGCCGCGTCGATCACCGCCCCCGCCCGGTCGAGCGCGTGGAACGTCACCGTGAGCTCGTCGGCGGCCTCGTAGCCGGTCACCTGTCCGCTCTGGTCGTAGGTCGCCTGGAGGCTGAGACCGCTCGTCTGCATGTCGGAGCGGGTGACTCCGGAACGTTGAAGCACGGTCTCGAGCGCGGCGATCTCGGTGTTGTTCTGGTCGAGCGCGCCCGTCGCGGTCGCGGCGCTCGTCGATGCGCCGATCTGCAGGGTGAGAGTGTCCGGTCGGCCTGTGACGACGCCGGTCGCCGACACCGTGACCTGTGCGCCAGGCGCCGCGCCCGTCGGCGCGAGCGAGGTCGAGGACGTGAGCTGTGCCCGCCGCGGCGTCGATCCCGCAGCTCCATGCACGAGCAGCGTGCCTCCGGCGGCGGACAGCCCGGCGATCGCGACCGCGGCGGCGACGACACCGGGGGGGACGCTCGACCACCTTCGGCGGCGGCGAGGGGGCGGCTCGGCAGGTGTCGTGTCCATGGCTCCTCATCGTGGGTCACGTCGGGTCGCCGTGGTCCGGCGATCCCCTCATTTGTACAAAGCCACGACCGGTAGGTTTCGCGTACGGGCGTCCCGCATTTCTCGCACCAGTCGACCGAGCAGGACGCAGCGCGAGCGGTCCGCTGGCGGCGGCGGCCCGAGCACGTGCCCCGTCCGGTGCTCCGATGGTCACCGACCGTGAGCTCACTCGCCCGCAATTGCCGATCGGGGCCGTGACGTGGAGAATGCATCGTGGCAAAGATCCCGAAATCGGTCCGGCTCAAGTGGCCTGTCGGCCCGCATTACCTCCGCTGGGTGGACGGTAAGGGCGTCCACGCGTGGGCCCGCTACAAAGTGAAGTCCGCCGACTGGTATCTCGGCGCCCTGCAGATCGCCGCGCACGTCGCCGGCGACGTCGATCGCTACGTTGGGATCGAGCTCGCCCTCGACGGCGTGCTCGCCTCTTTGTGCGCGGCGGCCGACGCCGCGGGCGCAGCCCTCCTCGACGCCGTCGAACGGGCCGTCGCGCTGCCCGAGGCGGAGCGTGGGACGAGCAGCCTTGCCGCGTGGGACCGCTGCCTCGACATCGCCCGCGGGGCGGGCCTCGAGCTCGCGTGCGAGCGTGCGGTGATCGACGCGCTTGACGGCGGGACCTCGCGGTCGCCCACAGGATGGCTCGCCCAGCTCCGCCTGCTCCGCGATCGCGCCGTGCGCCACAACGTCCTCGTCCGGCGATTCAGCATCGGCGGCGAGCCTCCGGGCCGGTTCATCGACGTGCCCGGACTCGGCGCGCGCCGGCCGGTCGAGTACCTCAAGTCGGCGCGCAGGCATGTCGCAGAGCTCGTGGAGGTGCTCCTCGCGGACGTCGACGCGCTGTCGGATCTCGCTCCGCCTGAGTCGCGGGACGACGGCTCCCGCCGCATCGGGCCGCGGCCGCTGCCCGACCTCTCGGCACGCGCGCGGGTCGTGCGTCGGTCCTGACCGCAGGCGCGCCGGTGAGCGGGAACCGCGGCGCAGCGAGACCGGCCCGTTACATTCTCGCCATGAGCAGGACGCGCACCCAAGCGTGCTGGATGCGTCGTCGGGAGGACCGAGGATGACGAGTTGGCTGTACGACACAGTGGTCTGGACCGGATCGTGGAAGGCCGGCGCGGACTGGAGCGAGGACCGCTTCACGGCCGGTCTCGTGTCCATGCTCTCGTTCAAGGGGCGCGAGGGGTGGGAGCTCGTGAACTTCGCGCGTGTCGACCACCTCGGCTCCCCCAACCCGGAGCAGGTCGTCTTCGTCTTCAAGAAGCCGCTCAAGTAGCGCCGCGCGCCGCGGCCGCGCTGCGCCGCTCACCGGTGTAGCTGCGGCCCGCCCACCGCGTCGTCGACCTGCCACCCGAGCGCGACGATCTCCGCGCGAAGCGCGTCCGCGGCCGCGAAGTCGCCCGCGCGGCGGGCAACCTCGCGGCGGCTCGCGAGGTCCACCACCTGTTCGCCGGGACGGTCCGCGCCGGACGCTGGCTCGAGGCCGAGCACCGCGAGCAGCTCGAGAGCAGCGCGCGCGAGAGCGACGCCGTTGGCGACGTCACCTCCGTCGAGCAACTTGTTCGAGTCGCGGATGGCGACGAGGAGGTCTGCGAGGGCCCGCGGCGTCGCGAGGTCGTCGTCCATCGCCTCCTCGAAGCGCTCGACGGCCAGCCGGCGCGGCTCCTCGGCACCGCCCGGCGACGCGCGGCTCCCGGCCCTCTGGCCGGCAGCGGTCCCGACGGACTCGACACGCCGCGCGAGCTCGTCGACACGGCCGAGCGCAGCCGAGGCGTCCGCAAGGGTCGCGTTGCTCACCTCGAGCGGCGAGCGGTAGTGCGCGCGGAGCACGAGCAGCCGGTAGGCACGCGCATCGGTGGTGCCGAGCAGGTCCGCGAGCTCGACGTAGTTGCCGAGGGACTTCGACATCTTCTCGCCGCCGACCATGACGAGACCGTTGTGCATCCAGTGGTGCGCGAAGTCGCGACCGCACGCGACGGCTTGCGCCCGCTCGTTCTCGTGGTGCGGGAACACGAGGTCGATCCCCCCGCCGTGCAGGTCGAATCCGTCGCCAAGGAGCTCGAGCGACATGACGACACACTCGGTGTGCCAACCCGGCCGCCCGGGACCGAACGGCGACGACCAGGTCGGCTCGCCGGGCTTCGCCTTCTTCCACAATGCGAAGTCGACGGGGGACCTCTTCTCCTCCGCTACCGCGACCCGCGCACCGGCGCGCAGCGAGTCGATGCTCTGGTGCGCGAGGAGCCCGTAACCGTCGACGGCCCCGCACGAGAGGTAGACGCCGTCGGCGGTCTCGTAGGCGACCTTCCGTTCGACGAGTCCGGCGACGAGGTCGGTCATCTCCGCGACGAACTGCGTCGCGTGCGGCACCACCGTCGGACGGAGGACCCCCATCGCGTCCATCGCGTCCCACCACTGCTGCTCGCTCTCGAGAGCGACCTCGCGCCAGTCGCGCCCTTCGGCGTGCGCTCGGTCGATGATCTTGTCGTCGACGTCGGTCACGTTCGACACGTGCCGGACCGAGCGGCCACGGTGCTCGAGGTAGCGGCGGAGGATGTCGTAGACGAGGACGAAGCGCCCGTGACCGACGTGAGGTGGTCCGTAGACGGTCGGGCCGCACACGTACAGGCCGAGGGAGCCCACGTCGCGCTCGGGTATCGGGGCGACAAGTCCTGTCGCTGTGTCGTGCAGCCGGAGCACACGGGTACCGTACTAGGCCGATGACCGCGACCGACCAGCCCAAAGACCTCGCCCCGACCGCCCCCCGCGGCGGCACGGGCGTGCCCGAGCGACCCGCCCTCGAGGGTCTCGAGGAGCGCTGGAGCGCTCGCTGGGAGGCCGACGGCACATACCGGTTCGACCGCAGCCGGGAGCGCGCGGACGTCTTCTCCATCGACACCCCGCCACCGACGGTCTCGGGCTCGCTCCACGTCGGGCACGTGTTCTCCTACACCCAGACCGACGTCGTCGCCCGCTACCAGCGCATGCGCGCGAAGGCCGTCTTCTACCCGATCGGCTGGGACGACAACGGCCTGCCGACCGAGCGCCGAGTGCAGAACTACTTCGGCGTCCGATGCGACCCGAGCGCGCCGTACGATCCCGCCTTCGAACCTCCCGCCGAGCCACCCGCGGAGGCGCTCGCGATCTCGCGCCCCAATTTCGTCGAGCTGTGCCGCAGGCTCACCGAGCGCGACGAGGTGGCCTTCGAGAGCCTGTTCCGACGGCTCGGCCTCTCCGTCGACTGGAGCCGCACCTACACGACCGTCAGCGCTGCTGCCCAGCGCACCTCGCAGCGGGCCTTCCTCCGCCTCGCCACCCGCGGCAAGGCCTACCGGCGGGAGGCGCCGACACTCTGGGACGTCGACTTCGCCTCAGCGATCGCGCAGGCCGAGCTCGAGGACCGTGAGATCCCCGGCGCGTACCACCGGCTGCGTTTCGCGCGGGCAGACGGCGGCCCGGCGATCGAGATCGAGACGACCCGCCCCGAGCTCGTCCCTGCGTGCGTCGCGCTCGTCGCGAACCCCGACGACGATCGGTACCGACCGCTGTTCGGGACCACCGTGCTCACACCGCTGTTCGGCGTGCCGGTCCCCGTGCGCGCCCACCCCCTCGCGGAGCCCGACAAGGGCTCAGGGATCGCGATGGTCTGCACCTTCGGCGACCTCACCGACGTCACGTGGTGGCGAGAGCTCGCGCTCCCGGCGCGGACCATCGTCGGACGCGACGGTCGGCTCGAGCGCGCGCCGTTCGGCGAGACGGGCTGGGAGACCGCGGACGCGAGCCGTGCGCGTGCCGCGTACGCCGAGCTCGAGGGGCGCACGGTCCGCGCCGCGCGCCGGCGCATCGTCGAGCTCCTCTCGGCGTCGGGAGACCTCGTCGGCGAGCCGCGTCCGATCACGCACGCTGTGAAGTTCTACGAGAAGGGCGACCGGCCGCTCGAGATCGTCTCGTCCCAGCAGTGGTACGTCCGGACACTCGAGCTTCGCGAGCGGCTGGTCGAGCGCGGCGCCGAGCTCGCGTGGCACCCCGCCTTCATGCAGGGTCGCTACGAGTCGTGGGTGGACGGGCTGAACGGCGACTGGAACATCTCGCGACAACGCTTTTTCGGGATCCCCTTCCCTGTCTGGTACCCGGTGGGCGACGACGGGTCTATCGACGGCAGCCGCCCGATATTCGCTCCGGAGCACCGCCTTCCCGTCGACCCGTCGGTCGACGTGCCCGATGGCTTCGCGCCGGACCAGCGCGGCCTGCCGGGTGGCTTCGCCGGGGACCCGGACGTCATGGACACCTGGGCGACCTCCTCGCTCTCGCCGCAGATCGCCGGCGGGTGGGAGGAGGACCCCGACCTCTTCGCGCGCGTGTTCCCGATGGACCTGCGCCCCCAGGGCCACGACATCATTCGGACCTGGCTGTTCACGACCGTCGTCCGCTCCGAGCTGGAGCACGGCACGCTGCCGTGGCGCAACGCCGCGATCTCCGGCTGGATCCTCGACCCGGACCGCAAGAAGATGTCGAAATCCAAGGGCAACGTCGTCGTGCCGAACGACCTGCTCGAGCGGAACGGCACCGACGCTGTGCGCTACTGGGCGAGCTCGGCCCGTCTCGGGGTCGACACGATCTTCGACGAGCAGCAGATGAAGATCGGCCGGAGGCTCGCGATCAAGATCCTCCAGGCGACAAAGTTCACGATCTCCCGGCTCGACGGGCGCGACGCCGCGACGAACGACGCCGGCCGCCCGCACGACGCCGGCCGCCCGCACGACGCACGCCTGCGCCGTGACTCCGGCGAGGCGAGCGGCACGACGGGTCGATCCATCGCGTCGTCCCGCGCCTCGGCACTCGAGCCACTCGAGCCACTCGAGCCACTCGAGCCACTAGAGCCACTCGACGCCTCGATGCTCGCACGCCTCGGCGCGACGGTCCAGGAGGCAACCGACGCCCTCGACAGCTACGAGCACGGTCGCGCCCTCGAACGCGTCGAGCACTTCTTCTGGACCTTCTGCGACGACTACCTCGAGCTCGTCAAGGGGCGCGCCTATCGCGGCGGCCCGGGATCGGACTCCGCCCGCACCGCTCTCGAGGTCGCGACGTCGACACTGCTTCGCCTGTTCGCTCCGTTCGTCCCGTTCGCGACCGAGGAAGCGTGGTCGTGGTGGCACGACACCTCGGTGCACCTCGCCGCGTGGCCGGAGCCGGGCGAGCTCGGTGTCCCCGACGCCGCACAGCTCGGACTGCTCGGAGCCGTCGGACAGGTGCTCGGCGAGGTCCGGCGCGCGAAGACCGTCGCCAAACGGTCGATGCGCTGGCCGGTCCAACGCCTCACCGTGCACGGCCCCGGCCCGACGATCGACCTCGTCGCCCTCGGAGGAGACGACCTGTGCGAGGCAGCGAATGCCGCCACGCTCGACCTCGTGCACGTCGAGGACGATCTGAGCGTTACGGTCGTGCTCACGGACGAGTCGGCCTGACGCCGGCCGGCCGCTGCTCCGCTCGGAGGCGCGCTCGCGCCCCCTCCCATCGCCGTCCCCGCCCCGCAGACGAAGGAGCACGTCGCCATGGCCGCAGGACCGCCGCGCCCGACCCACGCCGCGGCGCTCGTCGCGGTCGCGCTGTGCTCGTGGGGAGGAGCTGCGGCTGCGAGCACTCCCGGCCCGAACGGCATCGACGCGCTCCCGCCCCGCGCCGTCCTCGCGCGAAGCGCCCGCGCTCTCGCGGCCCAGTCCGCGGTGGACGTCGTCGGGTCGATCCGGCTGGGGAGCGAGACCGTGAGCTTCGACCTCCGGTCAGCGGCGCGGGGCCGCGCCGTCGCGGGGAGGATCACGGTGCGCTCGGGTGCGCTCGTGACCGGTCCCGTCCGCTTCGTCGTCGTGCGAGGTGTGCTCTACCTCGACGCGCCGGCCGCCTTCTGGCGCCAGGCGATCCGGGCGATGCGCGGCGCGCCGGGCGGTGCGACGGCGGCGGCCGACATCGCGGCGCTCGCGTCGCGCTGGATCTCGGTCGGTGGCGCCCAGGCCTCGAACTTTGCGGCCGGCTTCGGCGGCCTGACGCGACCCGGCGAGCTCGCGCGGAGCCTGGTGTCTGGTGCCGAGGCGCGCCACGCGCTCCCTCCCACCACGGTGCGAGGACGGCGCGCCCTACCAGTCACGACGGCGTCGGGAGCGACCGTGTACGTCGCACTCGTCGGCGAGCCGCTCCCGCTCGAGATCCGCGGGTCGGTGTCGCTCGGGTCGGCGTGGGTGTCGGCGGTCGCCGCGGTCTCGTACCCTGCCGCGCAGCACGTGGTCGCACCGGCCGGGGCGCTCACCGTCGCGCAGGTCGCGAGCGCGCCCCGCGCGTGACGGCACCGCCCGGACGCCTTGCCCGCGGTCGGTCCGCTCTCTAGACTGAACATTCAGTCAATAGCCGTGCGAGCGGCGAACGGAGCAACTCGTGGCCATCTCCCCTCCCGCACCCGGCACAGCCGTCGGTGCGCTCGACCGCACGATCGCCGAGCAGGAGCGCAGGTTCGTCGAGCGCCAGCCGCGCTCCGGCAGGCTCGCACGCGACGCGACCCGAAGCCTCGCCGGTGGCGTGACCTCGAGCTGGCAGATCACGCGTCCACAGGCGGTCTGGCTGAGCCACGGCGCAGGATCGAAGGTCTTCGACGTCGACGGCGGCGAGTACGTCGACCTCCACGGCGGCTACGGCGCCGGGCTCGCGGGCCACGCGCACCCCGCGATCGTCGATGCGGTGCGGCGCCAGGTCGGCCGCGGCACGCACTTCGCCCAGCCGACCGAAGACGCCATCGCCGTTGCAGACGAGCTCGCGCGAAGGTTCGGGCTGCCGCTGTGGCGCTTCGTGAACTCCGGGACCGAGGCGACAATGGACGCCGTGCACCTCATGCGTGCCGCGACCGGACGCGATCTCATCGTGAAGGTCGAGGGCTGCTACCACGGTCACCACGACTCGGTACAGGTCTCGGTCACTCCCGACGCGGCGGACGTCGGACCCGCGCATTCCCCCTCGGGAGTCGCGGCGAGCACGGGGATCCCGAAGGCGATCCGCGACCTGACGCTCGTCGTCCCGTTCAACGACGTCGAGTCCGTCGCGCGGCTGCTAGAGGCGCACCCGGGCGCGATCGCGGGGATGATCGTCGAGCCGATCATGATGAACGCGGGAATCATCCTCCCCGAGCCGGGATACCTCGCCTCCCTGAAGGCACTGCTCCACTCGCACGGCGCGCTGCTGGTCTTCGACGAGGTGAAGACCGGGCTCACCGCGGGGCCGGCGGGCGCGATCGGCGTGGTCGGCGTCACACCGGACGTCGTCTGCCTCGCGAAGGCGATCGGCGGAGGTATCGCGTCCGCTGCTGTCGGGGGCACTGCAGAGGTCATGGAGCACGTCGTGAGCGGCGAGTACGAGATGGTCGGCACCTTCAACGGCAACCCGCTCGCGATGGCCGCGACGAGAGCGATGCTCTACGAGGTCGCGACGCCCGCGGCCTACGAGCGCATCGGCGCGCTCTGCGGCTCCGCATACGGCGCGATCACGGCCACGATCCGCGACGCCGGCCTCGGCGCGCACGTCGTCTCGGTCGGAGCGAAGGGGTGCGTCGTATTCTCGGACGCCTCGGTGCGCGACTACCGAGGCTTTCTC
>DATLRJ010000069.1:0-18043 GCA_035534715.1 Acidimicrobiales bacterium | reverse complement strand
GGGAGACTTCGCGTTCCAGTCGTGGTACGACGCGGGCGACAAGGGCGTGCTCCGGCTCGGCTCGGCGAACCCGCTGTCGCTCGCCGCGTACGTGCGCGCATTCGGGTAGCGGTACGGGCCGGCATCCGCCGCGGCGGGCGGATGTTGTCTCCACCGGGGCGCGCCCACCGGGGCGAGTGCACCGGGGCGCGCCCCGCTCTCGACCCCCTTCGGGAGCGCCGCCTTGCCGACCCACTGCGACCGACCAATACTGCCGGGATGCTGCAGCGCCGCGCGATCTACACACACGGTCACCACGAGAGCGTGCTCCGCTCCCACACCTGGCGCGACGCGGCGAACTCGGCCGGCTACCTTCTCGGCCTGCTCCGACCCGACATGTCCCTCCTCGACGTCGGCTGCGGCCCCGGCACGATCACGGCGGATCTCGCCACGTACCTCCCCGCCGGTCGCGTCGTCGGGGTCGACACCTCCGAGGAAGTCGTCGGCCTCGCCGAGTCCGCGGCCGAGCGCGTCCGCTCCGACGGCCGGCCTGCTGCGACCATCGAGCTCGAGGTCGCGGACGCGTCGGCCCTCCCCTACCCGGACGGCTCCTTCGACGTCGTCCACGCGCACCAGCTGCTCCAGCACCTCGGTGACCCGATCGGGGCCCTCGTCGAGATGCGGCGCGTCTGCCGGCCGGGAGGGATCGTCGCGGCGCGAGACGCCGACTACTCGGCGATGACGTGGTTCCCGCGCGATCCCCTGCTCGATCGCTGGCTCGAGCTCTACCATGCCGCGGCGCGGCGCAACGGCGCGGAACCGGACGCGGGGCGGCACCTGCTTGCCTGGGCGCACGCTGCAGGGATGGCCGACGTGAGTGCGACAGCCTCTGCCTGGTGCTTCGCGACCCCGTCGGACCGCGCCTGGTGGGGCGGCCTCTGGGCGGACCGGGTGACGTCCTCCGCGCTCGCGACCCAGCTCGTCGGCTCCGCGCTCTCGACCGAGCACGAGCTCGGTGAGATCGCGGGCGCGTGGCACTCGTGGGCCGCAGATCCCGACGGATGGTTCGCCCTGCTCCACGGCGAGATCCTCTGCCGCGTCTGACCGGCCGCCCGCGCGAGCTGACAGCACTCCGCGCGCGCGGACCGCGGTCGCAACGAGTCTCGAGCGGCGCGGGCCGGCTCAGGGCTGCCGGGCCTCGATCCGTGCGGGCGCCCCGAGGCTGACGAGCGGCGCGGGCACGGCGACCGCCCCACTCTCGTCCTGGAAGGTCTCGAGGAGCGCGATGAGCCACCGCGCGGTCATCGCGGTGCCGTTGAGAGTGTGCGGATGGCGCAGCGACTCACCCTCGCCCGGCCTGTAGCGGGTCGCGAGCCGCCGCGCCTGGTAGTCCGTGTCGTTCGAGCACGAGGTGATCTCGCGGTAGCGCTGCTGGCTCGGCACCCACGCCTCGATGTCGTACTTCTTCGCTGCCGGCGCGCCGAGGTCGCCCGCAGCGACGTTGACGACCCGGTATGCGAGCCCGAGCCCCTGGACGAGCTCCTCCTCGATCGCGAGCATCCGCTCGTGCTCGGCGACGGACTCCTCCGGCTCGACGTAGGAGAACATCTCGACCTTGTCGAACTGGTGGACGCGGAAGATCCCCCTCGTGTCGCGCCCCGCCGCGCCCGCCTCCCGCCGAAAGCACGTCGAGTACCCCGCGTAACGAAGCGGGAGCTCGACCTGCTCGAGGATCTCGCCGAGATGCAGGCCCGCGAGAGCGACCTCGGAGGTTCCCGTCAGGTAGAGACCGTCGGGCTCCACGCGGTAGATGTTGGACTCCTCGGTCGGAAGGAAGCCCGTGCCGTACATAGCCTCCTCGCGCACGAGCACCGGCGGGAGCACGGGGACATAGCCCTTCGCGACGACGGCGTCGAGCGCGTACCGGTACAACGCGAGCTCGACGAGGGCGACGGGCCCCATCCGGTACGCGAAGCGCGCCCCCGATAGGCGAGCACCGCGCTCGAGGTCGAAGTCTCCGAGCTCGACGTGGTCGCGGATAGGGAACCCGTGATGCGGCACCTCACCGACGCGCCGGACCTCCTCGGCGTCCTCGTCGCTCGCCCCGTCCGGCACGGAGGCTTCGGGGGGGTTTGGCACGCGGGCGAGCAGCCCGTCGAGCCGCGCCCGGGCAGCGGCGAGCTCGGCCTCGACCACTCGCAGCTCCGCCTTCGCGGCGAGCATCGCGACCCGCTCGTCCTCGCTCGGCTTGCCTCGCGACTTCGTCGCTGCCCGGAGCTCGTCCGCACGGGTGGTCGCGGCGCGCCACGACTCGTCGGCGTCGAGGAGCTCGTCGAACAGCGCCGCGGCGCCCTTTCGCGCGAGGGCCGCGCGCATCGGCGCCGGCTCCGCTCTCGCCGCGCGCAGATCGATCAGCGCCGGCCCCCCTTGCGCCGCGCCCCTCCGCTCGGCCGCCCGGCGGTCCTCCCACCCGTGCGGCTCCCGCCCGGTCGGGACGCAGGCGGCCGGGCGCCCGCGGCGCGGACTCCCGCGCGGGACGGTCCGGTGTCCTCACGAACCGCGCCGTCCGCCTGCTCGCGCCCCTGCCCGTCCGGGTCGCCTCGACCTGCGCTCCCGGCGCGGGCCGCCGCCGAGGCGCGCGACCGTCCCGAGCCGCTGGCACCCTCGCCGCCGAACAGGCCTGCCGCGAGCGCAGCGGGGCTGAGCACGAGAGCGTCCGTGCCGCGAACGCCGAGGCGCTCCCGGATCCTGCGCCAGCGCGGCTCCCTCTCCTTCAGCATCGCGACGATCGGCGACGCGATGAAGATCGACGAGTACGCGCCGGACGCGAGCCCGATGAGAAGTGCCCAGCCGAAGTACTGGAGCGTCGTCGCGCCGAGGATCTCGGCACCGAGGATGAGCACGGCGAAGATCGGCAGGATCGCGACGAGTGAGGTGTTGATCGAGCGCGCGAGCGTCTGGTTCATGGATAGGTTCACGACGTCGGAGATCGTGAGCCGGCCGCCGGCTCCGACACCTTTCAGGTTGTCGCGTATGCGGTCGAAGACGACGATCGTGTCGTAGAGCGAGTACCCGAGGATCGTGAGGATCGCTACCACCGTGTCAGGTGTGACGTCGAAGCCGGTGAGCGAGTAGATGCCCACCACGACGAGGATGTCGTGGATGACCGCGATGATGGCCGAGAGCGCCATGCGCCATTCGAAGAAGACCGAGATATACAGCGCGACGAGGATGAAGAAGACGACGAGGGCCTCGATGGCCTTCTTCGTCACCTCCCCACCCCACGACGGCCCGACCGAGGTGATGCTCACCTCCGAGGTCCGCACGTGCGCGAGGTGCGCGAGGCTGTCCTCGACCTTGACGAGCTGGTCCTGGGTCTGCGCGGCGCTCTGGCCCTTCGGGATCTTCGCCTCGACCTGCAGCGAGCGGGACTTGCCGCCGGACTGGCCGAGGATCGTGATCGTCGAGCCGCTCAAGTTGAACGGAGCGACGGCGTCGCGCGCCTGGGTGATGTTCGCCGCGGGCCACTGGACCGTCCACGAGGTGCCGCCGACGAACTCGATGTCGAGGTTGAGCCCGCGCGCGCCGAGCGAGATGATGCCCGCGAGGATGACGATCGACGAGATCGTGAACCACGTGCGCCGGCGCCCGACGAATTCGAGGTTCGTTTCCCCGTGGTACAAGCGGGCGAAGAATCCTCCGCGGACCGCGCGGGGTGCCGGAGATGTCGCCGGAGCGCCGCCGCTGCCCGACCGATACGTCGCACGGCCACGGCGCGGTGGCAGAGGGGGCGCGGGTTCGTCCCACGTCGGGAGCGCAACCTCGACCGGCCTCCGCCCCGCGGGTGCGTCGTCGCCGGGCTCCCCGGCCGCCTCGGCCTTCCCGGGCTCCCCGTCGACATCGGGAGCGAGGTCACCCGCGCCGGTCGTGCCCGTCGCGGGTTCGTCCACCACTGCCTCGGGCGACGGGGCGCTCGGCGGTGGGACGTGCGGCGCGAACGCCGTGTCCCTCACGCCCGCCCCGTCCTTCGCGTCCGTCCGGTCGACAGGGTTGAGATCGTCGCCGTCCGGCGCGACGCCTTCGCCGACAGGTCTTCCGGCTCCTGCGGCGGGCACGCCGGGTGCCGATCCTCCCCCGGCCCCCGCCGGATCAGCGGGGACCCACCCTCCACCTGAGTCGGGGGCGCCTCCCTCTACGTCGCTCGCGGCAGGGTCCGTCGCGGAAGGGTTCGTCGCGGCAGGGTCCGTCGCGGCAGGGTCGGGACTCTGCGGGGCTCCTTGCGTCGCTTTCGAGCGCGCGGAGCCCGGCCGGATCCGCTCGGGGCTCATACCGCCACCTCGGGCCGCCGGTCGAGACCTCGGGCGACGCCGAGCCAGCGCGCCTCTGTGAAGACGCGGTTTCGCCCGAGGAGGATGACGAGAGGCCGCGTGAAGACGTATGCGGTGACCACGTCGGTGAGCGTCGAGATCCCGAGCATGAACGCGAAGCCCTTCACCGAGCCGACCGAGATGAGCCAGAGGACGAGCGCACCGAGGAACGACACCGCGTCCGCCGAGAGGATCGTGCGGTACGCGCTCGCGAAACCCTTGTCGACCGAGGCACGGATGGAGCGTCCCGCGCGCACTTCGTCCTTGAGCCGCTCGAAGTAGACGATGTAGGAGTCGACGGTGATGCCCACCGAGACGATGAGGCCGGTGACACCTGACAGGTCGAGCGTGAGCCCGAGCGAGGACGCGCCGAGGGCCGAGATGAGCCCGTAGAGGAACGCACCGGTCGTCAACAGCCCGAGCACCACGACGACCCCGAGGGCGCGGTAGTAGGCGATCGTGTAGCCCATGACGAGGAGGAGGCCGAGCGCCCCGGCGAGCAGGCCGGCGCGAAGCGACGCCGATCCGAGGCTCGCGGAGACCGTCTGGGACGTGAGGCGCACCATGCGAACGGGGAAGGATCCGTAGTTGAGCTGGAGCGCAAGCGCGCTCGCGCTCTTCTGGTCGAACGAGCCGCTCACCTGGCCGCCGCCGGGGAAGCTCGTCGCCGCGATCACGGGTGCGCTCACGACCTGGCCGTCGAGGTCGTCTGCGACGAGGGTCCCGTAGTACTTGCCCGCGAGTGCGTTGAACGTCGACTGTCCCGACCCGGTGAGCGTGAAGTTCACGATCCACTGGCCCGCGGTCGTGAGCTCGGCGGTCGCGCTCTTTATGACCTTGCCGGTCGCCGCCGCGGGGCCGAGCACGTAGCGGGCCGACTGACCCTGGCCCAGCGAGGAGAGGATCACGTTCTGGTTCGGGTGGTCCTGGTCGTAGGCGGGGGTCGTCGTCGGCAACGACGCGTACGGCGGGTACTCGGCGATGGAGGTCGGAACCGAGTAGCCCTGGTTCGAGGACGAGTAGTACGCCGAGGTGTACCGGTACGTCGACGGGCACGTCGGAGGCGTGGTGTACCTGGTGGGGACGATCTTCTTGGCTTTGACCTGCGGGAGGAACGCAGGAGCGCCGCAGAGCACGGGCCGAAAGTAGAGCTGCGCGGTCGTCCCGATGGTGTCGAGGACCTGCTGGGGGTTCTTCACACCGGGGAGCTGCACGACGACGTCGGTGCCCTGTGTCGTGATGTTCGGCTGAGCGACGCCTAGCGCGTTCACGCGAGCCGACATGATGTTCACGACGGTCTGGAGCGTCGCGTTCGAGACCTTGCGGGCCGGCTGGTAGGTGACCGAGAGCCCGCCGCGCAGGTCGAGGCCGAGCTTCGGCGACCATCCGAGGCCGAGCACGAGCCCGAGCATGCCGACGCAGACGAGCGAGCTCACGAGCACGCTCGTCACGAGACCACGTCGCACCTAGGAGGAGCCTCCCGGCCCTGGTGAGCGGTTGCCGTCACCCGGAGTGGGCGGCGTCCCCCCCGTGTCCGGATCGCGCTCCGGCTCGTCGTCGAGATCGTCGTGCCCGTCGTATCCAGGCTGGCCGAACCCCGTGCCGGGCTCGTCGCCGGCGGGCGGCTCGTCGTCGATGACGATGGGGTCGATGCGCTGGCCGAGCGCGCGCTTCGCGATGTCGATGGTCATCCCCGGCGCGACCTCCACCGAGACGCGGTCGCCGTCGATCGCGACGACCCGGCCGTAGATGCCGGCCGAGGTCACGACCTCGTCGCCCACGTCGGCTTGGCGCTGGGACTGCGCAGCCGCCTGCTGACGCCTGCGCTGCGGACGGAGCCACAGGAGGTAGACGCCGAGCATGACCACGATGAGGATGAAGAAGACCGGCGAGCCGGACGACTTCTTCGTCGCCGCGAGGACGAGCCCCGTGAGGGCGGGATGGGCGAGCAGAGCAGGTGCGGGCATCGTTGACCAGTCGTTGGGCGGACAGTGCGCGTTGCACTGTAGCCGCGCCCCCACCGGCGCCGGGGCCGGGTGCTCGCAGTGGACGGCTGGGCACGCGGCGGCGACCCGTCACCGCTCAGCTCCAGAGCGGCTCTGCCACTCCCGGCACCCACGCGGGCGCATCGCCGATCTCGGGGTCCTCGAGGCCGAGGTGCGCCCAGGCCGACGGACCAGGCATGCGGCCCCGAGGCGTGCGCATGACGAGCCCGGCCTGGAGAAGGTACGGCTCGTAGACGTCCTCCACCGTCTCGGGCTCCTCGCCGACGCTCACCGCCAGCGTCGTCAGCCCGATCGGCCGGCCGGCGAAGCGCACGCAGAGCACCTGGAGAAGCCGGCGGTCGAGTCGGTCGAGCCCGAGCTCGTCGATGCCGAACGTCGCGCACCCCTCGACCGCCGACTCGAGCGTGATGACGCCCGCGCCGCGCACCTCGACGAAGTCGCGGACGCGCCGGAGCAGCCGGATCGCGAGCCTCGGGGTGCCTCGCGAGCGACGCGCGATCTCGGCGGCGCCGGCGTCGTCGCACGCGACGCCGAGGATCCGGGCCGTCCGCTTCACGATGAGCTCCAGCTCGTCGGGCGTGTAGAGCTCGAGCGCCTCGACGAACCCGAAACGGTCCCGAAGCGGGCCCGTCACGAGGCCAGTGCGCGTTGTCGCGCCGACGAGGGTGAACGGCGGGAGCTCGAGACGGACCGAACGCGCCGTCGGGCCCTTGCCGATGACGATGTCGATCTCGAAGTCCTCCATCGCGGGGTAGAGGATCTCCTCGACCGCGCGGTTCAGCCGATGGATCTCGTCGATGAACAGGACGTCTCCAGGCTGGAGCTCGGTAAGCAGCGCGGCGACGTCGCCGCCACGCCCGAGCGCGGGCCCGGAGGTGACGCGCAGCCCCGCGCCCATCTCGGCGGCGACGATCCCCGCGAGCGTGGTCTTGCCGAGACCGGGTGGTCCGGCGAAGAGCAGGTGGTCGACTGGCTGGCCCCGTCGTCGAGCAGCCTCGAGGACGATCTCGAGGTGTCCGCGCACGGCGCTCTGCCCGACGAACTCGGCGAGGCGACGCGGCCGGATGCCGACCTCTACGACCTCCTCCTCGCCGAGAGAGCCGGGGTCCACCTCGCGCTGGGCGGGGACGCCCGCTCCCTGCTCTCCGCCGAGGACGGGTTCGGACCCTGCGCCGCCACGTGCGGTCCCGAGGATCTCCTGACGGGGGCTCATCGGGCGGGGGCGAGCTCGCGGAGCGCGTCCCGCAACAGCGACTCGACGCTCCCCTCCGCAGCGATCTGCTGCAGCGCGCCGCGCACCTCGTCCGGCGCATAGCCGAGCGCGGCGAGGGCTTCCGCGACCTCGCCGTGAACGCTCGTCGGAAGGGCGCGCACGCGACCCGTGCTCGTCCGCGGCTCGGGCAAGCCCGCGAGCTCCGAGACCCGCTGGCCGAGCTCGACGACGAGGCGCGCCGCCGTCTTGCGACCCACGCCCGGGATCGCGACGAGCGCGTCGACGTCCTCGTCCGCGACTGCTCGGGCGAGCGCCGGCGGGTCGTATGTCCCGAGGATCGCGAGGGCGAGCGCAGGCCCGATTCCCGGCGCGCCAATGAGCAGCTCGAAAGCGCGCCGCCCCGCGGCGTCCTCGAAGCCGTAGAGGGTGATCGCGCCTTCTCTCACGTGCGTGTGGACGGCGAGGGCGATCTCGGCCCCGAGCGGTCCGATCTCGGCCGCGCAGCGCGCGCTGACGAGGAGCCGGTAACCGACGCCACCGACGTCGACGACAATGTCCGCCGTGTGCTCGCCGGCTGCGACCCGCTCGGCGAGAGCGCCGCGCAACGAGCCGATCACCGCGCACCCCGCGTCCCGGCGACGACCTGCGTGGCGGCCTGCGCTGCGACGACCTGCGCGGCGACGACCTGCGTGGCGACCTGCGCGGCGACGACCTGCGCGGCAGCCCGCGAGAGAGCGCCCGCCCCGACGGTCGGGTGCCCGCGCCCCTCGCCCGCGGGCAGGCGGCGCGAGGTCCGCGACGCGGCGAGGTGGCAAAGGGCGAGCGCGAGCGCGTCGGCGGCATCCGGCGGCCGGGGCACCTCCCCGAGCGCGAGCAGTGTCGCGACCATCCGCTGGACCTGCTTCTTCGTCGCCGCGCCGTATCCGGTCACGGCGAGCTTCACCTCGTTCGAGCTGTACTCGGCGACCTCGCAGCCCGCTTCGGCCGCGGTGAGCAGCGCGACACCGCTCGCCTGGCCGACGGACATCGCGGTCCGAACGTTGGTCTGGAAGAAGACACGCTCGACGACGACGACGTCCGGCGCGTGCTCCTCGACGAGCTCGCGTAGGTCGCGACGCAGCGTCGCGAGCCTGTCGGGAAGCGGCAGGGCGCGATCGGTGGTGACGACTCCAGCAGCGACAGCGCGCTGGCGGCCGGCGACCTGCTCGACGCATCCGTAGCCGCATCGCGACAGGCCGGGATCGATCCCGAGGACAAACACGCGTTCGATGCTAACCGGCGGGCGCGACGCCGCGTGGGATCCGCGCCCGCGATCTGCGGATCAGGCGCCGACCCGTTCGAGGATCGCGTCCGGTATGTCGAAGTTCGACCACACGTTCTGCACGTCGTCGTGCTCCTCGAGCAACTCGAGCAGGTGGAGCACCTTGCGAGCCGTGCTCTCGTCGGTGACCTCCACCGTCGTCGTCGCGACCATGTGCGGCTCGGCGGACTCGATGGTCATCCCCGCCGCCTCGAGCGCGCCGCGGACCGCCGGAAGGTCGTGCGGGGGGGTGTATATCACCCACGCCTCGCCCTCGTCGCGCAGGTCCTCTGCGCCGGCGTCCAGCACGACTGCCATGAGGTCGTCCTCGGGAATGCTCCGCGGCAGCGCGACGACACCCTTTCGCTCGAACTGCCAGGCGACCGCTCCGGGCTCGGCCATCGACCCACCGTTGCGCGAGAAGATCGCGCGGATCTCGGCTCCCGTCCGGTTCCTGTTGTCGCTCAGGCAGTCGACGATCACCGCGACTCCCGACGCGGCGTAGCCTTCGTAGGCGATGGACTCGTAGCGCACGCCCTCGAGCTCGCCTGTCCCCCGCTTGACCGCGCGCTCGATTGTGTCGAGCGGTACCGACGCGTCCCGCGCCTTCTGGAACATCGTTCGGAGCGTCGCGTTCGATGTGACGTCGCCACCGCCCTCGCGGGCCGCGACCTCCACCTGGCGGATGAGCTTCGCGAACAGCGTGCCGCGCGCCTTGTCCTTCGCGCCCTTCTGGTGCTTGGTCGTCGCCCACTTCGAGTGTCCCGACATGGTCAGCCTCCTATGCAACCAGACGTCCGCGGGCACCGTCGCCCGGGTGGTGCGATGTCGCAAGCGCGCCCGCGGTCCTCCGAGAGCGGCCGCGAACCAGCAGCGACGGACCGTAGCTGCGTCACAGCTCCCGCAACGCCGCGGCGCGCTCCGCGACCGTGAGCGCCCCGCTGCGCGACGACGCGGTCCGGCACTCCTCGAGCGGCGCGCACCACAGCGCGGCGGTGAGGCGGGCCGTCGTGCGGTCGAGGCCGGCGGGGCGCACGGACGGTGCGGCCGCGATCTTCTCGAGCGCGGACGCGAGCCCGGGCGGGTAACGCGTGACTCCGACGGCCTGCAGATCCGCGAGCGACTCTCGCTCGGTACCTGCGAGGCGGCCGAGGAGACGCGCGGGCCCGCCGGCGAGCGCGGCGAAGAGACCGAGCGAGCGCGTCGCGGATGCCGCCCGGGCGACGTCGCCGCGCTTCACGTGCGTGAGCTCGTGGGCGAGAAGGCCTTCGAGCTCCATGCGGTCGAGGAGGTCGAGCAGCCCGGTCGTACACGCGAGCACCGTCCGCGACGGGCTCGACCCGAGGGCGATCGCGTTCGGCGCGGGGTCGTCGATCACGCGTAGCTCGGGCACGGGGACTCCGAGCGCGACGCCGAGCCCTTCGGCGAGGTTCACGAGTCGCGCGTCCTTCGCCGGAACCGCCGCCCGTCCTCCGACGCTCGCCGCGAGGCGCTCGGGGGAGCCGATCCGGCGCCCGAGCAGCCCTACGGCCACCCCGACGAGGAGGAGGGCCACTCCGACGGCGATCATGCCGGACGCGAGCAGGGCGACCCCGACGGCCGCCACGAGCACCGGTAGCGCGGCGATCACCCGCGCCGCGGCCGACGCCTCTGCTCTCGGCATGGGCGAGACGGTCATCGGTGCGCGCGCCACGACTGCGGCGGGCGCGCCTGGCGGACGCTCGCGTGCGGAGCGCTGCGCGCCCGGCCGGGTCGGCGCGCGGCGCGACGAGCCGGAGCGAGATGGGTCCGCAGCGGGCGCGGACCCCGATGCCCTCGCGCGTGTCGCCCCGGCGGGAGCGCGCGAGCCGCGGCCGCCGGAGCCGGAGCGGCGATGCTGGCCGCCGCCGCCACGGCGCCTCTGAGCCTGTGCCATGGACGGGGAGTCTAGGTGGTGGCCGGCGTGGCCTCACCTCGTCTTCGGCCGCGCTCTCCTCGAGCTCCCGTGGACGGGAGGGCGTCGCTCCCGTGGTCGCCCGTGTCGCACCGGGCGGCCGGCGCGCCGATCCGGGTGCAGGACCTCAGCGCGAGATCGTGTCGTAGCGCTCGAGGTACTCGCGGGCGACCGATCCGATCGAGCACTCCTCGGCTCGTCGGCGGCCGGCGTCGACGAGCGCGTCACACGTCGCACGATCCGCGAGCACCTCGCCGAGAGCCCGAGCGAGCCCCGCGGCATCGCCCGGCTCCGCGTAGCGCGCGGCAGCGCCCGCCGCGAGGCGGTAGCCCTCGAGGTCGGAGGCGACGACGGCCGTCCCTGCGGCCATGGCCTCGAGCAGCACCACGCCGAACGACTCGCCGCCGAGCGAGGGCGCGACGAGCACGTCGGCACCCGCGACACGCCGCGCGAGCTCCGCGTCGCCGAGGCGTCCGCACCACTCGACACGAGCGCCGGACGCGGCTCGTCGCGAGCGAGCACGAAGCGCCCCTGTCTGCGGGCCGTCGCCTACGACCCACAGTCGCGTGCTCGGCGGGAGCGCCCCGAACGCGTCGAGGAGGACCGCGAGCCCCTTTCGGTGCTCGTGGCGGCCGACGAAGACGACCGTCGGGCCCGCTGACGGCCAGGGCTCAGCGGTGGCGAAGCGACCGACGGCGATCCCGTTCGGGACGATCGCACAACGCCCTCCCACCCCGCCCGCGACGGCGACGAGCGTCGAGCGCGCGGCCTGTGACACCGCGACGACCGCGTCGAGCCTCGCGAGGCAAAGTCGCGCAAGGGGGCGGGCGGCGCGATAGAGCGTGCTCGACCCCGCACGGTGGAACGTCCCGATCGTCGGGGCGATTCGCGACAGCGCGGCGCAAAGGGCGACGGCGGGCACGAGCGGCTCGTGAACGTGAACGACGTCCGGTCCCCACTCCCTCACTGCCGCGAGCGATCGACGTGCCGCGAGCGGCGAGAGAGCGACCGGGGCGCGCGAACCGTTCGCTCGGATCACGATCGTGCTCCCGGCCGCGACGAGATGCAGTCCGGCGAGATCGTCGGGTCCGCGATCGCCGTCGCGCAGATCGCGGCGAGCCGCGTCGCCGGCCGGCGAGCGGGAGGGGGCACCGGTGCGGCGCGCCCCGCGGAGGACACCCGTCGCCGGCGTGGCCATGTTGCCCACGGGCGCGACGACGATCACCTCGCAGCCGAGCTCGGCGAGCGCTCTCGCGAGCCCCGTCACTTGCCCCTGCACCCCACCTGGAGCCGCGAGGTCGTAGGGGCAGACGAGCGCTACGCGCACGCTGGCACCGGGCCTCCGGTCACGGCCCGTCGGCCGCGCCAGAGGCGCCAGGTGCGCCAGAGGCGCCAGGTGCGACCGGGGGAAAGCGTCCGCCCGCGCCGGCGTCGACCGGCCAGTTCGGCTGGAAGACGTGCCACTGCTCTGGCGCGATGGCGATGAGTCGCTCGAGCTCGCGGGCGAGCGCGCGCGTGACCCGCCGGACGTCCTCGCGAAGGCGCCCCTGACGTCGGGAGTCGAGAGGTGGTCGGATGACGAGCCGGTGGCCGCCTCCCGGGCTCATCAAGACCGCGGCCGGAAGGAGCGGCGCGCCGCTGCGCAGCGCGAGGACGGCCGGACCAGCAGGAATGCTCGTGACCTCGCCGAACAGCTCGACCTCGATGCCGTCCCCAACGAGGTCCCGGTCCGCCAGGAGCGCGACGAAGCCGCCGCGTCCGAGCGTGGCGAGGAGCTCCGGCGCCGCGTCCGGGCCGAGCGGGAGCACGCGCATCCCGAGCGCTTCCCGCTCTGCGACGAGCCAGTCGAACAGCTCCGCGGGCTCCACCGGCTCGGCGACCGTCGTGAGAGGAAAGCCTTGCCGCGCCGCCCAGAGCGCACCGATCTCCCAGGAGCCGAGGTGTGCCAGCACGATCACCGCGCCACCACCCGCAGCCTTCGCGGCACGCAGGTGCTCGCCCCCCTCGACGCTGAACCTGTGGCGGAACACTCGCCGACTCGACGGGCGGAGCGACGCGGCATCGGCCCAGTAGCGGCCGTACGAGGCGAACGCGCGGCGCACGAGGCGCTCGAGCTCGGCCTCGCCCATCTCTGGTCCGACGACGCGACGAAGGTTGCGCCGCACGACGGCGCGCGTGACCGGTGAGCGCTCCGCGACGGCCCGCCCGACGACCGCTGCCGCGGCGAGCCCGAGGGGCCGGGGGACGACGCGCAGCGCGGCAGCGAGTGAGCGGTAGGTGCGATAGGCGTCGCGCTGGTGATCGGCGGCGCCCGGCCGCCGGCCCGGCCGTTCTTCGTTCAGCGGGTGCGACCGCCGTCCGTGAGACGCCGCGACGACCGCGTCGGCCGCGACGACCGCGTCGGCCGGCCTGGGCGCGCCGCCCGCGCGGCGCTCCGGCTCCCCGCGTGCTCGGCGTTGAGCACGCCTCGAAGCCTCGTCGAGAGCGTCGCAGTGCTCCGCCTGTTGCGCCAGCGGGCACCCTGGCCGGCGGAGAGCCGCGCGGGTGCGGTGCTGCCCGTCTCGCGCAGCTGTCTCCAGCGCGAGTCGACCCGCCCTCGGCGCCACGACCGCACCCCCACGGGGGGCCTCGCGACCGCGGTCCCGCTCGCCTGGCGCCACACACGCACGAACCGCCCGATCGCGGTGCCTGTCGTGAGCACGAGAAGGGCCCACAGGATCGGGATCATCACCACGTGGACGAGCATCGCGAGTCCGAAGATGATCAGCCTCTCGGCTCGCTCCATCAGGCCGCCCCGTCCGGAGAAGCCGAGCGATTCTGCCTTTGCACGCTCGTAGGAGATCACCGACCCGACCGCGAGGATCGCGACTGGCAGGAGCGCCTCGCGCGGATGGTGGCCCACCGCGAGGTACCACGCGAGACCGCCGAAGAGGAATCCGTCGGCGACGCGGTCGGCGACCGAGTCGAAGAACGCGCCGCGCGCGGACGCCGTGCCCGCGGCCTTCGCCACGACACCGTCGAGGGTGTCCATGAGACCGCCGACGATGAGCAGCGCGCACGCGACGTAGAGCGCGCCCGAGGCGATGACGACAGAGTTCGCGACGGCGAGAAGCACGCCCGCGACGGTCACGTGGTCCGCCGAGATGCCGAGGCGCACGAGGCGCGCCCCGATGGCGTGGCGGCGCCCACCCGCCGCGCGCGCGGAGGGCCCTGCCTGCTCCTGGGTCGTCCGACCCCGCCGGCCGTCGATCATGCGACCTCCTCGATACGGCACGTAGAGGCTACCAGAGGACCTCGTCGTGCCTGCGGGAGCTCGGTCGCACCGGAGGGGCGGGCGAACCGTGGGACAGGTGCGACCCGCGGTCAGGCCGGAATCGACCGCCACGCGAGCGCGACCTCCCGCCGGCCGGTCCGGGCGAGCACGTCCGCGTCGACCCGGTTCCAGAGGAACTGCAGGAGATCCGACGCGCCACCGACGAGGACGACGTCCGCTGGGCCGCGCCCCCGCCGCCAGCGGATCTGGCCCCGCGCGGTCTCGACCATCCACGCGGCGTCCGCGTCGTTCGCGACGAGGCACATCGAACCTCCGAGCGCGCTCCCGGGCACTCGCCCGAGATGCGCCCGCAAGTGCACGTCGAGACGCTCGTCGACGCCGTCGACCGCGAGCTCCCGTTCGATCGGCGTCGCCCGTCCGAAGGCCTGCTCGCAGTCGACGCGATGGAGCGCGACCTCGATCGCGACGCGGCGCGCGACCCATCCTGCGACGAGATCGGCGCCCGTCCAGTTCCAGCACGGTGCGAGGGCGCCCGTGCGCACGAGTGCGCCGAGCAGCCGCGTCGCCTCCTCCTCGAGATCGCCCCCGTCCTCCGGGGCCGCGGTGCGCACGTCCGGGTCGGACGCGTCGAGCTGCACACGCCACTGCCTGCACACCGCCGCGACGTGGCTCACGAGGTCACCGACGCCCCACCCCGGGCAGCTCGGCACGGGCGTCGACGGATCGCGCGCCGCGAGCTGGGCGATCCGCTCCACCTCCTCGCCGATCGCGTCGAGGTACGATTCGTACGGGAGCGCCCCGGGGCCGCCCTCCCCGCTCATGTCCGCGCCGGAGCCGGCCCGGTCACGACGGCCACACCGCCCGGAGCTTGGCCCAGGAGTCCGGCAATGCCTCCGGCAGGACCCGCGTCGCCGCCACGGTGGTCATGAAGTTCGTGTCCCCGGTCCAACGGGGAACGACGTGGAGGTGGACGTGGCGCGGGATCCCGGCGCCGGCCGCCCGGCCGAGGTTCGCACCGAGGTTCACCCCGTCTGGCGAGTACGCCTCTCCGAGCGCCGCGACCGCCCGTCGTGCCGTCTCCCAGATGCCTGCCGACTCCGCTGCGTCGAGCTCGCCGAGGTCCCCGACGTGACGCCTCGGCATCACGAGCACGTGACCGCTCGCGTAGGGGAACGCGTTCAGGACGACCACGACGAGCTCGTCCTCCCACACGACGAACCGGTCGGCATCGGGTGCCCGGGACGCGAACAGCTCGCAGAACACGCACGCGGGCTCGCAGGCCCCTCCGTTCACGGCGCCGGCCGCGGCACCGTCGGGGGCGTCCGCCCGGACGCTCGTCGGGTCGCCGGCCTCGCCTCGGGTGCCGTCGCCGAGCCCCGCCGCGCCCGGCCCGGTGAACGGACCCGTCGCCGGATCGGCCACCGACGCGACGTACGCGGCGCGCCATCCCGCCCAGAGGTGGTCGAGGGTCACGCGACACACCCGCGTGTGGCCGGAGCGCGTGCGGACCGCCGGTGTGCAGCGGTCCGGGACGCGAGGCTCACGACCCCGGCCCTAGCGGCCGGCCGGCGGCGCGGCATCGGCACGGATCCGCTCGACCAGCACCTCGACCGGGACCCCGCGCTCGGGGTGCTCGTCGCCGCGCGCGTTGACGCCGACGGTGCCGGCGGCAACGTCGTCGTCACCGACGACGAGCAGGTACGGCACCTTCTCGAGCTTTCCTCGGCGGATCCGCGCTCCGAGCGGCTCCGACGCCCCGTCGACCTCGACTCGGACCCCGACTGCTCGCAGTCGGGCCGCGACCTCCTGCGCGAGCGGCTCGTGCGCGTCCCGTACGGGGAGCGCGCGCGCCTGCACGGGGGAGAGCCACGTCGGGAACGCGCCCGCGTAGTGCTCGAGCAGGACGGCGAAGAAGCGCTCGACCGAGCCGAACAGCGCCCGGTGGATCATGACCGGACGGTGCCTGCCGTTGTCGCTGCCGACGTAGGACAGGTCGAACCGTTGAGGGAGCTGGAGGTCGACCTGGATCGTCGACATCTGCCACGTGCGGCCGATCGCGTCCCGCGCCTGCACCGAGACCTTCGGCCCGTAGAACGCGCCTCCTCCCTCGTCGAGCACGAGATCGAGGCCCTTCGAGATCGCGACCCCACGGAGCGCCTCGGTCGCGACATCCCACTCCTCGTCGCTGCCGACCGCCTTGCCCTCGGGTCGCGTCGAGAGCTCGAGGTAGAAGTCCTCGAGGCCGAAGTCGCGCAGGAGGCCGAGGACGAAGTCGAGCAGCGAGTCGAGCTCGACGGCCATCTGCTCGCGGGTGCAGAAGATGTGCGCGTCGTCCTGGGTCATGCCGCGCACCCGCGTCAGGCCGTGGACGACGCCCGACTTCTCGTAGCGGTACACCGAGCCGAACTCGAACAGGCGGAGCGGAAGCTCCCGGTACGATCGCTGCCGGCTGCGGAAGACGAGGATGTGGAACGGGCAGTTCATCGGCTTCAGGTAGTAGGTCTGCTCGCCGTCGAGGGTCATGGGCGGGAACATCCCGTCCGCGAACCAGTCGAGGTGGCCGGACGTCTCGAACAGATCGGACTTCGTGATGTGCGGGGTGTTCACGAAGTCGTACCCGGCGGCGACGTGGCGCGACCGCGAGTAGTCCTCCATGAGCCGACGCACGAGCCCGCCCTTCGGGTGGAACACCGCGAGGCCCGACCCGATCTCCTCGGGGAAAGAGAAGAGGTCGAGCTCGGCACCGAGTCTGCGGTGGTCTCGCCGCTCGGCCTCCTCGAGCCGGTGCAGGTGGGCCGCGAGCGCGGCGTCGCTCTCCCACGCGGTTCCGTAGATCCGCTGCAGCTGGGGACGGTGCTCGTCCCCGCGCCAGTACGCACCCGCGACCCGCGTGAGCCTGAAGTGGCCGAGCCGCCCGGTCGACGGTACGTGCGGGCCCCTGCACAGGTCGACGAAGGCATCGGAGTTGCGGTAGGCGGTGACGACCGCCGAGCCTTGCACTCCCGCGCTCGCGAGCGCCGTCTCGGCCGCGAGCTCGCTATCGGCGTCCGCGCCCGACGAGACGCCCTCGATGATCTCCCGCTTGTACGGCTGGTCGGCGAAGAGGGCGAGACCGTCCTCGATCGAGTGCTCCTCGCGTAGGAACGGCTGGTCCGCTTCCACGATCTCGCGCATACGCGCCTCGACCCGGGCGAGGTCGTCGTCGGAGAAGCGCGCTCCTCCCGGGAGATCGAAGTCGTAGTAGAAGCCGTCCGCTATCGCCGGACCGATGGCGTAGCCGGCGCCCGGCCAGAGCGACGTCACCGCCTGGGCGAGGACGTGGGCGGTCGAGTGGCGCAGCACGTGGCGCCCGGCGTCGGAGTCCGCCGTGAGGATGCGCGCCGTCGCTCCGTGCCTCAGCGGCGAGGCGAGGTCGACCTCTGTGCCGTCGAGCTCCGCCGCGACGGCAGCCTTCGCGAGGCGCGGGCCGATGGCTGCGGCGAGGTCGGCGACGGTCGCGCCCGCGGGGAGTGTCCGCGAGGAGCCGTCCGGAAGATGGACGACGATCACTTCGCGCGTGTCAGTGGTCACGAGGCTCCCCGCTGGTGGTAGGACGCGGGAATCCTACCGGTGGACGCGCCAGCTCTCGGGCTCGCCTCCCCGTCATCGTGGGGCGACGTCGACACCGAGAAGCGCTGCCGCCGTGCCCGCGATCCCCTCTCCCGAGCGCGCAGCCTCGTCGAGAGCGCGCAGCGCTCCAGGCGTGTCGAGATCGTCGTCGAGGCATCGCCGGACCGCGTCGATCGCACCCTCCCCGGGGCCCGCCCGGCGCCAGGCCGCGAGCCGTGCCCCCGCCTCGTCGAGGAGCTCCGGCCGCCACTCCCACGTCGTCCGGTAGTGCTGGGACAACAGCGCGATCCGGATCGCGACCCCCTCGTGCTCCTTCAGCAGCTCGCCGACGAAGACGAGGTTGCCGAGCGACTTCGACATCT
>DATLRJ010000068.1:0-8958 GCA_035534715.1 Acidimicrobiales bacterium | reverse complement strand
GTTCACCGGCGCGCTCGGCGCGCTCGCGATCGGCCTCGACCTGCGGCTCGGGCTGTTCCTCGGGTGCGTCGCCGTCGCCGTGCTCATCGGGCTCCTCGGTCCTGCCGGGCGCGCCGACGACGTCGTGATCGGGAACGTCTTCGCATGGCTCCTCGGCGTCGGTGTGTTCTTCCTCACCTTGTACACGACGTCGCGCCGCGGCGCGAACGGCACCGCCGGGACGACCGTGCTCTTCGGCTCGATCTTCGGTATGACGAGCTCGCAGGCAGTCGTCGCGTCGGTGGTCGGCGGGTGCATCGCCGTCGCGGCGCTCGCGATCGGACGACCGCTCACCTTCATGAGCATCGATCCCGCCGTCGCGGCCGTGCGCGGCGTGCGCGTGCGGCCGCTCGGGCTCGGCTTCCTGGCGCTCGTCGGTGCTGCGGCCGGAGAGGCGACCCAGGCAGTTGGCGCCCTTCTGCTCCTCGGTCTCCTCGCGACGCCTGCGGGCGCCGCACGCCGCCTAAGCGCCTCGCCGTGGCGCGCGATGTGGCTCTCCGCGGGCATTGCCGTGGGCTCGGTCTGGGCCGGGCTGGCTGCGTCGTACGCGGCGCCCACGGTACCCCCGAGCTTCGCGATCCTCGCCGTCGCGACGAGCGCGTACGTCCTCGCGTCCGGGTGGCGCTCGTGGTCGCTCCGGCGAGGCGTGCGGGACCGTCAGCCCTCGAGCGCGAGCCTCACGCCGAACCCGACCAGCACGACTCCGGAGAGACGGTCGATCCGGCGGCGCGCGCGACGGCTCGTCATCAACCGGGTCACCCGGTCGGACGCGAGGACGATCACGGCGAAGTAGGCCGCTGTCTCGAGCACGAAGACGGCTCCGAGGGCGACGGAGACGAGGCCGACGGGCTCGCCGCGAGGGACGAAGCCCGGGAGGAACGTGACGAAGAACACGCCGACCTTCGGATTCAAGAGATCGGTGACGAGGCCGGCGCGATACCCCGTGCCGAGAAGACCGCGCCGTGGAGAGGCGCGGCCGGCCGCGACGAGCTCACCGGCCGCGGCGACGACGCCCGTCTCGACCCTGCGCCGACTCGCGAGAAGCGAGCGCAGGCCGATGAGCACAAGGTAGGCGCCCCCGACGATGCGCAGGGCGAGGGACGCTGCGTGGCTCGCCGCGAGAAGCGCTGACAGCCCGAGCGCCGCGGCGCACACCCAGGTCGCGAGCCCGGTGAGCACCCCCGCGGCGGTTCGGGCGGCCTGGCGCCGTCCGCCGGAGAGCAGAGCTCGGAGCACGACGAGCGTGTCCGGCCCGGGAAAGACCACGATCACCGCGGACGCGACGAGGAAGGTGGCGAACGACGTGAGCATCAGCTCTGGGTCCGCGTCTCGCGCTGGTGTGTCATGGCGCGCCCGCCTCGCGCCCCTCGACGTGCCGCTCGAGCGCGACGAGCTGCTCACGCGCCCTCGCGACCCGTGAGCGGATCGTGCCGACGACGCACTGGCAGATCTCGGCCGCCTCCGCATAGGAGAAGCCGAGAACTTGGGTGAGGACGATCGCGGATCGGCGGTCGGCGTCGAGGTGCCCGAGGAGGTCGGCGAGCTCGCTCGCTGCGCCGGGGTCGTGCGACGGCCTCGGCAGCGGCGCTCCCGACGCGAGCTCCCGCCAGCGGCGTCCTCGCCGGCTCACCCGCTCGGCCGATCGCCGCGCGATGACGAACAGCCAGGTGCGCGCCGACGAATCTCCCCTCCATCCAGGAAGGGCGCGCCAGGCAGCGAGGTAGGTCTCCTGCGTTGCGTCGTCGGCGCTGTCGGGACCGACGAGGTGCGCGCAGAAGCGCCAGATCGCGGGCTGGGTCTCCGCGATGAACCGCGAGAGCGCCGCGGTGTCGCCGGCTCGTGCCTCGAGAAGCAGGCGGGTGAGCGGGTCCACGAACGCGACCGTAGCGCCGGTCGGACCGCCTGCGCGAGGTCGCCGGCCCGGCTCTCGACCGTCCCGTCGCACCGCGGGCTCCATCTGCCCCGCAATACCGCGGGCCATCGGCCCCGCCATACCCTGGGCCATCGGCCCCGCCATACCGCGGGCCATCGGGAAGATCCCGGGCACTCGGGAGAAGGCGCGCGTGCTCGGGAACTTCCGGGGGGTCGGCGGGCACTACCTCACTGACTGCGGGCACGACGACGGAGGCAGGTGGGCAGATGCCGGGCATGGGGACGACCCTCGGCACGAACAACGCGACGATCGTCTCGGCCTTCCACGCGGCGCTGCTCCACCAGGGTGTCGTCGTCGTCGCGATCTTCTTCCTCCTCGCGGTGGCCTGGAACGTGCTGCGTGCGGCGCAGCTGCGACGCTCCTCGGCTCTCGCGGCCGGACCGGCCGGACCGGCCGGAGCGGCCGGTGGCGCGGGCCGCGGCATCGCAGTCGCGGCGCGCGAGGCCCCGGGCCGCCGGCTGCTCAGGATCGCCTTCGGTCTGCTCTGGGTGCTCGACGGTGTTCTCCAGGGTCAGGACTCCATGCCGCTCGGTCTCACGACGAAGGTGATGCAGCCCGCCGCCGCGAGCTCTCCGGGCTGGGTGCAGCACCTCGTGAATGCCGCCGCGACGATCTGGAGCGACCACCCGATCGTGGCAGCGAGCTCGGCGGTGTGGATCCAGGTCGGGATCGGGATGTGGCTGCTCGTCGCTCCTGCGGGCCGGTGGTCGCGTCTCGGAGGCCTCGCGAGCGCCAGCTGGGGCGTCCTTGTCTGGGTGTTCGGGGAGGCCTTCGGCGGGATCTTCGCCCCGGGAGCGTCGTGGCTGTTCGGGGCCCCCGGCGCCGTGCTGATCTATGTCGTGGCGGGCCTCCTGCTCGCGCTCCCGACGCGTTCGTGGTCGACGCGCCGCCTCGGTCAGGGCGTGCTCCGCGTGATGGGCGCGTACTTCGTCTCGATGGCTGTGCTCCAGGCGTGGCCCGGGCGCGGCTTCTGGGAGGGGCGCGCCGGCCGCGGGACGGCCCTCGGCTCCCTCGCGGGCATGTCGAGCGCGATGTCCGCGACACCGCAGCCACATCTGCTGTCCGTGCTCGTCCGCTCGTTCTCGTCGTTCGACGCGGCGCACGGCTGGGGCGTGAACCTGTTCGTCGTCGTGTCGCTCGCCGCGATCGGTACAGCTCTCCTGAGCGCGAGGCGGCGCCCGACCCGCGGCGCACTCGCGGCGAGCGCCGTGCTGTGTCTTGCCGATTGGATCCTCATCCAAGATCTCGGCTTCCTCGGAGGCGTCGGGACCGACCCGAACAGCATGATCCCGATCCTGCTCGTCCTTGCTGCGGCGTACGTCGCGGCGACGCGGGTGCCCGTCGTCGCGGAGGAGCCCGGAGTGGTCGTCCGGCTCCCGGCCCCCCCGCGCTCATTTCGCGAGCGCGTCGCCGCCAACCCCGCCTACGCGTTCCGGTCGCTCGCGGCGCTCGGCGCCCTCGCGATCGCGCTGCTCGGCGCCGCGCCGATGGCTGCCGCGTCGATCAACCCGGTTGCGGACCCGATCCTCACCCAGGCGATAGACGGCACCCCGAACCTCGTCGACTTCCCCGCGCCGGGCTTCACTCTCACCGACCAGAGCGGCCGGACCGTCCCCTTGGCGAGCCTTCGTGGAAAGGTCGTCGCGATGACCTTCCTCGACCCGGTGTGCACGAGCGACTGCCCGATCATCGCCCAGGAGCTCAAACAGACGGACGAGATGCTCGCGCCGGTCGCCGGCAGGGTCGAGCTCGTCGCGGTCGTCGCCAACCCGGTCTACCGGTCCACGGCGGTGATGCGCGCGTTCGACCGCGCCGAGGGCCTCGACCACCTCAGGAACTGGCTGTACCTCACGGGCACGCTCCACGCGCTCGAGCGGGCGTGGAGCGACTACTCGATCCAGCTCGCGGTCGAGCCTGGCGGGGCGATGGTCGCGCACAGCGACATCGCGTACGTCATCGACGCGAACGGCCGGACGCGCGCCGTCCTCAGCACGATCCCGGGCGCTGGCACGGCGTCGGCCCGGTCGTCGTTCGCCGGCGTGCTCGCATCGGTCGTCCGGTCGGTGCTGCCACGGTGACGCGCGCGGTGAAGCGCACGGTGCGCGCCGACGCTCGAAGACGCGCACCGGCCGGCGCCCTCGCCGTAGGCACGGCCCTCGCCGTTGGCACGGCCCTCGCCGTACGCACGGCCCTCGCCGTAGGCACTGCCGGTGCTGCTGCGCCTGCCTCGCGGGCCGACGCCGCGCGAGTCGCCGCCGCGACGGTCGTGCGGGGCTCGCGCTCTTCGCCGTCTGGCGCAAGGCTCCTGATCCCTCTCGACGCGTCGCTCGAGACACCCTCGGGAGCGTGGAGCGACATAGCGATGGGACATCTCGGCGACACGAGCAACACGTTCTGGCAGTTGCTCTCACTTGCGAGCGCGACGGCGCGGTGGAGGCTCGTCACCCCGCCAGGCGTGGCGGACAACGGCGGGCTCGTCAGCGCCGCGGCGGACGGTGCCCCGTTCGTCGCGGGCATCGAGGCAAGCCAGGACCTCGCCTTCTCCCCGCTCGCGTCGACGAGCTCGCACGGCCGGCGGTGGTCGCCTGGGCTCGTGCCGGGGCGCCTCGCGACCGTGCCGGACGCGCTCGCGATCACCCGAGCGAGCGACGTCTTCGCCCTTCTCGAGAGTCACGGCGGGACGGTCCTGCGGGGGCGCGCGACCGACCTCGAACGTTGGAGCACGATTGTCACGGCGCGCGCGCTCGCGTCGAGCGCTGCAGGGCGAGCGTGCGGGATCGTGCGGATCACCGCGGTCGGGGCGACGACGTCTGGCGACGTGGCACTCGGGGCGGCGTGCACGAGACCGGGCGTCGTCGGCATCTTCACAGAAGAGGGGACGCGCTGGCGCCTCGTCGGCGGCCGCGTCGGCGGGGTGCTCGCCCACGCGACGACCGAGGTGGTCCGGCTCACCGCCTCGAGCGGTTCGCCGGTCGCGCTTGTCGTGGCGACGACCCGCGCGGGCACGGCGCTCGTCGGCGGCTGGCCGCGGGCCGTTGGCCCAGGCTGGACCACGTCGTCCGCGCTCGACGTCGGCGCGGGCGAGCATCTCGTCTCGACCGCCGTGGCCGCCAGTGGCGGGGTGGTCGTGACGCTCGAGCGCGGGGCGGCGAGGATCGTCGAGCTGCTCGGAGCTCCGCGACGCGCGTGGACTCGGCTTCCCGACGCGCCTGCGGGAACGGCGTCGGTCGCGTACGCCGGAGGGGGCCGCTACGACGCGTTCGTCGTCGACGGCTCGACGCTCGTCGACTACGTTCTCGACGGGGGCGCATCCTCGTGGCGACGTGCTGAGGAGATCACGGCGCCAATCCAGTACGGGTCGAGCGGATGATCGCCGCCGTCGTGGCGGCGCCGTGCTCGCCGGTGGTCGTAGCGCCCGTCAGTGCACGACAGTCGGCGATGGTGGCGGAGCGCGCGGCTCGAGGGACGCTCCGGGGCGCGGCGAGGGAGGGCGGTCGGACTTGAGCTATCTCACGGGCCACTGGTCCTTCGACCCGTTCGTCGTCGTCGTCTCGGCCGTCGTCGTGCTCTACGAGATCGGCCTTCACCACCTGAAGGGCCGCTCGCGGCCGGAGCGCAGCCGCCGCCGCCGCATCCGCTCGTTGAACTTCTACGGCGGGATCGTGATGCTCCTGCTCGCGATCGTCTCGCCGATCGACTACTGGGCGAGCGACTATTTCTTCGTCCACATGATCGAGCACATCATGATCATGTTCTTCGCGCCGATCCTGATCGTCTTCGGCGAGCCGTGGCTCCCGATCGCCCACGCGTTCCCCGTCGGCGTACGGCGGCGGGTCGGTCGCGCGGTCCTGCTCGGGACGTGGGCGGCGCCACTTCGCGCGCTCGGACGGTTCGCCGCAAGTGGGATGGTCGCGGTCGTCGCGTTCAACGTCGTCATGATCGCATGGCACGTCCCTGCGCTCTTCGACCTCTCCGAGAACAATCAGCTCGTGCATATCTGGCTGATGCACGGCAGCTTCTTCGTGAGCGGCATCTTCTTCTGGCTGCAGATCATCCCGTCGCGACCGTTCCGGCCGAAGCTGGACGGGATGCAGCAGATCTGGGCGATCCTGTTCACGAACGTGCTCATGTTCGTCCTCGCGATGGCGATGAGCATCCTCTCCGCTCACTCGTGGTACCCGGCATACGACCACCGGCCCGGCGTGTCGCTGTCGCCCTTCGCGGACCAGCAGATCGGCGCGGCGATCCTGTGGGTCTGTGGTGACTTCTGGGCCGTCCCTGCGCTGATCGTCGTCGTCCGCCGGGCGATCGGCGAGGAGGGCGACGCGAGCTCGCTGCTCGACCGGGCGCTCGGCCGCCGCCGGGTTGCCGTGCTCGGTGAGGAGCACGGTGCCTGAGACTCGCTGCGCGTGCGTGCGCCAGGCGATCTCCGCCCGCCTCGACGGCGAGGCGTCGGCGAGCGACCTCGGCGTCGACGAGCACGTCGTGCGCTGCGCAGACTGCGCGCAGTTCGCGGAGCGCGCGCTCCGTCTCCACAGGCGCATGCGGCTCCACGTCGTCGGCGACGTGCCGGACCTGCGCGCCGAGATCCTGGCGTCGGCGGTGGTTACCGTTCCGGCGGGAGGGTTCGCGGGTCGTCTCGAGCAGCTCGTGACGCTCGCGAGGACGCGTTGGCGTCCGGCGGCGCGCTGGTCGGCGCTGGTCGTGCCCCTCGGGGCCACGGTCCCTGTACTCGCTTTCGGCGTCCTCGACCACGCGCACGTCCTCGCGACCCACCACGCGACCCCGTGCACCGCACACCTGCTGCGCGCGACGCAGCTCGTCCGGGTGCACCGCGTGGGCGCTCGCCGGGGCTGAAGAAGTGGCGGGACCCGCGCGCCGCGACGTCACGTTCGACTCCGGCGCGACGCAGTGCGCAGCGTGGCTGTACATGCCCGAGACCGGCGCGGGGGACCTGCCGTGTGTCGTGATGGCTCCCGGGCTGTCGGCGGTGCGCGAGCAGCGCCTCGACGCGTTCGCGGAGCGCTTCGTCTCGGCCGGCCTCGCGGCTCTCGTCTTCGACTACCGCCACTTCGGCTCGAGCGGCGGGGAGCCGCGCCAGCTCCTCGACGTCGCGCGCCAGGTAGGGGACTGGAAGGCCGCGATCGCCTTCGCCCGATCGCTGCCCGGGATCGACGCGGGGAGGATCGCGCTGTGGGGGACGTCGCTCTCGGGAGGGCACGTGATGGCGGTCGCGTCCCGCGACGCCCGCATCGCCGCCGTGGTGGCGCAGATGCCCTTCACCGACGGCATCGCCAATGCCGCTCTCTACAGAGTGAGTGACTCGCTTCGCCTCACGATCGAAGCTGTTCGCGACCGGTGCGGCGCGTGGCTAGGGAGGCCTCCTCGCCTGATCGGAGCGGCCGGGGCGCCGGGCTCGCTCGCCGTGCTCACGACCCCGGACGCGCTCGCGGGCTTCGAGAAGATGGAGAGCCTCGCACCGACGTGGCGCAACGAGCTCGCGGCACGCGTCATGCTCCGCCTCGTCGCCTACCGGCCGGGACGCCTCGCGCGAAGGATCGAGTGCCCGCTTCTCGTGTGTGTCGGCGACAACGACGTCGTCGTCCCCCAGGCGCCGGCCGTCGCGGCCGCGCGCCGTGCGCCGAAGGGCGAGCTCCTCCGCTACCCGGTCGGGCACTTCGACGCCTACGTGGGAGAGCCCTTCGAGCGCCTCGTCGAGGACGAGACGCTCTTTCTCACGAGGGTGCTGCTCCCCGCCGCCGTGTGACGAGGTCTGCGACGAGCCCGGTCCAACCAGTCTGGTGCGATGCTCCGAGACCCTTCGCCGTGTCGCCGTGGAAGTACTCGTGGAAGGGCACGAAGCGATGGAGGAGCGGGTCGCTCTGGAAGCGCTCGGCGTCGCCGAGCACGGGACGTCTGCCGCTCTCGTCGTCGAGGAAGATCGAGACGAGCCGCCGCGTGATCTCGTCCGCGACCTGGTCGAGCGACATGTGCACTCCTGAGCCCGTCGGGCACTCGACGGTGAAGTCGTCGCCGAGGTAGCGCCCGAAACGGCGAAGCGTCTCGATGATGAGGTAGTTGACGGGAAACCACACGGGACCGCGCCAGTTCGAGTTGCCGCCGAACAGCCCGGTCGTCGACTCGCCGGGCTCGTAGTCGACGGTCGCCGCTATGCCGTCGATGCGGAGCGAGAACGGGTGCTCGCGGTGCGACGCGGCGAGCGCCCGGAGCCCGTGCGCCGAGAGGAACTCGCCCTCGTCGAGCATCACCGCGAGCAGCCGGCGAAGCTGGTCGGGGTCGACGATCGACAAGAGGTACCCGGGGTGGTCGCCCGTCGCGCTCGTCCGTCCGACGTGCGACGCGTACTTCGACTTGTGCGCGAGAAACCACTCGAAGTGCTCCGCGAACCACGGCAGCCGGTCGAGAGTGGACGCCCGCAGCGTCGTCGTCGCGCACAACGGGAGCAGCCCGACGATCGACCTCACGGCAAGCGGGGTGCGGTCTCCTCCCTCGAGCTGGAGGACGTCGTAGAAGAAGCCCGCATCCTCGTCCCACAGCCCCTGGGCGAAGATCGCCTGCGCGATGTACGCGAAGTGCTCGAGGAACTTCACGGCGAGGTCTTCGTAGACGGGGTCCCTCTCCGCGAGGACGATCGCGATCTGGAACAGGTCGAGGCAGTACATGGCCATCCAGGAGGTGCCGTCGGCCTGCTCGAGTATCCCGTCGACGGGCAGCGCCGCGGATCTGTCGATCGGGCCGATGTTGTCGAGGCCGAGGAACCCGCCCTCGAACACGTTGTTGCCCGCGGCATCCTTGCGGTTGACCCACCAGGTGAAGTTCATCGTGAGCTTCGCGAGGACCTTGCGGAGGAACGCGACGTCGCGCTCCCCGTCGATCTCGAACACGCGCAGCGCCGCCCACGCCTGCACCGGAGGATTGACGTCGCCGAATGCCCACTCGTACGCGGGGAGCTGGCCGTTCGGGTG
>DATLRJ010000067.1:0-17142 GCA_035534715.1 Acidimicrobiales bacterium | reverse complement strand
ACGTGTCGATCCTCCAGACCGCTGCATCGCTCGAGAACCTCGCGGTCGCTACCTACGGGGTCGCTCTCACCCTCCCGTTCATCGGGGGGGCGTCCGCGAACGCCGTCGTCAAGGCATTCGTCACGACGACCCGTCACCAGCACGTCGAGCACGCCGCGGCGTTCAACGCGTCGATCCGCGCGCTGCACGGCACCCCGCAGACGACACCGGATCCCGTCCTCTTGAAGGTCGTCGGGAAGGCGAGGCCATCCCTCACCTCGGCCGCGAAGGTCGTCGCGCTCGCGATCGAGCTCGAGACCGGGGCCGCCGAGACCTACGTCAAGGACACGGCGCTACTGCGGGACTCGAGCGCGAAGGACCTCACGGCGAGCATCATGGGCGTCGAAGCCCAGCACGTCGCGATCCTCCTCGCAGTCCAGGCGCTTCTCGCCGGCGGGGTACCGAGCGACATCGCGCTCCCGCCACCGCTCGCGAAGTTGCCAGCCGCCGCCGGAAAAGTCGGCTTCCCGAACTCGTTCTACTCGACCACGGCCGCACGGCCCGCCACCGAAGGAGCAGTCCGCTGAGATGAGAGACCACATGGCACACGACGCCATGGCAGTGAGCGAGGCGGAGGTCTCCTCCCTCACCGCCGACATGATCGACGCCCACGACGACACCTACGCCACGATGCGCGACGGGGTCGCCGAGTGGGCCGAGGTCGAGAGCCCGAGCCTGCGCCCGGTGGTGAGCAGGCGGGGCTTCATCGCCTCCGCGAGCGCGATGATCGCCGGCGGGGTCGCGCTCGCGGCGATGCCCGCGGCAGCCTCGACACGCAGTCCGCTGGCGCGACTCGCGGCTGCGAACGGCATCGCGGGGGTCCCGCTCGACGTCGTCGTCGCGGGCCTCGCTGCAAGCCTCGAGAACCTCGCGGTCAACACGTACGGCGCCGCGCTCTCGGCCGCGAAGGCCGACAAGCTCGGGTCAGTGCCGCCTGCGGTCGCGACCTTCGTCGTGACGGCGATGGCACAGCACGCGGACCACGCGGCCGCGTGGAACTCGATCCTCGCGAAGGTCGGCTACGCGCCGATCACCGCGGCGAACCCCGTCTACACCACGGTCGTCGACGCCGACTTCGCGAAGGTCAGAGATATCGCGGGCGTCGCGAGGCTCGCCCTCACGCTCGAGGGTGTCGCGGCGGCAACCTACCTCGAAGCGATCAAGGCGCTCTCGACGCCGACCGCGATCGCGATCGCTGCGTCGATCCAACCCGTCGAGATGCAGCACGTGGCGATCTTGCGCTTCGTGCTCGGCGAGTACCCCGTGCCGCAGGCGTTCGCGACCCTGAGCGGCGCCGCTCCCGTCTCGAGCGCGAACGGCCTCGCGTTCGTGAAGCGCTGACGTCGGCGTGGTCAGATCCCGAGGACCGCGTCGAGGCCCGTGACGAGTCCGGATACTCCCGTGACCGCCCGGATCGACGCGAGGACGCCCGGCATGAACGACGTCCGGTCGTAGGAGTCCTGGCGGATCGTGAGCGTCTGGCCGATCGCGCCGAAGATGATCTCCTCGTGTGCGACGAGGCCGGGCAGGCGCACGGAGTGCACACGGATGCCCCCGTCGGCGAGCGCGCCGCGCGCCGCGGCGAGCACCTCGTCCGCCGTCGCGTCGGCGATCGGGATGAGACCAGCGGCGCGGCGCGACGCGGCGATGCGGCGCGCTGTTTCGAGCGCCGTCCCCGAGGGCGCGTCGCGCTTCGCCGAGTGGTGGAGCTCGACGATCTCGACCGCGTCGAGATGGGGCGCGGCGATCTCGGCAAGTCGGATGGCAAGAACGGCCGAGATGGAGAAGTTTGCGGCGATAACGCACCCCGGGCCGCCCGGGACGTCGAACATCGCCCTGATCCTCTCGAGCGCCGGGGCGTCGATGCCCGTCGTGCCCGAGACTGCGGCGACCCGCGCCGCTGCGCACCACTCGAGCGCCGGCACGGCCGCGTCGGCGCGGGAGAAATCGACGAGGACGTCGACGTCGGACGGGTCGAGGTCGACGAGCCCGCCGAGGACCGCTCGTCCCGAGTCGCCCCCCGGGACAAGGGTGGAGAGGGGGGTGCCGGCGGCGCGCGGGTCGACTGCCGCCACGAGCACGAGGTCCGGCGCAGCCGCAACCGCCCGGCATACCGTCGCGCCCATCTGCCCGGCGGCGCCATGGACCGCGACACGCGTCATGGTCGCCAACCTACCGGTCGGAACGCGACCGCGGGCATCCCCGGCGAGGTGTCGCTCAGCCGACCTCGGAAGAGAACTCGTCGGAGGAGAAGGGGCCGACGACGGCGAGAACGCGCGGCCCGCCGAGGACACGGGACGCGATCTCCGCGACCTCGTCGAGCGTGACCGCCTCGATGTTCGCGGTGACCTCCTCGACCGTCAGCACCTCGCCGTGGAGGAGCAGGCTCGCGCCGATCCGGGACATGCGCGCGCCCGAGTCCTCGAGGCTGAGGATCGTGTCGGCCCGGAGATGGCTCTTCGCGAGCTCGAGCTCGTGCATGCTGACGCCGCTCGCCGCGAGGTCGTCGAGCTCCCCGAGGACGAGCCGGAGGACCTCTCGGGCACGCTCGGGCGCCGTGCCGACCGACACGGCGAGGGCGCCCGCGTCGGCGAACGCGATCCGGTCGGACACGACAGAGTACGCGAGACCGCGCTCCTCACGAATCTTCTGGAACAGCCGCGAGGAGATCCCGCCGCCGAGGGAGTGGTTCAGCAGGGATAGCGCAAAGCGCTCGGGCGATCGCCGGTCGGGACCCCGCACGCCGACGACGAGGTGCGCCTGCTCGGTGTCGCGCGAGAGCACGTCGAGCGCCCGAATGTCCTCATCGGGAGCTGTGCGGCTCGGCGGCCCGCCGAGCGCGGCACCCGCGAAGCGGGCCTCGATGCCGGCCGCGACCCGCTCGTGGTCGACGTCGCCCGCGACCGCGACGACCATATTCGCGGGGCGGTAGTGCTCGTCGAAGAACGACCGGATCTCCGGCACGCTCACGCCCGTGATGACCTCCGGGACTCCGAGGACCTCACGGCCGAGCGGGTGCCCGGGGAAGAGCGCCTCGCCGAAGCGCTCCTGCACGACGTCCGCGGGCTCGTCGAGGTGCATGAGAACCTCCTCGAGGATGACCTGGCGCTCCGCGTCGACCTCGTCGGGGCGAAGTGCCGGGTCCCACAAGATGTCGCACAGGATGTCGAGGCCAAGGTCGAGATCCTCGGCGAGCGTCCGCACGTAGAAGGTCGTGTACTCCTTAGTCGTGAACGCGTTCATGTCGCCGCCGACCGCGTCGATGTCCTCGGCGATCGACCTGGCCGATCGCGCCGCCGTCCCCTTGAAGAGCAGGTGCTCGAGGAAGTGCGAGATCCCCGCCTGCGTCGGGGTCTCGTCGCGAGATCCCGTGCCGACCCAGAATCCTGTGCACACCGAACGGACGCCGGGCATCTTCTCGGTGACGAGGCGGATGCCGCAATCGAGCTCGGCGACGCGGATCATCGTGCGCTCCGTGCCGCCACCCGCGCCTCGGCACAGGTGGCGCGAGCGCCGAGGCGCCGGCTCAGCGCCGTGGCCCGCTGCGCCGGCGCGGTCCGCGCTCGGGGCGGGCGGCACTCGGCGCGGCCGCGTCCGCCGGGCCGAGGTTGCCGAAGTCACGCTCGATCTCCGCGGCGAACTCGTCCTCGAACGAGACGCGGCGAGGTGCTCCCGACGCGGCTCCGCGAGCTGCGACGTCGTCGCTCGTCGCGGTCGGGGCGGCACTGGACGACGACTTGCTCCCGCCGACCCGCTCGCCGTCGTCGCCGATCATCGACAGTGAGATCTTCCCCTGCGGGTCGATGTCGTCGACGATGACCTTCACGTCCTGACCGAGCTCGACGACGTCCTCGACGCGCTCGACGCGCCGTCCGGCGCCGAGGCGCGAGATGTGGAGCAAGCCGTCACGACCCGGGAGGATGTTGACGAACGCCCCGAACTTCGTGATGTTCACGACTTTGCCGTCGTAGACCTTGTTCACCTCGGCAGTCGGCGGGTCGAGGATGAGCTCGATCCGCCGGCGGGCCTCGTCGACCGCGACGGACTCCTTCGCGCCGATCGTGACGCGTCCGACCGAGCCGTCGTCGTCGACCGCGATGTCCGCTCCGGTCTCCTGCTGAAGTGCGTTTATGACCTTGCCCTTCGGGCCGATGACCTCGCCGATCTTGTCCATCGGGATCTCGAAGCTCACGATCTTCGGCGCATGCGGCTTCACCGCGTCGGCCGGCTCCGCGATGGCCTTCGCGATGACGTCGAGGATCACGAGCCGAGCGTCCCGCGCCTGGCGGAGCGCCTGCGCGAGCACCTCGGCGGGGAGGCCGTCGATCTTCGTGTCGAGCTGGAGGGCCGTCACGAACTCGCGGGTGCCGGCGACCTTGAAGTCCATGTCGCCGAACGCGTCCTCGGCTCCGAGGATGTCCGTGAGAGTCGTGTACGTCCCCTCGGCGTAGACGAGGCCCATCGCGATCCCGCCGACGGGCGCCTTTATCGGGACGCCCGCGTCCATGAGCGAGAGCGTCGACCCGCAGACGGACGCCATCGAGGTCGATCCGTTCGACGAGAGGACCTCGGACACGAGCCGGAGCGTGTAGGGGAACTCGTCCTCGTGCGGGATCACGGGGAGCAGCGCCCGCTCGGCGAGCATGCCGTGGCCGATCTCGCGGCGCTTCGGGCCCCGCATGAAACCGGTCTCGCCCGTCGAGTACGGGGGGAAGTTGTAGTGGTGGATGTAGCGCTTGTGCTCGTCGACACCGATCGTGTCGAGGAGCTGGTTCATGCGGGGCATCCCGAGCGTCGTGAAGTTCAGCACTTGTGTGTCGCCGCGCTGGAAGAGCCCCGAGCCGTGCGCGGTCGGGATGAGCCCGACCTCGGCCGAGAGGGGGCGGATGTCGCTCGTGCCGCGCCCGTCGATGCGCACGCCCTCCTCGACGATGCGCTTGCGGACGATCTTCTTCGTGAGGGAGCGGATCGCGGCCTTGACCTCGCGCTCGCGCCCCTCGAACTCACCGCCGATGGCGCCGACGATCTGCTCGGTCGCCGCGTCGAGAGCAGCGGCGCGCTCCGCCTTGGTCATGATCGCGTTCGCCGTGGTGACGAGATCGGTGCCAACCTCCGCGACCCGGACGTAGACATCGTCCGCGTAGTCGACGAAGAGCTCGTAGGCGATGGTCGGCTTTCGGCCCGCAGCACGTACGAGCTCGCGCTGGAGCTCGATCGACTCGCGGATCCACGTCTTCGACGCCTCGATCCCGCCCGAGATGACCTCCTCGGTCACCTTTGGCGCGCCCTGCTCGTAGTAGTCCCACGCGTGCTCGGTGCCGCCGGCCTCGACCATCATGATCGCGATCTCGGAATCGGAGTCCTCGGAGAGCGCACGTCCGGCGACGACGAGCTCGAAGGTCGAGGCGTCACCCTCCTGGTACGTCGCGTGCGGGATCCACTCGCCGTCGGTCGAGTACGCGACGCGCACCGCGCCGATCGGGCCGTCGAAGGGGATCCCGGAGAGCATCAGCGCCGCGGAGGCGCCGTTGATCGCGACGATGTCGTGCGGGTTCTCCTGGTCTGCGCCGAAGACCGTGGCGACGACGTGGACCTCGTTGCGGAAGCCCTCCGGGAACGAGGGCCGCAGCGGCCGGTCGATGAGCCGGTCGATGAGGATCGCCTGGTCGGTCGCGCGCCCTTCCCGACGGAAGAACGACCCGGGAACCTTCCCCGCGGCGTACATCCGCTCCTCGACGTCGACCGTGAGGGGGAAGAAGTCCTGCCCCTCCCGGACGCGCCGCGCGGCCGTGGCCGCGACGAGGACGATCGTGTCGCCCGTGCGTGCGAGTACTGCCCCGTCGGCCTGGCCGGCGAGCTTGCCGGTCTCGAACGAAAGGGTACGGTCGGTCCCGCTGATGGGGGCCGACACGGAGATGGCATCCGCCATGTCGCTCCTAGGTGCTCATGGCGTCCGCTCCGGCCAGTTCCCAGTGGTCGAGCACCCGACGCTGGCCGAGGACCCGGCGACTGGCAGCTGGCACCTACGGGCGCCGCTTGGCTGTCGGATGGCGGCGCCGCCCGGTCTCCGGGAATGCCGGTGCCACCTTATGTGTGCCAGGCGCGCCGTGCGGCGCCCGGCGTTGTCGCCCGCGCCCTCCCGGTGGGGGTGACGCGGGCAGGTGCGTCGCTAGCGGCGGATGCCGAGGCGCGCGATGAGTCCGCGGTAGCGCTCGACGTCGTTCGCGCGCACGTAGTCGAGCAGGCGCCGACGGTGGCCGATGAGCTTCATGAGGCCCCGGCGCGTGTGGTGGTCACCCTTGTGCGAGCGCAGGTGCTCGGTGAGGTGATTGATCCGCTCGGAGAGGATGGCGATCTGGACCTCGGGCGAACCGGTGTCCGTCTCGTGGAGCCGGTACTCGGCGATCGTCGCCGTCTTGTCGGGCATGCGCGATGCAGACCTTCGCTGATCTCGTGCGCCGAGCGGCCGGGCTCATGCCCTGCTGCGGAGGACGCGGGGTCCGGCGGGGGCGGGCGCCACAGCCGGGTCGGCTCGGCCGACCTCGACATGCTAGCAGGTCGGCGGCCCGACAGCCCGTGGGCGGCGGCGGTGCTGCGAGCGGCCACGGGCAACGCGGCGGCGTGCTCAGGCGTCGAGCGGGTCGACCTCCACGCGGGCGTCCACGCCGTGCGAGCGGGCGGCGCGGATCGCGTCCGCGAGCGAGGCGCCGTCCGGCGCGCGCACGAGGTAACGACCCTGCCCGCTCGCGCCGACCTCGACACGCCCTGCTCCGGCACGGCGCAGCTCCTTCGCGAACGCGGCGGCGCCGTCACCCGTGAGCGCCGCGAGCGCGCGCTCCGGCGGCAGGCCGAGCGCGGCGCGCCGGGCGGCCTCGGGGCGCGCGAGCAGATCGGGGTCCGCGCGCGCGGCCGCCTCGATGACGTCGTGACCCGCGAGCCGTGTCTGCACGACGACGCGAGCCCGTCCCTCACGATCCCCGCATGCCGCGGGCGGCGCGCTGCCGACAATTCGAGCCGCCCGCGCGAGGAGCGCGAGAGCGTGCTCGGACGCTCGGAACCTCGGCGCGAGGAGCTCCTGGTCGAAATCGAGGAAGACGACGATCGACGCGACGCGCACCCGGTGGAGCACGGCCTGCGTGCCCACGAGGATGCCCGAGGCGGGGACCGCGTCCGTCGCCCCCCGGCCGCTCACCTCCGCGACGTAGCGACCGGTGAGCGCCGCGAGCTCCTCGGCCGCGCGGCCGACCCCGACGCGCAGCAGGCGAAGCTTGGTCGACCCGCACTGCGGGCACACTCCCGGGTGGTCGGATCCGCACCGCGGGCAGTGGAGCGCCGTCGCGGCTCCTGTCGCGGGGCGCTCGCGCTGCACGAGAGCCGCGCCGCAGCTCGGGCAGCGAGCGAGCTCCCGGCACGCTCCGCATGCGAGCAGGCGCGCCCGTCCCGTGCGGTCGAGCACACAGACGGCCGCGACGTCGGGGCGCGCCGCCGTCGCGGCCGCGAGCATCGGCGCGAGCCTTGGGGAGTAAAGGCCCGACCGGGGATCGTCGTCGCGCCGGTCGACGATCTCGACCGCCGGCCAGCCGGCGCGCTCGACAGCGCGGGGCACCTCGACGAGCCGGCCCCACGCGAGCTGCTCCAGCGTCGGGCACGCGGAGACGAGCAGGCACGGCACGCCTGCTCGTGCCGCGCGCTCGGCAGCGAGCACCCACGCGTGCCACGTCGGAGAGCGCTGTTCGACGTACGACTCGTCGTGGGCGTCGAGGACGAGCAGGGCGGCGAGCCTCGGCACGGTCGCGAGCACGGCCGCGCGGGTGCCGACGACGACGCGCCCGCCCGCGGCCGCGTCGGCCCACTCGCCGGGGTACGCGGCGACGGCATGACCGAGCGAACGGAGCCGCCGGACGAGCACGCCGGCATCGTGGTGCTCGGGCACGAGGACGACGAGGTCCCCGCCGGACGATGCGAGCTCATCGCTCGCCTGGAGCGCGAGCAGCGCGGTGACGACCGCCAGCCGGGAAGCGGCCGGGGGGAGACGAAGGACCGCTCGGCGCGCACGCAGAGCCTCGCGCGCCGCGGCGCCGATCGCGTCCCCATGAGGCACGACGCTCGCCGACGCGCGGTGCCGCGGGTCGCGACGCGGGGCCGCCTCGGGCAGATGGTGGACGACGCGCGGCGGCGAGGCCGCGGCGAGAAGGGACCGGATCCGGCCGGCGTAGCGCCATGCGGCGAAGCGAGCGAGCGCGACGACGTCCTCTCCCGGCCCCCGCGACACGACGTCGGCGAGCTCCAAGAGCTCGCGGTCGTGCCGCCCCGTCGCGGCGGCCGAGACGACCCACCCGCGCACTCGACGGCCGCGCAGCGGCACACGCACGACGGTCCCGACCTCGACTGCGTCGGCGAGCGGCGGGGGGACCTCGTAGTCGAAGAGCCTGTCGAGCCCCGACACGTCGGGCACGACGGCCACGACACGCCGCGCCTCGCGACCGCCCGAGAGCGCTCCGGTGGCCTTGTCTGCGCGGGGCGTCGGAATCGGCGCTCCCGCCGTCACGGTCGCGTGCTACAGGCCGAGCGCGTGTCGCACGTCGTCGACTCGCGGCGTCGACTCCCAGGTGAACTCCTTGTCGGAGCGCCCGAAGTGACCGTACGCGGCGGTGCGCCGGTAGATCGGGCGGCGCAGGTCGAGGTCGCGGATGATCGCCGCAGGTCGTAGGTCGAAGAGCTCGTCAATGGCGCCGGCGATGCGCTGCGGATCGACGATCTCGGTGCCGAAGGTCTCGACCATGAGCGACACGGGCCGGGCGACGCCGATCGCGTACGCGACCTGGATCTCGCAGCGGCGTGCGGCACCCGAGGCGACGACGTGCTTCGCGACCCAGCGTGCCGCGTACGCCGCCGAGCGGTCCACCTTCGAGGGGTCCTTGCCCGAGAAGGCCCCGCCGCCGTGGCGGGCGGCGCCTCCGTAGGTGTCGACGATGATCTTGCGGCCCGTGAGCCCGGCATCGGCGTGCGGGCCGCCGACCTCGAAGCGACCCGTGGGGTTCGCGAGGACGCGGTGGTGCTGGGTGTCGAGATCGAGCGGGAGCAGCGGCCGGATCACGTGGTCGACGAGGTCGGGGAGCAGCAGCGTCTCGAGGTCGATCCCAGGCTTGTGCTGGGTGGAGATGAGGACGGTCTCGAGGGCGACGGGACGGCCGTCGTCGTAGCGGATAGAGACCTGCGTCTTGCCGTCCGGCCGGAGGTATGGCAGCACGCCGGCGCGGCGGACCTCGGCGAGGCGCTGGGCGAGCCGGTGCGCGAGCCAGATCGGCATGGGCATGAGGTCCGGGGTCTCGTCGCACGCGTAGCCGAACATCATCCCCTGGTCGCCCGCCCCCTGGGCGGAGAGCACGTCCTCACCGTCACGCCCGCTGCGAGCCTCGAGAGCCCGGCTCACGCCCTGGTCGATGTCGGGGGACTGCTCGCCGATCGAGACGATCACTCCGCAGGTCTGGCCGTCGAAGCCGTACTCGCTCTTGTCGTAGCCGATGTCGCAGATGGTGCTCCGCACGATCCGCGGGATGTCCACGTACGCGGTCGTCGTGATCTCGCCGGCGACGCACACGAGACCGGTCGTGAGCAGGGTCTCGCATGCGACGCGCCCCGCAGGGTCCGCCTCGAGGATCGCGTCGAGGACGGCGTCTGAGACCTGGTCCGCCATCTTGTCAGGATGGCCCTCGGTCACCGACTCCGACGTGAACGTGTAGCTCGTCACCTGGCAGCTCCTTCGTCGCTGTCGTCACCGCGGCCACCCGCGGGATCGGCCGGCGCGCTGCTCGCGCCGGCCGCGCCGCTCCGGATGGCGGACACCGCGTCGAGCACGGCGGCCGCAATCGTACGCTTCGGAGCGAGCGGCACCTCCACGGTCGCGCCGGTCGCGAAGCACAGGGTCACGGCGTTCGTCTCGTGGCCAAAGCCGGCGCCCGGAGCCGACACGTCGTTCACGACGACGAGGTCCACGCCCTTGTCGACGAGCTTGCGCCGACCCCGTTCGACCGCGTCGTCAGTCTCCGCGGCGAACCCGACGAGGACCTGGCCTGGGACGCGGCGACGGCCGAGCGCCGCGAGCACGTCGAGTGTCGGCTCGAGGCGGATCTCGGGGATGCCGTCGCTCTTGCGAAGCTTCATCGGAGCGGGCGCCGCGGGCCGGAAGTCAGCGACTGCCGCGGCCATAACGACGACGTCGGCGATCGCGGCGTGAGCGAGCACGGCCTCGGCGAGCTCCGCCGCGGTGTCGACGCGCGTGCAGTCGACGCCGGGGGGCACGCCGAGGGGGGAGGCGGTCACGAGGACGACGCGCGCGCCCCGCTCGGCGGCGACCTCGGCGATCGCGTGACCCTGCCGTCCCGAGGAACGGTTCGCGACGTAGCGCACGGGGTCTATCGGCTCGCGGGTCCCGCCGGCGGTCACGAGCACGGTGACGCCGGCGAGGTCCCCCCGAGTGCCCGACAGGCCGCGTCGCGCGCCGTCGAGCATGGCGGCCGCAGCAGCGACCACGGCCTCCGGCTCGGCAAGCCGCCCGGCACCGACGTCCCCGCCTGCAAGGACCCCAGTCCCAGGGTCGACGACGTGCACCCCCCGCCGGCGAAGGGTCGCGACGTTCTCCCTCACCGCGGGGTGCTCCCACATCTCGGTATGCATCGCCGGGCAGAGCAGCACCGGGGCGCGCGTCGCGAGCAGGGTCGCGCCGAGCAGGTCCCGGGAGATCCCCGCGGCGTACTCGCCGACGACGCGCGCCGTCGCGGGAGCGACGACGACGAGGTCCGCGAGCCGCCCGAGACGCGTGTGCGGTATCGGGTCCACCCCGCCGAACAGCTCGGTCTGCGCGGGCTCGGAGCCAAGCGCTGAGAATGTCGCGACTCCGACGAACCGGGTCGCTGAGTACGTGAGCACGGGTGCGACGTACGCTCCCGCGTCGACGAGGCGGCGAAGGATCTCGACGGCCTTGTACGCGGCGATCCCGCCGCTCACGCCGAGCACGATCCGCGCTCCGGCGAGCGACGCGAGGGCGGCGTCGGCCGCGCCCGCCTCCGGCGGGGGGACGCTCACCATGGTCCCTCGCCCCGAGCCGAGGCGACCGGGGCTGCCCCGACCGTCCTGCTGCCTACTGCTCGGCGTCGGGGGCCGGGACCTCGGCGAGCGCGGCTGTCGCCGGGGGCCCTGCCGCCGTGTCGTCTCCGACTGCGTCGGCTCCGGTGTCCTCGGCGGCGTCCTCGGCGGGTTCGCCCGCGCGGACCTTGCCCGCGGCGATCTCCTCGAGCGCGATGGAGAGCGGCTTTCGCGCGAGGGAGGTCACCTGCGGCGGCACGATCGCACCGAGGCCCTCGCCGAGCTGGTTGAAGTAGGAGTTGATCTGGCGACCGCGCTTCGACGCGAGCGTGACGAGCGTGAACTTCGAGTCGACCTTGTCGAGGAGGCTCTCGATGGGCGGGTCGATCATCGTGCTGCGCGGCTCGGCCATCGTGCTCCTTCGTAGGTGGTGGGTCCTGCGTCCGGCGGCCGCAGCCGCCCGGCGCGCTCCGGGCTGCCCCGACCGCGGCGGTGGATCTCCCGGCGAGCACGTGACGAGGGCCGCCCGCGCCGCGGTCAGCCCTTCGACTCCTGACGTGCGCTCGCGATGATAGCCGCGAGCTCGTCGACCGTCCGGTCGAGATCGTCGTTGACCACGACAGCGTCCGCTATGCGCCGCCCACGCTCGAGCTCGAGCTCGCCAAGCTCGACCCGGCGCTCCACGTGCTGCTCGGAGTCGCCGCGCCCGCGAAGCCGCCGCTCCTGGTCCTCGCGCGACGGCGGGACCAGGAGCACGCAGACGACTGGGCGGCACCGCTCGAGCACCTGTTCGGCTCCCTGGACGTCGATCTCGAGGACCACGTCGTGGCCGGGCGGCGGCTCGGGGTACGGCGTGCCGTAGTACTCCCCGAGGACCGTCGCCCACTCGAGGAAGCCACCCGACTTCGCGTGCTCGAGGAACTCGTCCTTCGTGACGAAGCTGTACGCGCCATCGTCCTCACTCGGCCGCCGGGGGCGGGTGGTCCACGAACGCGACAACCAGAGCCGAGGGTCCCTCTCGACTAGCTTGCGGATCACCGTCCCCTTCCCGGCCCCACCAGGGCCGGAGACGACGACGATCAGGGTCGTTCGACGGCCTCGAGCAGCGAGTCGCGCTGCTTGGCGCCGAGGCCCTGGAGACGGCGGGTCTCGCTGATGCCGACCTGCTCCATGAGCCGGCGGGCCTTGACCTTGCCGGTGCCGGGCAGGGATTCGAGCACCGCGAGGACCTTCATCTTGCCGACGATGTCGTCCTTGTCCGCCTTGCCGAGCAGCTCGGCGAGGGTGACCCGGCCCGCCTTCAGGTGGTCCTTGATCTCGGCTCGTTCCTTGCGCGCCTTCGCGGCCTTCTCGAGGGCGGCCTTGCGCTGTTCTGGTGTGAGGCTGGGAGGTTGAGGCATGAGCCGGTACGATAGCGCGGCAGCTCACGGCGCACCACGGTCCTCGCGTGACGAGCGCGCGACGGAGGGCTGTCGGGTCGCGGGCGCGCGGGTCGCGGGCGGGCGGAGCGCCGCGGTGGTCCCGCGCCGGATCACACGACCGAACGGTCCACCGACGCGAAGTGGCATGCGACCGCGTGGCCGGTGCCGCGCTCCTCGAGGCGAGGCTCCTCGCGCGCGCAGATCTCCTGCGCCTTCCAGCAGCGCGTGCGGAAGCGGCAGCCGCTCGGCGGCGCGGCCGGGCTCGGGACGTCGCCGGGGAGCACGATACGCCGCCGGGCGCGCTCCGCCCTCGGGTCGGGCAGGGGGACTGCCGACAGCAACGCCTGGGTGTAGGGGTGCGAGGGCTGCTCGTAGATCTCGCGCCGCGTCCCCGTCTCGACGATCTTCCCGAGGTACATGACTGCGACGCGGTCCGAGATGTGGCGGACGACCGAGAGGTCGTGGGCGACGAACAGGTACGCGAGGCCGAGCTCGTCCTGCAGCTCCTCGAGGAGGTTCACGACGCCGGCCTGGATGGACACGTCGAGGGCCGATACGGGCTCGTCGAGCACGACGAGCCGTGGCTCGAGCACGAGGGCCCGCGCGATGCCGATCCGCTGGCGCTGGCCGCCGGAGAACTCGTTCGGGTAGCGCCCCGCGTGAGCGGGCGAGAGCCCGACGAGGCGGAGCACCTCGGAGACGCGCGCCCGCCCGGACTCCCGCTGCCAGGCTCCGTGCACCCTGAGCGGCTCGGCGATCGTCTCCCCTACCGGCATCTTCGGGTCGAGCGACGCGTACGGGTCCTGGAAGACCACCTGGAGGTGCCGACGGACCTCGCGCATCTCTCCCGGCGAGAGGTCGGTGAGCTCGCGCCCCTCGAAGCGCACGGACCCGGCCGTCGGCGCGACGAGCTGGAGGATCGACCGGGCGGTCGTCGACTTGCCGCATCCGGACTCCCCGACGAGGCCGAGCGTCTCCCCGGCGGCTATGTCGAACGAGACGCCGCAGACTGCGTGTACCTCGCCCACCACCCGGCGAAAGACGCGGCCACCCCGGATCGGGAAGTGCTTCACGAGGTCTCGCACCGACAGCACGGGCGCGCCGCCTCCGGCCGAGCGTGCCGCGACCGGAGGCGGCTCGGGAGCCGGGGCGTCGCCGGGAGCGTCAGTGGACCGGGCGCCGGGCGCCGGGCGCATCTCGGGAGGGCTCATCGGACGTCGCCCGGAAGACGCCCGGCCTCGCCGATGGTGGCACCCCCGAACGGGAGGTCGGGAGCCCCGGTCGGTTCGTCGCTTGCGCCTGCGACCCCCTCCTCGAGGTCGGCGGACGTCGCTGCGAACAGTGGGGAGGTCCTCGCGAGGACCTGCTCGCCGAAATGGCACGCGGCCGCGTGCGCAGACGATCCTGGCGACCCGTCCACCGGGCGCCCCACGGCCAGGAGAGGCGGTTCCTGTTCGTCGCAGACCGGCGCACGGAGCGGGCAGCGTGGCGCGAACGGGCAGCCCGGCAGCACGCCGACCATCGAGGGCGGTGAGCCGGGGATCGGCCGGAGCCTCTCCGTCCCGTCGGTGTCGACGCGAGGGATCGAGCCGAGGAGCCCGAGCGTGTAGGGCATCGCCGGGCTGTAGAAGATCTCGTCCACGGTCCCGACCTCGACCGGGCGACCCGCGTACATGACGAGCACGCGATCCGCGAGTCCCGCGATCACCCCGAGATCGTGCGTGATGAGCAGGAGGGCCGCGTGCGTCTCCGAGAGGGCGGTCTTCAGTGATTCGAGGACCTGTGCCTGCACGGTGACGTCGAGCGCGGTCGTCGGCTCGTCCGCAAGGATGATCTCGGGGTCGTTCGCGATCGCGATCGCGATGACGACACGCTGGCGCATCCCGCCCGAGAACTCGTGCGGGTAGCTGGTGGAGCGCTCCTCGGGATTGGGGATTCCGACGCGCCGGAGCAGTTCGACTGCGGCGGCCGTCGCGGCCTCCTTCGAGAGGTCCTGGTGCGCGCGGATCGCTTCGGCGATCTGCCAGCCGACCGAGTAGACCGGGTTGAGAGAGGTCATCGGGTCCTGGAAGATCATCGAGATCCCCTTGCCCCGGATGCCCATGAGCTGCTTCTCCTTCCGCCCGAGCAGCTCGGCGCCGCGATAGCGGACCGAGCCGCGCGTCCGCGCCGAGCGCGGGAGGAGGCCCATCGCGGCCATCGCGGTCACGGACTTGCCGGACCCGGACTCGCCAACGATGCCGAGGACCTCACCCGAACTGAGCGTGAGGTCGACCCCGCGCACTGCGTGCACGACGCCCCCACCGGTCGCGAAGTCGACCTCGAGGCCCTCGAACACGAGAACGGGCTCGTCCGTCATGCCCGCACCCTCGAGCGCCGTGGGTCGAACGCCTCACGAAGCCCGTCACCGATGAAGTTGATGCACAAGATGAGCAGGATGATGAAGATCGCCGGGAACACGAACAGCCACCAGAACGTCGTCGCATCGCCCTCCCCGGACGCGACGAGCGTGCCGAGCGAGACGTTTGGCGGCTGGATCCCGAGCCCGAGGAATGACAGCGTCGACTCGAGGATGATCGCGTTCGCAACCGTGAGCGTCGCGTTGACGATGATCGGGCCGAGCGCGTTCGGAAGCAGATGGCGGACGATGATGCGACGGTTGGAGGCGCCGATGGCTCGGGCCGCCTCGACGAAATCGCGCTCTCGTAGGGACAAGAAGTCCGCACGCACGAGCCGCGCGACGTAGGTCCATGCGAGAGCACCGATGATGATCGCGACCCAGAACCAGCTCCCCGACTGCTTGCTCGCGAGGTTCGCAAGGACCGCGAGCACCGCGAGGAGGGGGACGGCGAGGATGAAGTCTGTGAAGCGCATGAGGACCGGGTCGACCCAGCCACGGAAGTAGCCCGCGAGCGCGCCGATCGTCGTGCCGATGATCGTCGTGACGGCCGCGACGAGCAGAGCCGTCTGGATGTCCTCCTTCGTCCCCTGCATGACCTGCGCGAACAGGTCGTGGCCGATCGGGTCGACGCCGAAAGGATGCTGCCACGTCGGCCCACCCGAGGTGAACGTCGCGATCTGGTTCGTGAGCGTCAGGTAGTTGTAGTGCCAGGCATAGCCTGCGACGACCGACCCCACGCCGAGAAGGGCGAAGATCCCGAGGCTCGCCATCGCGCGGGGCTGGCGGACGAAGCGCCCGAGCACGATCTGCCACTGCCTCCGCACGTCGCCCGCCATGCCGTGCTCGTCGCCGAGGGGAAGCGTCTCCCCTCCTGCGACAGGCAGGCGTGAGCGGCGCCGCCGTCCGCTCCTCGCCGCGCCGCCCGATCGCGCGCCACTGCCGCGACGGGGCGCGCCGCTCGGATCAGAGGTCGCTGTGCTCCTGCGGTCAGCCATAGCGGATGCGGGGGTCGAGCACGCCGTAGAGGATGTCGGCGAAGAGGTTGAACATGACGACGAAGAACGCGGTCACGAGCAGATAGGCCTGGACGACGTTGAAGTCGAGATTGCCCACTCCGGCCAGGAACCATACCCCGACGCCCTGCCACGAGAAGACCTCCTCGACGAGGATCGCGCCGCCGAGGATCCCGGCGAAGTCGAGGGCGATCACCGTCGTCACAGGGATGAGAGCGTTACGAAGCGTGTGGCGGACGAGAACCCTGCGCGGTCGGAGACCTTTCGCTCGGGCGAGGCGGACGTAGTCGCTGTCGAGCACCTCGAGCATGGAGGAGCGCTGATAGATGGCCCAGGAGGGATAGCTCACGAGGATGAGCGTGAGCACGGGGAGCACGACGTGGCCCGCGTAGTCCGGAAGTCGCTGTAGGAAGCCTCCCGTGAGATTGGGGCTCTCCTGGCCGATCGTGTAGAAGATCGTGTGGCCGACCGCGTTGTTGATCGGGATGGCCACGAACTCCTTCAAGATGAGCCCGAGCACGAAGACCGGGGTCGAGATGAAGAGGAAGTTGGCGAGCGTTGCGCCGCTGTCGAACGCCCGGCCCTGGCGAAGCGCCGAGAAGACGCCGACCGCGATCGCGACGACGATCGCGACGAGCGTCGCGATGATGACCATCTCGAACGTCACGAGCAGGTGTGACCAGAGCTGCGGTGCGACTGGCTGCCCGGCGATCGTGGAGCCGAAATCTCCGTGCACCGCGTGGGAGATCCAGATCCAGTAGCGCTGGGGGATCGGGTCGTTCAGGTGGAGCTCCGCACGGCGAAGTGCGTAGACGGCCTTCGGCGTGTGCGGGTTCAGTCGCAGCGAGGCGAGGGGGTCGCCCGAGTTCGCGACCATGACGAAGACGAGCATGCTCGAGAGCACGAGGATGAGCACGCTCGCCGCAAGCCTGCGGAGGATGTACGCGAGCATCGAGGCACCTTACAAGGCGTAGACGGCGGCGAGAGGGCGAACGCGATGCCCGCCCCCTCGCCGCTCGGCTGGTCCGATCGAGGGACCCGCGTGTGCCCGCCGCCGGTCACCCGGCCGTGGCGCACGCGGGTCCTCCCGGCCGGTCAGGCCTTGGTCACCCAGTCGAACGCGTTCCAGGTGACGCCGACCGAGGACGGGTTCGGCAGCACGTCGGACAGCTTGTTCGTCCAC
>DATLRJ010000066.1:0-5017 GCA_035534715.1 Acidimicrobiales bacterium | reverse complement strand
CCGATTCTGCGCGTTCAGCAAGGGCCCGCTGTCGCTCAACCTCCGTGGCGCCCCTTACCTGCTCGGCGTCGACGAGATCAGCGAGCGGGTCGCCGAGGCCGAGCGGCTCGGCGCGACCGAGGTCTGCCTGCAGGGCGGCATCCACCCCGACTTCGACGGGGACTACTACCTCGAGGTCGTGCGAGCGGTCCGCGCTGCGTCCACGACGATCCACATCCACGGCTTCACCGCCCTCGAGGTCACGGAGGGCGCGCGCCGGCTCGGGGAGCCGCTCGGCTCCTACCTCCAGCGGCTCATGGACGCCGGGCTGAAGACGCTCCCAGGCACTGCGGCGGAGATTCTCGACGACGAGATCCGCGCCGTGCTCTGCCCCGACAAGATCGACACCGAGCAGTGGCTCGATGCCCATCGGACCGCGCACCTCGTCGGCCTGCGGTCGAACGTCACGATCATGTTCGGCGCGATCGAGCAGCCCGTCCACTGGGCGCGCCACCTCGTTCGCACCCGCCAACTGCAGAAGGAGACTGGCGGCTTCACCGAGTTCGTGCCGCTCCCATTCGTCCACATGGCGACCCCGATGTACCTGCAGCGACGGAGCCGACGGGGGCCGACGTTTCGCGAGATGATCCTCATGCACGCCGTCGGGCGCATCGCCTACCACGGCCTCATCGACAACATCCAAGCCTCGTGGGTGAAGACCGGGAAGGAAGGGATCCCCCAGCTACTCGCGGCGGGCTGCAACGACCTCGGGGGGACGCTCATGGACGAGAACATCTCGCGCGCCGCGGGAGCACGCCACGGCCAGCTCATGACGCCCGACGACTTCCGATCGCTCGTCGAGCCGCTCGACCGCCCCGTCGCCCAGCGCACCACCCTCTACGGGCGCGTCGCGGCGGCGGGCGAGCCCGTGCCGGCCTGATCACGATGGCGCCGAAGCGGGCCCTCCCGCCGGCGCGCCGTGCGACGTCTGACCCGAGCGTCGCCGACGACCGCCAGAGGATGCTCCGGGCTCTCGAGCTCGGCGCCTCGGTCCGCGATCGCACCTCACCCAATCCCTGGGTGGGCTGCGTGGTCGTTGCGGACCGCGGCGGCGCCGGCGGGGGACGCGGCGCCGGGCTGGAGTTCGAAGGAGCGACCTCCCCGCCAGGCGGGCCCCACGCGGAGGTGGTGGCTCTTCGCCGCGCCGGGGAAGCGGCGAGAGGAGCCACTGCGTACGTGACGCTCGAGCCGTGCGTGCACCACGGACGCACGCCCCCGTGCGTGGACGCGCTTCTCGCCGCGGGCGTCCGGCGGGTCGTCGTCGCCGTAGTCGATCCCGACCCTCGCGTCTCAGGAGCCGGGATCGACCGGCTGCGCGAGGACGGCGTCGACGTGAGCGTCGGGGCCTGCGAGGACGAGGGACGCGAGCTGCTCGCCCCCTACCTCACGCACCGGAGCACCGGGCGGCCCTTCGTCGTGCTCAAGCTCGCGGCGTCACTCGACGGGCGCATCGCGGCGCCCGACGGGTCGAGCGCGTGGATCACCGGCGACGAGGCGCGCGCCGACGCGCACCGGCTGCGGGCGGAGAGCGACGCCGTGCTCGTCGGCGCGGGGACCGTGCGCTGCGACGACCCGCGTCTCACGGTGCGCGACGCCCCGGGGCGCTCCCCCCGGCGCATCGTGCTCGGAGCGATCCCTCCCGGCGCCCGGGTCGAGCCCGCGACCTCGATGCAGGGAGATCTCGCCGCGGTGCTGGACGAGCTCGGGGCGCAGGATGTCGTCCAGCTGCTCGTCGAGGGCGGCGCGGCGGTCTCCCACGACTTCCACGCCGCTGGTCTCGTCGACCGGTATGTGCTCTACATCGCACCGGCCCTCTTCGGGGGCGACGACGCGCTGGCGATGTTCGCGGGACCGGGGACTGCGACGATGCAGCAGCTGTGGCGTGGAAGACTCGTCTCCGTGAGAGCCCTCGGCGCGGATCTGCGCGTGGAGCTCGCTCCGGTACGTGCCGACGCTCATTCCCCGGAGCGTGCCGACGCTCACTCCCCGGAGCGTGCCGACGCTCACAGCGCCTCCGGTCGCAGCCCCGCGAGCGGTGCGACGGCACCGGAAACGAGCCCGAGGGAGTCATCCTGATGTTCACGGGCATCGTCGAGGAGCTCGGGAGCTTCGTGTCCGCGTCACCCTCGGCACCCGCGACGCGACTCGAGTTCGCCGCGACCAAAGTCATCGAGGACGTTGCGGTCGGCGATTCGATCGCTGTGAACGGTTGCTGTCTCACGGTCGTCGAGCATGGCCCGACGTCGTTCGCGGTCGAGGCCGTCGAGGAGACGCTCTCTCGCACGAACCTCGGGTCATTGCGCACGGGCGAACCCGTGAACCTCGAACGCTCGCTCGCGCTCGGCCACCGCCTCGGGGGCCACCTCGTGCTCGGCCACGTCGACGGGATCGGCGTCGTCACCGATGCCGCGCCGCACCTCGGCATCGAGGTCCCCGGTAAGCTCGCGCGCTTCCTCGCCGAGAAGGGGTCGATCACGGTCGACGGCTGCAGTCTCACCCTCGTCGAGGTCCGCGACAGCTGGATGCGGATCGAGATCATCCCCCATACGAGCGCCGTCACGACCCTCGGGCGGCGAATGCCTGGGGAGATCGTGAACCTCGAGACCGACGTTGTCGCGAAGTACGTCGAGCGCCTCGTACGCGCCGGCGTGCCCTCCCCCTACGACGCGCATGCCGCGGGGAGCGTGTGACGGTGCGCACTGCGTCGATCGACGAGGCCATCGCAGCGGTCCGTCGGGGAGAGATCGTCCTCGTCGTCGACGACGAGGACCGCGAGAACGAGGGCGACCTCGTTCTCGCGGCGGAGCACGTCACACCCGAGAAGTTGGCCTTCTTCGTCCGACACACGTCCGGCCTGATCTGCGCGTCGGTCACCGAGCAGCGGGCGGACGAGCTAGAGCTCCCGCTCATGGTCGCCCGCAATACCGAGTCGCAGCGCACCGCGTTCACCGTGACCGTCGACGCGATCCGCGGGACGACGACGGGGATCTCGGCGTCGGATCGAGCCGCGACCGTCCACGCGCTCGTGGACCGGGCGACGCGGCCGATCGACCTCGCGCGCCCCGGACATCTCCACGTGCTCCGCGCCCGCGACGGCGGCGTGCTGCGCCGTGCCGGGCACACCGAAGCTGCGGTCGACCTCGCACGCCTCGCGGGGCTCGCGCCCGCGGGGGTGCTCGCCGAAGTCGTCACCGCGGACGGTCTCGGAATGGCGAGGCGCGACGAGCTCGAGGCATTCGCGACCGAGCACCGCCTCGTGCTCGTGAGCATCGCGGACCTCGTCCGCCACCGGCGCAAGACCGAGACTCTCGTGCGGCGCGTCGCGAACGCGCGGCTCCCGACGCGCTTCGGCGAGTTCACCTGCTACGCGTACGACAGCGTGATCGAGCACGAGACGCACCTCGCGTTCGTCGTCGGCGAGCCGAGAGCGGACGACAGCGTGCTCGTGCGCGTGCACTCCGAATGCCTCACGGGCGACGTGTTCGGCTCGCTGCGCTGCGACTGCGGCGAGCAGCTCGAGCTCGCGATGGAGCAGATCGCGCACGCCGGGGTCGGCGTCGTCGTCTATCTCCGGGGCCACGAGGGACGAGGCATCGGCATCGTCGACAAGCTCCACGCATACGAGCTCCAGGACGGCGGGCTCGACACTGTCGACGCGAACGTCGAGCTCGGCCTGCCTGTCGACAGCCGCGAGTACGGGATCGGCGCGCAGATCCTGCTCGACCTCGGAGTGCGAAAGATGCGGATCATGACGAACAACCCGGCAAAGCGCGGCGGGCTCGAGGGGTTCGGGCTCGAGATCACCGAGCGCGTACCGCTCGAGACCCGGCCGAACAAGGAGAACGTCACGTACCTGCACACGAAGAGGGACCGGCTCGGGCACTTGCTGAGCGACCCCTTGCTCCCCGGTCCGAGCGACCATGTCGGCTGAGCGTCCTGCCCCCGCGGCGCTCGACGGGACGGGGATGTCGATCGCGATCGCGTGGAGCCGGTTCAACGAGGAGATCACGGCGAACCTCCTCGCAGGCGCACGGCGCGCGCTCGAGGGCCACGGTGTCGCGCCGGACCGGATCGACGTGCGCGCCGTTCCGGGCGCCTTCGAGCTGCCCCTCGTCGCGAAGCACCTCGCCGCGAGCGGGCGCTATGACGCGGTCGTGACGGTCGGCGCGGTCATCCGTGGCGAGACCGGGCACTACGAGCTCGTCGCGCAGGCGGCCGCGGACGGGATCGCACGGGCCGCGCTCGACACGGGCGTCCCGGTGATCTTCGGCGTGCTCGCGACCGAGACCCGCGAGCAGGCGCGAGCGCGTTCGGGTGGAGAGCTCGGAAACCGCGGCGAGGATGCGGCTCTCGCAGCGATCGAGATGGCGGAGGTGCTCCGCGGCATCGCGCCCCCGAGCGCTACGGAGAGCGACGTCCGCGCCGATCGGGAGCGACCGGACGGCGGTCCGCCGGCCTGACCCTGCGCCGGCGCCGTCTCGAGGGACGGCACCGTTCGGATCGTGTGGAAGGCTCCGGTCCGAGAGCCCCACGGCTCGGGGACCGGGGGTCGGGGATCGCGGCCCGCCGCATCCACAGCGCCCCGCCCGTGTTCTCGAGCATCGCGGGAAGCTCCTCTCCGATGACCTCGCGGTGGCACTGCGCGAGGTAGTGGTTGAAGAGCACGATCTCGAAGCACGAGTTGAACGCGAGGAATGCGAGGAACGCGTGGAACGCGAGGAACGCGTGGAACGCGAGGAACGCGTGGAACGCGAGGAACGCGAGGAACGCGTGGAACGCGTGGAACGCGTGGACGAGGTAGCACTCGTTCCACGCGCGGCCCTCCTCTATCCAGTGCCGCAGGTACCCAAAGGGCCAGAACACGTCGTGGATGTGGACGTGGACCCCCGGGGGCACGAGCACGTGCCGGTCCACGCCTGGGTCCGCCCACGCGTCCGCAGCTCGCAGCTCGCAGCTCGCAGCTCGCAGCTCGCAGCTC
>DATLRJ010000065.1:0-10896 GCA_035534715.1 Acidimicrobiales bacterium | reverse complement strand
CCGGACGGGGGGCTCGGCTCGCTCCGACGCCTCCGCGTACGCGCACCGCGCCCGCGACCGCGGAGCTCCCCCGGGCCGCTACGTTGCGGTCGGTCCGTGTGCGGGGTGGTCCGCATGGATCGCGCAGGTTGCCGCGCGGCGTAGGTACCCGACCGGCACGACCGGGAGCTGGACGTGGCCGGAACAAGGGAGGGCGGAGCAGGACACGGGAGAACCTCGGGGCGTTCGCGCCGCTTCTTGGGCGCGTGGCTCGGTCGCCGAGCGGTCCTCCGGGTGGTCGTCGCGCTCGTCGCGGTGATCGTCGTCGTTGCCCCGTCGCTCGCGGCGGCCACGCCGCGCGTCTCGCCCTCCCTCTCGTCGCACATCCGGGCCGATACCGCGCGCGCACACGTGCGCCGCGCGGGCGCGCGGCCGCCGCGCTGCGTGTGGATCGCCCAGGCGCGCACCCATGCTCTCTCCCCACGTCGTCTCGCGAACGAAGTGCTCGCACGGATGACTCTCGCCGAGAAGGCGGGGCTCGCGGTGCTGAGGGCGAGCGGCGGCTACGAGAACCTCACGTCTGCCGTCCCTCGGCTGTGCCTCCCGTCGCTCACGCTTCAGGACGGGCCCAACGGCGTCGCCTACGGTGCGACGGGGGTGACCCAGCTGCCGAGCTCGCTCGGCGTCGCCGCGAGCTTCGACCCCTCCCTCGCCCGCGCGTACGGCGAGGTCGAGGGCGCGGAGGCCCGTGGCAAGGGCATCGACGTCGTGCAGGGGCCGAACCTCAACCTCATGCGCGTCCCGACGAGCGGTCGCGGTTTCGAGGGCTACGGCGAGGATCCCTACCTCGCCTCGGTTATGGGCGTCGCCGACATCCGCGGGATCCAGTCGGAGGGCGTCCTCGCGGACGCAAAGCACTTCACCGCGTACAACCAGGAGACCGCACGCCTCATCCTTCGCGAGGACGTCGCTCGGCGCCCGCTCGAGGAGCTCTACCTCGCGCCCTTCCGCGCGGCCGTGCGCACGGGCCACGTCGCGTCGATCATGTGCTCCTACGGGGCCCTGAACGGCGCGAACGACTGCTCGGACCCGTCGCTCTACGCGACGTTGAGATCCTGGGGGTTCACGGGGTTCGTGCGCTCCGACCTCGCCGCGGTCTTCAACCCCGTGACCGCGTTCCGCGCGGGCATCGACCTCGTGAAGCCGATGCGCGCCTCGACTCTCGCTGCCCTCGTGCGCCGCGGCCGGATTTCCGTAGCCGATCTTGACCGCGCGGTGCGCTCGACGCTCACGGCGATGTTCCGGTTCGGGCTCGTCGCGCACCCGCGCGCTCCGACGATCTCGAAGGACGTCGCGACGCCCGCGCACGCGCGCCTCGCGCTCCGCGCCGCGGAGGAGTCGATGGTGCTCCTCAAGGATCAGGGCGTGACGCTGCCCCTCCGGCTCGGCGGATCGCTCGCGGTCATCGGTCCCGCAGCGGCCGTACGTCCCGTGACCGCGGGCTCGGGAAGCGCGTACGTCGTTCCACCGTTCGTGGTGACGCCACTTGCCGCCATCGAGGGGCGGGTCCGTCGCGGTGTGCACGTCCTGTACGCGGCGGGCATGCCGCCCGACCGAGTCCTGCCGCCGATACTCGCCGCAGACCTGTCCTCGGGCACGCCGCTCGCGTCCCGAGCTCCGCCCGCGCGGGCGGAGGAGCCCGGCAAAGCGGACATCGGCCTGCTCGGCAAGCCCTCGGTGACCGCGGCCATCGCGACCGCGCTGCGCCCGGGCCGGGGCAGCGAGTGGTCGTCGTGGCACGCGACGCTCGCCCCACCGCGTACCGGGCTGTACGAGATCTCTGTCGAGCAGAACGGGGACACTTGGGCGTATCTCGACCACCGTCCGCTGCTCTCATTCCCCGGGCTGCACGGCCGCTCGTCGTGGTCGACGACGGTGCCGCTCGTGAGCGGGCAGCGATACCCGATCGCGCTGCGCTGGTTCGCAATCGACGGGGCGCACGACCCTCGGATCGGCTGGCAGTACGTGACGCCGCTCATCCACGCCGCCGTGGTCGCGGCGCGACGATCACGGACGGCGGTCGTCTTCGTGAACGACTACAGCGGCGAGGGAGCCGACCGACCGTCGCTCTCGCTCCCGGGCGACGAGAACGCGCTCGTCAGCGCGGTCGCTGCGGCGAACCCGCGCACGGTCGTCGTGCTGAACACCGGTGGGCCGGTGCTCATGCCGTGGCTCTCGAGCGTGTCCGCCGTCCTCGAGGCCTGGTACCCAGGGGAAGAGGACGGCAGCGCGACGGCGAACGTGCTCTTCGGGCGCGTGGACCCGTCAGGAAGGCTTCCCGTGACGTTCCCGGCGTCTGGCGACGCGACGCCCGTCGCGTCGCCGAGCTCGTTTCCGGGCATCTCGTCGGTCGTCCACTACTCAGAGGGGCTCGACATCGGCTACCGGTGGTACGCGGCGCACCGGGTCGCCCCGCTGTTCCCCTTCGGCTTCGGCCTCTCCTACACGACGTTCGCCCTCTCCCATCTCGCCGCGGCGCGAGCCGGGACGGGCGAGGCGGTGTCGGTCGAGGTCGCGAACACGGGCCGCGAGCGCGGCACAGACGTCATCGAGGCGTATGTGGGCTTCCCGCGCTCCGCCGGCGAGCCCCCTCGCCAGCTCGCCGCCTTCACCCGGGTCGTGCTCGGCGCCGGACGCTCGGAGACCGCACGGCTGGAGCTCGCGCACCGAGCGTTCGAGGCCTATCGCGGCCATGGGTTCGAGACTGTGAGCGGGAGCTACACGCTGACAGTCGCAGCGTCTGCGACCGATCCTGGCATGCGGGTGGTCGTCCGGGCGCCGTAGCGCGCCGGGAGCATCAGCCCGCGCCGAGCCGGTCCGCGAGCGCCTCGAGCTCGTCGCCGAGCTCCTTCGGCAGCCGATCGCCGAAGCGCGCGTAGTACTCCGCCACGAGGGGGACCTCGCGCGCCCACTCCTCGGGGTCGACCTTCAGCAGCTCGGCCATGGCGCCCGCGGCGATCTCGAGCCCGTCGGTATCGATCGCGCCATCGGCGGGGAGCCAGCCGATCGGCGTACGCACGGCATCGCCCCTCCCAGAGCACCGGTCGAAGATCCACTCGAGCACCCGGGCGTTCTCACCGAAGCCCGGCCACAGGAACGTGCCGTCGGCTCCCTTGCGGAACCAGTTCACGTAGAAGATCTGGGGGAGCTTGTCCGCGTCCATGCGTCCGGAGAACGACAGCCAGTGCGCCCAGTAATCCGCCATGTTGTAGCCGCAGAAGGGGAGCATCGCGAAGGGGTCTCTGCGGAGGTTGCCGACCTCGCCCGCGGCCGCAGCGGTCGTCTCCGATGCCATGATCGACCCGAGGAACACACCGTGGGCCCAGTCGAAGGCCTGGTGGACGAGCGGCACGACGGACGCTCGTCGGCCCCCGAACAACACCGCCGAGATCGGGACGCCCTCGGGGTCGGTCCACTCGGGGGCTATCGCGGGGTCCTGCCCGGCAGGCACCGTGAAGCGCGCGTTCGGGTGCGACGGCGACGCCGCGGAGGCGGGTGTCCACTCGTCGCCCTTCCAGTCCGTGAGGTGCTCGGGGGCATCCTCGGTGAGCCCGTCCCACCACACGTCACCGTCGTCGGTGAGCGCGGTGTTCGTGAAGATCGTGTTCGCCGAAAGCGTCAGGAGGGCGTTCGGGTTGGTGCGATCGTTCGTGCCCGGTGCGACACCGAAGAACCCGGCCTCGGGATTGATCGCCCGGAGGGTGCCGTCCGGCCCGATCTTCATCCACGAGATGTCGTCGCCGATCGTCTCCACCTTCCCCCCTGGCATCGTCGGGATGAGCATCGCCAGATTGGTCTTGCCACATGCCGAGGGGAACGCTCCGGTCACGTACCGGACGTCGCCCGCGGGGGACGTGAGCTTCACGATGAGCATGTGCTCGGCGAGCCACCCCTCGTCGCGCGCGATCACTGACGCGATCCGCAGCGAGAGGCACTTCTTGCCGAGCAGGGCGTTCCCGCCGTACCCGGAGCCGTAGGACCAGATCTCGCGCGTGTCGGGGAAATGCGTGACGTAGGTGTTCGCCGGATCGCACGGCCACGGCACGTCCGGCTCCCCCGGGGCAAGCGGCGCGCCGACCGAGTGCAGACAGGGGACGAACTGGCCGTCGGCGCCGAGAACCTCGAGCGCGCCCGCGCCCATGCGCGTCATGATCCGCATGCTCACCGCCACGTAAGGCGAGTCGGTGAGCTGCACTCCGATGCGCGCGATCGGCGAGCCGAGCGGTCCCATCGAGAACGGGACGACGTACATCGTGCGCCCGCGCATGCACCCGTCGAACAGCGTGGTCATGGTCGCCCGCATCTCGGCCGGGTCGCGCCAGTTGTTGGTCGGTCCCGCATCGTCGCTCGTCGCGGAGCAGATGTACGTCCGGTCCTCGACGCGCGCGACGTCCCGGGCGTCGGAGCGCGACCAGTAGCTGCTCGGGCGCTTCGCGTCCGAAAGGCGCGTGAACGTGCCACGCTCCACGAGCAGGGTACAGAGCCTGTCGTACTCCTCGGCGCTGCCGTCGCACCATTCGACACGGTCCGGCTGCGCGAGCGCTGCGAAGGAGTCGACCCAGTCGATCAGGCCCTTGTGTTCGGTCGGTGGCATCGTCGTGCGTCCTTTCTCCCCGGCCGCAGCCGAGCACGAGATGCGACGCCCCCGCATCGCCTCCCGTGAGGGGTTGATCGTGCCTTTGCGACGGCGTGACGCTCCGCCCATCCCCCGAACGGATCGAGCCAATGTAACCACGTTGTTACGACCGCACTAGTTGAACGTTTCAACCCCGAACGCGCCGGCGCTCACCGCGTCACCGCGCGGGCGCGCAGCTTGTGTCGCGAACCGTTAGCGTTCGAGCGCCATGGCAGCTCACCGCCTCCCAGGTCCCGGCGCGCCCACCCCGGACGCGCCCGGCGCCGCGGCGGGCCCCCGATGGGGCGAGAGGGCCGCGATCGACCTGCTCCGGGCGACGCTCCCGGTGGCGCCTCCGGGCGAGACCTGGATCGGCGACGACGCCGCCGTGCTCGACGCCCCTGCGGGCCGCAGGCTCCTTCTCGCGACGGACTGCCTCGTAGACGGCGTCCACGTCGACTTGCAGCTGTCGAGCCTCGCGGATCTCGGGTGGAAGGCACTCGCGGTGAACGTCAGCGACGTCGCCGCGATGGGAGGGACGCCGCTCGCGGCCGTCGTCGCTCTCGCCGGCGCCCGGGGACCGCAGATCGAACCGCTTTACGAGGGACTACGCGAGGCGGCGACGCACTACGGCTGCCCGATCGTCGGCGGCGATCTCTGCGAGGGGCCGACGCTCGTGCTCGCGCTCGCGGTGATCGGCACCGTCGACGGCGCTCCCGTGCTCCGCAGCGGGGCGCGGCCCGGTGACAGCGTCTTTGTCACCGGCCGTCTCGGACGCTCCGCGGCGGGCCTGCGCACGCTGCGGAGCCGCGCTCCCGACCCGCACGGTCTCGCCATAGCGCATCGGCGGCCGAGCGCGCGCCTGCTCGAGGGTCAGGCCGCGGCCCGTGGCGGAGCGAACGCGATGATCGACTGCTCCGATGGCCTCGCAATCGACCTCGACCGCCTCGCGTCGGCGTCCGGGGTCGGCGTCGACCTCGAGGAGGTGCCTGTCGCGCAGGGCGCGACGCTCGAGGAGGCGCTCGGGGGTGGCGAGGACTACGAGCTCGTGTTCGCGGCGGCCGACGCCGGCCGGATCGCGGCGAGCTTCGCCGCCGCTGGCCTCGTCGAGCCGATCGAGATCGGCAGGTGCGTTGCGGACAGCGGGTCGCGGACGCTCGCCGGCAGGCCATTCGAGATCGTCGGGTTCGAGCACCGGACGTGACCGGCGCCGCGCCGCCTAGCCCCGCTCCCGGGACGCGAGATCAGGACGAGGAGAGCTCCGGTGAGCGGCGAGGCGGCTTGGTGACCTTGCCTGCACGAATGCACGAGGTGCAGACATTGATCCGGCGGGGCGAGCCGCCGACGAGCGCGCGCACCCGCTGGATGTTCGGGTCCCAACGGCGCTTGGTGCGCCGGTGGGAGTGCGACACGTTCATCCCGAAGTTCGGGTGCTTTCCACAGAGCTCGCATACCGCTGCCACGACGACCTGCCACCTCGCTCGCGCTGTGCGCGCCTCTCGGCCGACGGGACGCGGCCCGCGACCGTCCCGAGCGGCTACCTGCCCGGGGACCGGCCAGCGAGGTTACCATCCTCGGCCATGGACCCGCGCACCCCGTCGACCGGGCGATACCTGCCCGCGCTCGCGCCGTGCCGGGATCGTCCGTCGCGATGAGCGGGCACGCACCGTCACGTCTCGCGGCGCGAGATATCGCGACCGCGATGGCGACGATGCGCGACCTGCTCGATCGCCATCAGGCGACGATCAACCGGCTCAACGTCTTCCCCGTCCCCGACGGGGACACCGGGACGAACATGTCACTGACGCTCGAGTCGGTCGTCGCCGAGATCGGCCCGATCGAGGACGTCGCAGAGGGTGCCGAGGCCACGCAGGCGGTCTGCGCCGCGATCGCGCACGGATCGCTCATGGGAGCTCGTGGTAACTCGGGGGTGATCCTCTGCCAGATCCTCCGGGCGCTCGCGCACGTGTTCGCCGCGGAGCCCTCGGGCGACATCGGCCCCGCGGAGCTCGCGACCGCGCTCGCTGCGGGGTCGCGGGCGGCTCGCGAGGCCGTCCTCCGTCCGGCCGAGGGGACGATCCTGTCGGTGGCGGACGCGGCCGCGGCCGGTGCCCGCGAGGCCGCGGCGGCGGGAGCCGACCTACAGGGGGTGCTCGCCTCGGCTCGCTCGACGGCGATCGCCGCGCTGTGGCGGACGCCGGAGCAGCTTCCCGTGCTCGCGCAGGCCGGCGTCGTCGACGCGGGCGGGGCGGGGCTCGTGCTGCTGCTCGACGCGCTGCTCGTCGCGGCGGGAGCCGCGGGACCACCCGACACGCTCGAGCTCCCCGACAGCGTCCTGTCGACGCTCGCATCGTCGTCGACGGAGCCGCTCCTTGACCCAAGTCCCCGGGACGCCGGTGCTCGCGACCTCCGTTTCGAGGTCATGTACCTGCTCGCGGCGCCGGACGACGCGATCGAAGCGTTCACCCAGGTGTGGGCCGGTGTCGGCGACTCGATCGTCGTAGTGGGCGGAGACGGCACGTGGAACTGCCACATCCACACCGACGACGTAGGCGCCGCGATCGAGGCCGCGCTCGACGTCGGGCGCCCCCGGGAGATCAGGGTGACCGACCTCGCGGAGCAGGTCGAGGAGGAGGCCTGGGTGCGGCAGGCCGGCGCGCCCGAGCGACGAGAGCCGCCCGAGGGCCCGGCGCCGGTCACCTCGGTCGTCGCGGTCGCGACCGGTGATGGCGTGCGCCGGATCTTCCGGTCCCTCGGAGTCGAGTCGATCGTCGCAGGTGGACAGTCGATGAACCCGTCGACCTCCGAGATCCTCGCCGCGATCGAGACCACGCGCGGCGAGGAGGTCGTGCTCCTGCCGAACAACTCGAACATCCGTCCGGTCGCGGAGCAGGCGGCCGCGGTCGCCACCAAGAAGGTCCGAGTGGTCCCGACGCGCGGGATACCCGAGGGCTTCGCCGCCTTGCTGGAGTACGACCCGCAGGCATCCGGCGACGAGAACGCCGAGGAGATGGGGGCGGCGGCAGAGCGGGTGGTCGCGGGCGAGGTGACCCGCGCGGTGCGGACGAGCGATAGCCCCGCAGGGCCGATCGGCCCGGGCGACTTCATCGGCCTCTCCCGCTCCGGCGTCGTCTCGGTCGCCTCGACGCTCGAGGACGCGACATGCGGCTTGCTCGACGCTTTGCTCCGACCGACGCATGAGATCGTGACGCTCATCGAGGGCCTGGGCGCCACCCCGGTACAGGTGCGCAGGGTCACCGAGTGGCTCCACGCGACGCACCCGGACCTCGTCGTCGAGCTCCATCCGGGCGGCCAGCCGCTCTACCCGTTCCTCGTCTCGATCGAGTGAGCGGGCGCCTCGCGCGGCTGGACGAGATCGCCGTCACCGAGCTCCGCGGCGTCGGCCCACGCAAGGCGCTCGGCCTCGAGGCGTTGGGCATCCGAACCCTGCTCGACCTCCTCATGTGGTACCCGCGTGCGTACTCGGACCGCACGGCGATCGCGTCCATCGCGGACCTCACAGTGGGCGAGGAGGCGTCGGTCCACGCGACGGTGACGCGCTGCGCGACGCGCCACATCGGCGGCCGCCGCTCGCTCGTCGATGCGGTGCTCGACGACGGCTCGGGTGTCGCCCTCACGGTGACCTACTTCAACCAGCCGTGGCGCGCGACGCAGCTCGTCGTGGGCGCTCAGGTCGTCGCGAATGGGCGTGCCGCACGCTTCCGCGGGCGCATCCAGATGACGAATCCCCGGATCGACGTCGTGCCGTTCACGGGGTCGGGCGGGGACGACATCGACCCGTCGGCCGGCGAGACCGCGAACCGCCTGATCCTCCCGCAGGGAGCCGCACGCCAGACCGGGCGGATCGTCCCGCTCTATCCACAGTCCGAGCGCGCCGGGATCGCGTCCTACGAGATCGAGGCCTTCGTCGGGGCCGCGTTCGAACGCGCCGAGGCCGAGGGGGCGCTCGAGGACCCTCTCTCGGAGCGCCGTCGGCGCGAGCTCGACCTCGTCAGCCGTGCCCAGGCGTTCCGCGAGATCCATGCCCCGACGAGCTTCGCGGCGCGCGACAGGGCGCGCCGTCGGCTCGCGTTCGACGAGCTCTGGCGGCTCCAGGTCGCGCTCGTCATGCGAAAACGGTCCGCGATGCTCGAGGCTCGCGGCATCCGCCACATGGTCACGGGCGGTCTCGTCGCGAAGTACGTCGGGGCGCTGCCGTTCCCGCTGACGTCCGCGCAGCAGCGGGCCATCGAGGAGATCGCCCGGGACCTCGCGGGCCCCTACCCGATGCACCGGCTGCTCCAGGGCGACGTCGGCTCGGGAAAGACCGTGGTCGCGCTCGCGACGCTGCTGTTCGGCGTGCAGGGCGGCTTCCAGGGGGCGCTCATGGTGCCGACCGAGGTACTCGCGGAGCAGCATCTGCTTGCCGCACGCCGCCTGCTGGCAGGGGTGGAGGTGAAAGATGCCGGGCGCCTCTCTGCGACGCGGCCCGTAGCGATCGAGCTCCTCACGAGCCGGACGGGCGCGGCCGAGCGGGCGCGCATCGTCGACGCGCTCGCGCAGGGTGCCGTCGACATCGTCGTCGGCACCCAGGCGCTACTCACAGTGGATGTGCAGTTCTCGTCTCTCGGGGTCGTCGTCGTCGATGAGCAGCACCGCTTCGGCGTCGACCAGCGCGCGGCGTTGCGCGAGAAGGGTGCGAGCGCCCACGATCCCGACCTCCTCGTCATGACTGCGACCCCGATCCCGCGCACTGCCGCGATGACCGTCTACGGCGACCTCGACTCGACGGTCCTCGACGAGCTCCCGCCGGGCCGCAGCGCCGTGAGGACACGCTGGATCGCGGACGCGGCGGGGGAGGACACGGCGTGGCGAGCGGTGCGCGCCGCGGTCGACGCCGGTCACCAGGCCTACGTGATCTGCCCGCTCGTTCGCGCGGGGGAGCCTCCGGAGGACGCTGACGGGCTCGAGGCCGACGAGGGCGAGGAGCAGGGAGAGCACCCCGCGCTGTTCGAGCGGGGCCCTCGCAACGGGCCGGGCATCGCGACCAGCAGCGCGATCACGCCGGGCGACCGGGCGCCTCGCACGCTCCGCTCCGCGGTAGAGGAGCACGCGCGTCTCTCGACGGGCGAGCTCTCGAGCTGCCGCGTCGGTCTCCTCCACGGCCAGCTCCGCCCTGCCGAAAAAGACGCGGCGATGACGGCCTTTCGGGATGGGAGTCTCGACGTGCTCGTCGCGACGACGGTCGTCGAGGTCGGCGTGGACGTCCCGACCGCCACGGTCATGGTCGTCGAGGACGCCGATCGCTTCGGGATCGCGCAGCTCCACCAGCTCCGGGGCCGGGTCGGGCGCGGCCGAGAGCCTTCTACGTGCTTCCTCCTCGCCCCCGCAGCCGACGACTCCGCCGCCGCCGAGAGGCTCCGCGCGATCGAGGCGACGAGCGACGGCTTCGAGCTCGCGGACGTCGACCTCGCGCTGCGCGGCGAGGGTACCGTGCTCGGCGCGCGCCAGCAGGGACGCAACGATCTCCGGCTCGCCTCGCTGCGCCGCGACCGCGACCTCGTCGAGCTCGCCCGCACTCTCGCCGAGTCGGTCCTCGACGGCGACCCCGGGCTCGAGCGGCACCCGAGGTTCGCACACGAGCTCCGCCTCTTCGTCGGCGAGGAGGAGGCGCGGTACCTGTTCCGGAGCTGAGCGCCCGGCGCGCCGCCGCGCTCGTCGCCGGCACCGCGCGGCGGGCGCGCCGAGCGTGCTCACGACCGCACGGCGGCCGTCGCGCTGCATCCGTGCAGCGCTAGGTTGCGCGGGTGCGCGTGATCGGCGGGGAGGCGCGGGGCCGGCCGCTGCGGACCCCGGGCTCTGCCGCGATCCGCCCGACGTCCGACCGCGTGCGCGAGGCCGTGTTCGACGTGCTCTCCTCCCTCGACGTGCTCGTCGGAGCGAGCGTCCTCGACGCGTTCGCCGGATCGGGCGCGCTCGGCATCGAGGCGATCTCGCGAGGCGCGACGTCCGTGACCTTTGTCGACTCGGCGCGCGACGCGACGGTCGCGATCGAGGAGAACCTCGCACGCGTCGGCTTCGCCGGGCGGCCCGGGGTACGCGTCGTGCGAGCAGACGTGCTCGCCTACCTCGGGGCCGCTCGCGTCGGCTACGACGTGGCGCTGCTCGACCCGCCCTACAGGTTCGAGGATTGGCCGCCGCTCCTCGGCCGCCTGCGTGCCCGTGTCGCGGTGCTCGAGTCG